>JAJPZA010000051.1:3309-47303 GCA_021204625.1 Clostridia bacterium | reverse complement strand
CTAGCCCCCTCGGAGAAGGCTCTCCATCCGCACTGTGCAAAAGGGGGGCTAAAATCATTGGCTGATTAATATCCTGCATGGTACCGATGTGACAAGTGCTGCCGGCTATGCCTCTATAAATTCAAGCAATGCAGCTTCAAGCAACTGAGAAAAGTTTGCACCTTTCTTTTCAGCTGCTCCTTTAAGCCATGCAGGAATAGTGACATTGGTTCTTATCCTTCTGTTGTCAAGTTCAATTCTAACCAGTTCAGGGAATACCGTAACAATAGACACAAGATAGCCTTCCGCTGTGCCAGGGAAAGGTTCAACTTTATCACTGGGGGCTGGTATTTCTTCACCAGATTTTTCCATGCCATATAAATGCAAACCCAAAGCTTCCTTCGCTTCCCTCTGAGCTTCTTCAAAGTTTTTCCCGTAACTTGTACAGCCGGGAAGATCCGGAAAATAAACCGAATACCCATCACTGCCTGGTTCAAAAATTGCAATATATGATACCTTTTTCATAATCCACCTTCCTATGCTAATACTACTTGTTGTTTATATCTTTAGGGTTTGTACCTGCCTGTTTCCAAATACTACGGAGAGTACCGACTGGTATATCGTTGCCATGATTGGAAACTGTCACTTTACCTTTTTTAGGATGCTTCAGCTATATATAGGCTCCAACATTGTTAACCACATACCAGCCGTCTTTACGCAAAATCTGGAGTACCTCTCTAGGTCTCATATCGCTCTCTTTGCTTATATTATAGCAAAACAATATTGTTTTGTTAACTGATATGCGTATGTTTTATACGCATATTTTTGTGTTGCCATATTTTGTATGATTAGCTGCTGTGAGAGGGTTGGACAATAAGAATGCAGGTGCCCTTGGGGGATCCGTTACAGTATAAGATATCAAGTTTTCGGCATGATTTTTGACGTTTTTTGACATGAATTTAACCTTGATTTTGACGTTTTTTGACATGAATAATGAACAGTGTTGATATTCTGTCAGTATAATTCTCTCGTTCTGACACCCTGAATCCAGCTATTCGGATTGCAGACAAGCCAAATAAAAAACGGCCTCAGCAATTGCTGGGACCGGTTGCATGCTGTTTGATTTTGCGGGTAAGACAAGCGGCTCAGATGTCTTTGGGAAGGGCCGATATGGCGGCCTTCATGGAGCGGACGAAATCTGCCACTTTGTCTCCGGCCTCGGCCCCGTACTTTGCTATGATGTTGACCACTGCGCTGCCTACGATGGCTCCGTCTGAGGCAGCGGCCATTCTGGCGGCCTGCTCCGGATTGGAGATGCCGAAGCCTACGGCGCAGGGAACGTCTGTGACCGCACGGATGCTTTGTACCATTGCTCCTATGTCTGTGGTTATCTGCCCGCGCATGCCGGTGACTCCCATGGAGGAGACTACGTAAATGTACCCTTCCGCCTCCTTGGCTATGCTCTGGATTCTGCTCTCTGATGTAGGGGATATCATGGAAATAAGGCTTATATTGTGCGCGTTTGCAGGGCCTAATACTTCCTCACGCTCTTCAAAGGGAACGTCCGGAACCACTATGCCGTCTATGCCAAGCTTCTCGCATCTTGCAAAGAACGCGTCATATCCGTAATGGAACACGGGGTTTATGTAGGTCATGAAGACGAGGGGCTTATCTGTCTTCTCACGGACCTTTTCCACTATCTCAAAGGCCTTGTCCGTCGTCATGCCGCCTTTCAAGGCGCGGAGACTTGCCTCCTGGATTACGACACCTTCCGCCGTGGGGTCTGAGAACGGTATGCCAATCTCTACAAGATCCGCTCCGGCGTCAAACATCTTGAGAATGAAGGATACTGTGGCATCCGGCGTGGGGTCCCCTGCCGTTATGAAAGGAATGAACGCCTTATGGTTGGGAGTTGCGAAGACTTGGGAAAGCTTGTTGTCCAGCCTTGCCGGCCCCTGTGATTTCATCTCTTTTTTCTGCTCTGTCATAATAATCACCTTCCTCCCATGCATCAGTCCTTGATGTCCACGCCGCGGTAGCGGGCAATGGCTGCGACGTCCTTGTCCCCGCGTCCGGAAAGGCATACTATGATGCTTTCGTCAGGGCTGTAATTCTTGGCAATCTTGCGGACCTGGGCTACCGCATGCGCGCTTTCCACGGCACATATGATGCCTTCAGTGCGGGCAAGGTATTCAAAGGCGTCCACAGCCTCGTCATCGGTTACGGGCACGTATGTGGCTCTGCCGGTGTCATGTAGCCATGCGTGCTCCGGGCCTATGCCGGGATAATCCAGGCCGGCTGAGATGGAATACACCGGAGCTATCTG
Organism: Clostridia bacterium; assembly: GCA_021204625.1. GTDB lineage: Bacteria > Bacillota > Clostridia > Christensenellales > Borkfalkiaceae > Coproplasma. The sequence continues at coordinate 44,998 of JAJPZA010000051.1, read as the reverse complement.
GCCGTATTCATCCTGGCAGAAGAGAGATTTCATTCCGTGGAAGATTCCGACGGACCCGGTTGCAACGGTTGCCGCCGTGAGGGCCGTGTCCACGCCCTTTCCGGCCGCCTCGCAGCCGATTAGCTCCACTTCCTTATCCGGGATGAAATTGTAGAACATGCCCATCGCGTTGGATCCGCCTCCCACGCACGCCACGACGGCTGCGGGAAGCCTGCCCTCTTTCTCCAGAATCTGCCTGCGGGCCTCCTTGGATATAACGCTCTGGAAATCACGGACCATCATGGGAAAAGGATGGGGTCCCATTACGGAGCCTATCATATAGTGCGTGTCCTGCACCCTGCAGCTCCAGTCCCTCATGGCCTCGTTTATGGCATCCTTGAGCGTCTGCGTACCCGTCATGACGGGGGTCACCTTCGCGCCCAGAAGCTCCATCCTGTATACGTTGAGGGCCTGCCTGTCCGTGTCCACTTTTCCCATGTACACTTCGCACTCCATTCCGAGAAGCGCCGCAACAGTGGCCGTGGCCACTCCGTGCTGTCCTGCGCCCGTCTCGGCAATGAGCCTAGTCTTGCCCATCCTCTTTGCCACAAGCGCCTGGCCCAGGCAGTTGTTTATCTTGTGCGCGCCGGTATGATTGAGGTCCTCACGCTTCAAATATATCTTCGCTCCGCCGAGGTCCTTTGTCATCTTCTCCGCATAATACAGCATGGACGGCCTTCCGGCGTACTCGCACAGGAGCCTGTGCAACTCCGCCCGAAACTCCGGATCCTTCTTGCACTCCTCATAGCACTCTTCCAGCCTGTACAGCTCATTCATAAGCGTTTCGGAGATGTACTGCCCTCCGTATATGCCATATCTTCCCTTGCTCATAATACATGCTCCTTGCCTGCCATACGGCAGGCTTTTATATACTTTTCCGCACATTCCTCCATGCGCGGCTTGCCCTCTTCTTCTGTTTTTTTATGCGCTGTTCCCGGCCCGCTCATTTAAAGGATACAAGCGGGAATATGCCGCAGACAATGGTTTTTCCGCCCTGCCATTCGCCGGCGGGATTATGCCTTGAAGCCGTGCGCCGCCTGCACCAGGGCCCGCATTTTTGCAGGGTCTTTGAAGCCGTCTGTCTCCGCTCCGGAGCTTACGTCTATGCAACATGCGTTGGGCATTTTAAGGGCCTCGCCTATGTTCCCGGTGTTTATGCCTCCGGCCAGAAAGTACGGTCTGGACGTTGCGGAGAGGAGAGACCAGTCGAACTGCTCGCCGCAGCCCTGCCCTGCATCCAGGAGCAGATAGTCCGCCTTAGAGTCCTTCCAGCGAATGATGTCCTCCTTGCCTGTGACCTTGAAGGCCTTTATGACAGGCTTTCCGGAGAGAGCCTTAATCTCTCTTACCTGCTCTTCCGTCTCGTTTCCGTGCAGCTGCGCAATATCTATGATGCCCTCTTTGAGGAGCCCTGCAATCTCTTCCGTGCTCTGGTCCACGAAGACACCAACGGATGGAATGGCGGGATCCAGAAGGGCCTTCAATGATTTTGCCTTCTCCGGCGTGACCGTTCTGCGCCTGCCCGCGGCGAAGACAAAGCCAATGTAATCCGGGCGGATCTCATTCGCGGCCAGGATGTCCTCCTCCCTGGTTAGGCCGCATATCTTTATCTTCATGTCTTAGCCTCTCTCTGTGCCTTTGAGCCTTGCAATCTCGGCCGCTTTGTCTGCAGACCTCATGAGCGTCTCGCCGATTAAAACTGCGTTCACGCCGTTTGCCTCCAAAGTCTCTATGTTCTCCCTTGTCTTCATGCCGCTCTCCGATACGAACAGCACATCCAGGGGCACCTGCTTTCTGAGACGGACTGAGTTCATGATATCCACCGTGAAGTCCTTGAGATTTCTGTTGTTTACCCCAAGGATATGCGCCCCGCAGGAAAAAACGGCGGTTTGGATCTCTGTCTCGTCATGGGCCTCCACAAGGGCCGCAAGACCTAAGCTGTGCGCGATGCCGAGATATTCCTGCAGCTGCTCGCGGCTTAAAAGGGAGACAATTAACAGCACGGCATCCGCGCCAAGGGTCTTGGCCTCGTATATCATGTACTCATCCACTGTGAAGTCCTTGCGGAGCAGGGGCGTTTTGACAGCCTGCCGGATTTCGCGGAAAATGTCATCACTGCCCTGAAAGTATTTGGGCTCCGTGAGAACTGAGATGGCGTCTGCGCCGGCCGCAGTGTATTCCATCGCTATGTCCAGATACGGGAAGACAGGGGCAATGAGCCCTTTGGACGGGGACGCTCTCTTTATCTCGCATATGAAGGATATGCCGGGCCTTTTCAGGGCCTTGTAAAAGGGATTGGCCTCTAAAGTGAGCCCATCTTCTTCATGCAGCTCTTCCGCCATCTTTCTGCAGTCCGCCAAGGGCAGTCTGGCCTTGTGCTCTGCCACACGTTCCCTCGTGCAGTCTGTAATGGTCTCCAGAATGTTTCTCTTCTCCTCTGCCATGCTCTCTCCCTCGTTGTATCCCATATATTACAGGCGCAATGCATGCTTCTGTGTGTTTCTGTATGATTCTTGCCGTGCAGGCTTTTTGGAGCCTGGATGGCCTGTGTGCCGGTCCGGATATTACTCGTTTGTGAGACGGATGAAGGTCTCCATCTTCTCTTTTGCCTTGCCGCTGGAGATGACTTCCCTTGCTATGGCAACGCCCTCTGCAAGATTCTTTGCATTTCCGCCTACGACAATGCCTGCTGCGGCGTTTAAAAGGACGGCGTCTGTCTTGGGGCCTTCAGCGCCTGAAAGGATGGCGCGGGTTATCTCTGCGTTCTCCGCGGGAGTGCCGCCGACCAGCTCTTCCCTTGCGGCCGTCTTCATGCCGAAAAGCTCCGGGGTGATGACGTATTTTTTGTACGAGCCGTGGTCTATCTCAACGATGCTTGTGGGAGCCGTTACGGTTATCTCGTCCATCTTGTCCTGGCCGTACACAACCATTCCCCTCTCCACGCCGAGGTTTGTGAGCACCTTGGCCTGGGATTCCATGATGGCCTCGTCATAAACGCCCAGAACCTGCAGATTTGTGCGCGCCGGGTTGGTTATGGGCCCTAAGATATTGAACACTGTGCGGATGCCAAGCTCCTTTCTTATGGGTCCTACGTACTTCATGGCGATATGATATACCTGCGCGAACATGAAGCACATGCCTATCTCCTTGAAAATCTCCGAGCTCCTCTCCGGGGAAATCATGATGTTTGCGCCGAGGGCCTCTAAGACATCTGCCGCGCCGCACTTGGAGCTTGCCGCGCGGTTGCCGTGCTTTGCGACAGGAACGCCGGCTGCAGAGATTACGAAGGCCGCTGTGGTTGAGATGTTGAATGAGCCGAATCCGTCTCCGCCCGTTCCCACTATCTCAAGGGCATCCCCTTCATGGGGCATGACTAAAGCATGGTCTCTCATTGCCGCCGCGGACCCGGAGATCTCCTCTATGGTCTCGCCCTTCATTGCAAGAGCCGTGAGATACGCGCTCTTTAAAACATCGCTTGCCTGGCCCGTCATGATTTCATTCATGACAGCATACGCCGTTTCATATCCTATGTCTTTCTTTGCAACAAGCTGCGCCAATGCATCCCGTATTATCATAATGTCCTCCACCCGCCGCCTGGAAGCAGCGCATTGTTTAATTCTTGTATATCCGCAATGGAATCATCCATTCATGCGCTTTTTATGTGTTCCCGCGCCTGCGGCCCCGGATTTTCCGTTGCCGGGAATGCGTGAATCCTGCATATTCCTGCCGTTACAGGGACAGGAAGTTCTCCAGGACCTGCTTGCCGTCTGGGGTTAAAACGGATTCCGGATGAAACTGAACGCCGTATATCCGGCAGTCTTTGTGCTGCACCGCCATAAGCTCCCCGTCCTTTGTCCTGGCCACAACCTTGAGGCACTTTGGAAGGGTTCCTGGGTCTGCCACAAGGGAATGGTATCTTCCCGCCACCATCTCCGGCTCCATGCCTCTGAAAAGCGGACAGGATGTATCCAGAAGGATTTCGGACTGTTTGCCGTGCATGAGCTGGCGCGCGTGCACTATGTCTCCGCCGAAGGCCTCGCATATCGCCTGGTGGCCCAGGCAGATGCCGAGGATGGGAATTTTGACCGCAAAGGCCTTTACAGCGTCTTCGCAGATGCCGGCGTCTTCAGGCCTCCCGGGGCCCGGGGAGATTATTATGTGGCTGGGCGCGAGAGCGGAAATGTCTTCAATGGTCATCTCATCATTGCGGATGACCTTTATATCCGGGTTTATCCCGCCCACAAGCTGGTACACGTTGTATGAAAAGCTGTCATAATTATCTATAAGCAGTATCATGATACCCTCTTCCAAACTCTTACAAACTGCAATGGGATCCGCGCCGAAAGGCGGTTTATATGCCGCCCTCTGACTCATGCACCGCGTTTATTACCGCAGCCGCCTTGTTGAGGCACTCCTGGTACTCGTTCTCCGGAACGCTGTCCGCAACTATTCCCGCGCCGGAACGGATGAAAACTTTGCCGTTCTTGGAAAATGCAAGCCGGATGGCTATGCACACGTCCAGGTTGCCGTCAAAGGAGATGTACCCTATGGCCCCGCCGTAAATGCCGCGCTTATTGTTCTCCAGCTCGTTTATGATCTCGCATGCGCGGAGCTTCGGCGCTCCGGAAAGCGTTCCGGCAGGCAGGATGGAGTCCACGGCGTTGAGCGCGTCATACCCTTCACGGATTCTTCCCGTTACCATGGAGCCTATGTGCATGACATGGGAGTATCTCTCTATGCCCATGTACTTCTCCACTTTCACGGAGCCTATCTCGGACACCTTGCCGATATCGTTTCTGCCGAGATCCACGAGCATGTTGTGCTCCGCCCTCTCCTTCTCATCTCCTAAAAGCTCTTCCTCCAGGGCCTTGTCCTCTTCCGGCGTTGCCCCTCTCTTTCTTGTTCCGGCTAAGGGGAATGTGAAGAGCTTTCCGTTTTCCAGCTTAACAAGCGTCTCCGGGCTGGCGCCTACTATCTCTCCGTCTTCGCCGGAGAAGTAGAACATGTACGGCGAGGGGTTGCTTGTACGCAGGACCCTGTACGTGTCCAGAAGGCTTCCCTCCGTCTCCGCCTCCAGCCTGTTGGAAAGGACCACCTGGAAGATGTCTCCCTCGTATATGTACTCCTTGCCCTTTTCCACCATCCGGCAGTACGCCTCTTTGTTGAACAGGGGCTTGAAGTCCGTCTTAAGCTTCAAAGGCTGCGAAGGCTCCTTTGCGCCGCGGCGGATAAGGTCCGCCATCTTCTCTATCTCCAGCACGGCCTTGTGGTATCCCTTCTCCGGGGAGGCCGCCTTGACGTTTGCAATGAGCATGATCTTCTGGCGATAGTTGTCAAAGACTATGACCTTGTCAAAGAGCATGAGGTCCACGTCCCTGAACCCGTCCTCATCCAGCGCGTCCAGCTTCAAGGAAGGCTCGCTGTACTTGATATAGTCATATGAGAAGTATCCCACAAGCCCGCCGGTGAAAGGAGGCATGCCGGGAAGCTGCGGGCTCTTGTTCTGGGCCAGAAGCTTTCTTATCTCATCCCGGGGATTCCCCTTGAAGGTCTGGTCTGCGACAGCCGAAGAGATGGTGATCTCATAATCCGTGCACTTGATGTCCAGCGTGGGGTCATAGCCAAGGAACGAATATCTGCCCTGGCGCTTGTTTGCCTCCGCGCTCTCCAGAAGATACACATGGCTGCTCACGCTCTGAAGCACCCTGAGCACTTCTATGGTTGTTGTGCTGTCTGCGTATATCTCCCCGCAGACGGGAATTATTCCGTACTCCCCGCTCCCCGCGAGCTTTTCCACTTCTTCCAAAGACGGTGTGATTTTCATATGACGCCTCCTCTTTTTCCGGATGCATGCGGCATTAAAGCATCTGTGCCCTGCCGCAGGTTTTGAACAAACAAAAAGTCCCTGACAAAATTCAACATTCTGTCAAGGACGAGCATACAATACACCCGCGGTGCCACCTTGCTTCACAGCTTTGCGCTGCACTCTTTCCGGATACTTACATATCCCTGGCAACTGACGTATGCCATGCACGTCGCAAAATACTAAGGCAAATGCCTTTTCCTTGCGCCCTCCGCGGCCCATTTGACAGTCTGCTTTCTGCCCGGCTCTCATCCGCCCGGACTCTCTGTGAGCGCATCTACTGTCTTTACTCCCGCATCAACGGTTTGAAGCAGATTCAGTTCTTGTCTGCAATTCTACACTCGGCATTTTTCAATGTCAAGGAAAATTTGCAATATTTCCGGCCTCGTTTTTGTGAAAATTTCCATGCACGAACGGCGGGTTTCCCTACTGAATCAGCCGTTGCGCGGTTAATAAACTGCAGCGAAAAATTACGATTCCACTGCAACTATGCCTTTTTTATCGCGGTTCCAGATCAGAATAACCAGAGCAGAAACATATGTTTCAGCTCCAATCCAATCAAAAAAAACCGTGCCGGGGAGCTGCCCTCGGGACGCAATTACCAGCCTAAGGTTTCGCCGCCGAGAATGTGGATGTGGAGATGGAAGACAGACTGACCGGCGTCCTCGCCCTGGTTGATCACAAGGCGGAAGCCCTTTTCACAGCCGTTTGCTGCGGCTATTGCAGGGATCTTGGTGAGCATGTACTTAACAAGCTCCGCCTGCTCCTCATTCATGTCCGCAAGGAGCTTGAAGTGGTTCTTGGCCACGGCAAGGAGATGGACCTTTGCCTTGGGCTCAATGTCCTTGAAGACGAGCATCTTGTCGTCTTCGTACACTTTGGTTGAAGGGATCTTCCCTTCTATGATTTTACAGAAAAGGCAGTCATCACTGAGCATTTTTCTTCATCCTCCTGGATTTTGCTTTGCATGCCGCAAAGGCTATTACTCCGCCTAAAAAGGCGCATCCTGCTAAAGTTAAAAGTATTATTCCGCCAACCTCGTACCAGGGGCTGTCATCCACAATAGTGAGGTATACTTTCGTGGCGTCCTCGCTGACAGACCAGCTGCTGTAATCACTGTTGAGAATGAATACCAGCCTGTCCCCGATAGTCCGGCCCCTGTAGTAAATGCCTTCGTAACAGAGCTCTACATAGGCCGGGGTCACAGGCTCCGTCTCTTCCTCTTCGCCGTCCGTATTTTCCTCCGGCTCTGTGGATTCCTGATTTTCGTCCGGGTTATTGTCCGGCTCTGTGGATTCCTGATTTTCGTCCGGGTTATCGTCCGGATTCGTGGAATCCGTATCCTCGTCAGGGTCTATGGTGTTTTGATCTTCGTCCGGGTCCAGGGCCTCGTCCTCTTCGTCGTCATTGCTGTAGCTGAACGAGTATGTGTAAAGGATGTAGTTCTCTTCGCTTTCCACGCCGTTTATTACGGCCGGGAGACGCTGGGTTATGGTATCCGGAAGGCCGTCCGTCACGGTGTATGAATAGTTGTCCTCAAGGGGAACGGTGTCATCATAAGGGCGGCTTGGATCCGTCTCTATGGAAAGACCCAACTGTGCCACGGAGATGAACTGGTCCACGTCCGTGTAGGTCACGGTCTTTTTGCGGGCTGCAAACGGATTAAAGGCAAAGAAGATGGAAAGCAGCAGGGCTGCGCCTACGATGCAGAGGCACCCGGCAAGGTTGCCTGCTCTGGAGAAATAACCGGCGTCCTTCTCCTTTCCGCCGATGAGGCCCGTCTCAAGGTTTATGGACAGCTGCACTTCGGCAGTGTCCCCGGGCGAGACTGCAAGCGTGGGCTTCTTGCACTTGTATATGATCCAGGCCTCAAACCATATGCCTCCCACGACAAGGAAGAATTTTATGACGATATTAATCCATCCCACATCCGGCAGGTCCCACAGGGCATGCATGAGCATGCATAATGCAACGCATCCCCAGAAGCGCAGGTTTATGAAGGGATTCCTGAATTTAGCGAATGCCCAGGCTATGATTCCCGTCCATGTTGCGTGTGTGCAGATTGCCATGCATGCGCGCTCCAGGGCAAGCATGGATGCGTCCGTGACGCGTAAGAGGCCTGCGGAATATACGTAGATGTATCCGGCGTCTTCTGAAAGGGCGAAGCCGCTTCCAATGGCCACGCCGATAAGAAAGGCTGCGAACGGGTCCTGCTTTCTGAGGACCACGATGACCAGGATGGTGACAAGGGCCTTGCAGAACTCTTCCCAGAATCCTACCCAGAACGGCTCCGCCCAGTCCCCGTCCGGGATGTACGCAAGGTATCCCAGCTGCGCAAGACAGACGGATATGAAGCCCCCTATGATGCACACGCCAAGGACCAGCAGCAGGGACATGTCATTCCCGGTATAGAGCTCATATATGAGAAGCAGGAATGTTATGCATCCCAATCCTGCGCCGAAAAACAGCAGCTGCGGGGCGCCAAGGGTGTTGCCCGTCAAATAATACACGCTGGCGGCTATGGCAAAAAGGACGATGCAGAGGCCTAAGAAACGGACATACATCCAGGGGTACTTGTTGCGCACTCCCTCCTTGTGGCCCTTGAAGCCGCGCTGGAAAAGCTCTGTGTAATCTTCCCTTGTGCGTGGGCGGAAAGTCTGCACGAAAAAGACGGCCACGGCATGCCGTGCCCTGGAAAGCCAGCCCTGCTTCTTGTTTTCGCTCATCTGCTCCGGGTCCGTTTCAGGAGTCTCAGATGCGCCGGGCGATTGCTCCGTCTTCATGCGCTCTCTCTATTTCCACCTTATATTTCTGCCCGGGAACAAACTCCCCGGAAGCGTATATCTTTATGTAATTGCCGGTATAACCGGTGCAGTACTCCCCCTGCTTCTCCTCTGCAATGAAGTCCAAGGTCTTTCCGGCGAAGCCGGACACGAACTTCTTTTCCGCCTCTCTGCCCTTGGAAAGAAGCTGCTGCAGTCTGGCGTTTTTTACCGCATGCGGAAGGTCCTTCATGCGTGCGGAAACAGTGCCGGCGCGCTGGGAGTATTCAAAAGCGTGCACCCTTGCAAATCCCGCCTCGTCTATGATGGAAAGGCTCTGCGCAAAATCCTCTTCAGTTTCCGTGGGAAAGCCCGCTATTATGTCCGTTGTAATGCTCCCCTCCGGGAAATATCTGTACACCAAGGCGCACCGCTCCAGATACTGCTCCCTCGTGTAATGCCTGTTCATGGCCTTGAGCACTGCCGTGCTGCCGCTCTGCAGGGAAAGATGAAACTGAGGGGCGAAGTCTTTAAGCTGCGTGCAGGCCTGCAGGAAGTCCTCCGAGATTATGCCGTTCTCCAAAGAACCCAGGCGGATCCTTGCGGGGACGTCCTTTAAAGCCAGCATGAGGTCTGTTAGAGTTTTGCCTTCATAATTGTACGCGGTAAGGTTTATGCCGTTCAAGACTATCTCCGGACTTGTGCAGGAGGCTATCTCACGCCGTATATCATCTATGCTCCTGGACCAGGTGCGGCCGCGAAGGTACGGTATGCGGCAGTATGAGCAGAATGAGTTGCACCCGTCCTGGATCTTAATGAAAGCCCTTGTCCGGGTCTGCTTGGGATACAGGCCGCTGCAGCAGGCCATGCCAAAGTCTTCCGCAATCCTTGCGAGAATCTTCTCTTCCTTGCCCTCCGTGCCGCAGACGTATGTGACGTTCTTCTCTTCAAAGGACACGGGAGAGTTCTGCGAGGCGCAGCCGCAGACGTACACTTTGGCCTCCGGATTGAAGCGCCTTGCGCGGGCCACAAGCTGCCTGCTCTTTTTCTCCGCCTCGGCTGTCACGGCGCAGGTGTTGAGGACGTACACGTCCGCAGGCTCCAGGGCATCTGAGACGTCCCATCCTGCGGCCTCCAGACCGGCTAAGATGGAGCCGGACTCCGTTTCATTAACCTTGCACCCGAGGGTGAACACTACGGCCTTCATCCGAGCTCCCCCAGATTGTATGCCGCAACGGCCAGAAGAGCTATTGCCGCTGTTTCAGCACGGAGTATGCGCTTTCCAAGCGTTACGGCGGAAAAGCCGGCGTCTCTGGCGCAGGCCAGTTCTGCCTCTGAAAAGCCCCCTTCGCTGCCCACAATGAGGGCGCAGGGGCTTGTTATGCTGCCAAGGCCTTTGTCTGACTCCTTTACGAATTCGCAGGCGAATATCCTGGATTCATATTCTTTTGCGGATGCGAGGGCCTCCTGCAGTGAGGGGTAATATTCCACGGGAACGGACTTTGCCCTAAGGCACTGCTTTGCGGCCTCACGGGCCACTTTGTTGAGCCGCTCCAGCTTGTTTGCGTTCATGTACGCGGCGCAGTATTCCGAAGAGAAGATGCCTATCCTTGAGGCCCCGAGCTCCACGGCCTTCTGCACGACAAGCTCCGTCTTGTCTCCTTTAAGCTCCCCGCAGAGAAGATATATGTCCGCAGCCGGCTCTTTGTCCGAGACGGAAGATGAGATTATATGGGCGCCTAGTGAGCGCTTCTCCACCTTGGTGACTATTGCGGAATACTCCTTGCCAGTGCCGTCTAAAAGGACTATCTCGCTGCCCTCACGGAGGCGCTGCACCGTTACGGCATGTGAAAACTCCTCTCCCGTGAGAGAGACTTCCGTTTCATCCGGATATAAAATTGTGTCCAGGAAAAACCTGCAGCGTCCGCTCATGTGTATGCTCTCTCTTTTTGTTCCGCCCGTGGGTGTTTTGCGTATATTTTCGTTTGGATGTGCTTATACGGATTTGAATACCAGGGCTATCCACCCCCCTTTCTGCCTGCGCTTCACAAGCTCCAGGCCCTGCGGAAGGAAGAATTCCAGCACCATGTCCACCCTGTCCTCAATGATTCCGGAAAGGATCAAGGTGCCGCCCTTATTGAGGCACTTGGGGATGGCGGACGCGAGGCCGCAGAGGATCTCCGCCGTTATGTTGGCCACAACGAGATCTCCCTGGACGTCAAAGCCGTCTATGAGGTTGGTCTGGACTATGTCCACGTTGTCCTGCACACAGTTCAGCTTCGCATTATGGGCCGCGCTCTCAACCGCCACCTTGTCTATATCCGTAAGGTAAGCGTGCTTTGCCCCGAGCTTAATTGCCGCGATTCCTAGTATTCCGCTTCCGCATCCCACGTCTATGCACACCGTTTTGGGCTTTATATAATCCTGCATGAGCTCCAGGCACATGGATGTGGTCTCATGCTCCCCCGTGCCGAAAGCCATGTTGGAATCCAGATACACAACCTTCTCGCCGGGCTTCCTGTCATACCGGATCCATTCCGGAACGACAACAACATCCGCTCCTATATGGATGGGCCTGAAGTGCTCTTTCCAGATGGCGTGCCATTCATCCCCTTCCACTTCGCGGAGAGTTATCTCAAGGCTGCCGGGATACAGGTTGCCGACGCATGAGCGGCCAAGCTCCTCTATATCCTCGCGGATCTCCGGAAGGATGGTATCCGTTTCGTCCAGGGCTATGAAGGATTTAACAAGGACCTCCTTGTTTGCGGACTGGTCCGTGAGGGACTCATCCATATAATCCCAGTACATGACCTTGTTCTGCTGCAGGGCGATTACGTCCGCAACGTCCGAGATGGCCACGCCGTATACGGTGTATCTCCAGAGGACGTCTGCAACGAGCTCGCTGCCCTCTGTGGTTGTGTGTATGGTAACTTCTGTGAATTTCATATCTTTGTCTTGTGTGCCGCAAGCCTTGCGGCACGCTCTCTCATGCGGGCTCTATGAGGCCCTGTGACGGGCCTTTTTGTTAGCCTGGGATTGGCTTAAAATCTCTATATTCTGGCTGTAACGGCCAAGGAAGTGCGTTATTTAACGGCTCCTCAGAGGCGTTACTGGTGCTTGAGAAGGTCCCGGATGATGGCCTCTGCCTTGCGGATGTCCGCCTTGCCTTGGGTGGCGCGCTTCACGTAGCCGAACATTGCGGAGATGGCCTTTTCCTTTCCTGCCTTGAAGTCCGAGACGGCTTTGGGGTTGGCGGATATGGCCTCCTCGCAGATTTTCTGGAGGTCATCTTCGCCCATGCCGGCAAGCTCTTCCTTGGAGATATAATCCTCCACGGCGCCGCCGGACTCAAGAAGCTTGCCGAGAGTTATCTGGGCCATGGTCGTGTTTATCTTGCCCTCGTCCGTGAGCTTAATGAGCTTGGCGAACTCCTCCACGGATACGGCCAGCTGGAACTTCTCCTTTTCCTCCTCTGTGGCAATGGAGGCGTATATGTTGCCCACTATCATGTTGGCGGCCCTGCGGGGAGAGGCGCCGAGGGAGACGGCCTTTTCAAAATAGTCCGCAACGGCCTTGTACTTTACGATAAGCCTTGCGTTTGCGTCCGAGATCCCAAGCTCCGCGGTGTAGCGGCGAAGCTTCTCCAGGGGGAGCTCCGGAAGAGAGGTGCGGACGGACTCCACATAGCTTTCCGGGATGTTGACGGTGAGTATGTCAGGCTCCGGGAAGTAGCGGTAATCCTGCGCGTCTTCCTTTGTGCGCATGGGATACGTCTCGCCTGTGCGCTCATCATAGCGGAGCGTTGCCTGCTCTATCTTGCCGCCGGAGGAATACACTTCCTTCTGGCGCTCAAACTCGTATGCTATGGCCTTCTCCATGTAGTTCACGGAGTTCATGTTCTTGATCTCCGTGCGGGTCGTGAAGGCCGTAGTGCCGGCCTCGCGGACGGAGATGTTTATGTCGCAGCGCATGGACCCTTCCTGCATCTTGCAGTCCGAGACTCCCACATAGCGCATGATCTGCTGGAGACGCTCTACGTACTCTCTGGCCTCTTCCGGACTGGAGACGTCCGGCTCTGCCACTATCTCAATGAGAGGCACGCCGCCGCGGTTGTAATCCACGAACGTGTACCCTCTTTCATGCACAAGCTTTCCGGCGTCCTCTTCCACGTGGATGCGCTTTATGCGTATGCGCTTGCCGCTCTCCAGCTCCACGTATCCGCCGTAGCAGAGGGGCTTGTCGAACTGCGAGATCTGGTATGCCTTGGGAAGGTCCGGATAGCAGTAATTCTTGCGGTCCAGATGGGTCACCGTGTTTATGGAGCAGTGGGTCGCAAGGCCCGCGCGGATGCCGTACTCCATGACGCGCTTGTTAAGGACCGGCAGAGTGCCGGGCTGCCCTGTGCATATGGGGCAGCAATGGGTGTTGGGAGCTCCGCCGAAAGCCGTCGTGCATCCGCAGAAAATCTTGGTTTTGGTGGCCAACTCAACGTGAGTCTCAAGGCCTACTACAAGCTCATATTTCATAACCGGACACCCCCTTTCACATCTTCCACATCAAAGAAGCCATCTCTTTCGGCGATGTACGCCGTCTGGAGCACCTTTGCGTCCTGGAATTTGTTTCCTATTATCTGCAGCCCTGCGGGCATGCCGTCTATCTTCCCTGCGGGAATGGAGATTCCCGGAAGCCCAGCTATGTTCACAGGCACCGTGCACACATCGGAAAGATATGTCTCAATGGCGTTGCCCCCGGAATATCCTTCAACGAAAGCCGTCACGGGAACCGTGGGTGCGAACAGGACGTCGCACTTTTCAAAGACGCCGTTCATCTCGGCCTGTATCCTTTCGCGGAGCAGGCAGGCCTTCTTGTAATACGCGTCCATGTATCCGCTGGAAAGCACATATGTGCCCAGCATTATGCGCTTCTGCACTTCGCGGCCGAAGCCCTCCGTCCTGGTCTTTATTACCATGTCATCCACGGAGGAATAGTTGGACGCGCGGAATCCGTAACGGATGCCGTCATAACGGCCGAGGTTGGAAGAAGCCTCCGCGCAGGCTATTATGTAGTACACGGGAAGTGCGGCCTTGAGTGACGGCACGGAGAGCTCTATTATCTCAGCCCCCGCCTCTCTGTACTTTTCCGCAGCCCCGCGGATTACCGCCGTCATCTCGGGAGAGAGGCCTTCAAAGAACTCTTTGGCAAGGCCAATGCGAAGGCCCTTCGCGCTGGACTCGAGGTTTGTGGGCTCCAGGGAGATGTCCGTGGAGGTCATGTCCATGGGGTCTATTCCCTTTATGGCATCATATACGAGTGCCGCATCCGAGACGGACGTCGTAAGCGGGCCTATCTGGTCCAGGGATGAGCCGTATGCTATGAGGCCGTATCTGGAGACCGCACCGTACGTGGGCTTGAATCCTACCACTCCGCAGAAAGATGAAGGCTGGCGTATGGAGCCGCCAGTGTCGGAGCCTATGGCATATCCCGCTATATGAGCGCATACAGCGGCAGCGCCGCCGCCGGAAGAGCCGCCGGTAACCTTTCCAAGGTCCCTGGGATTTTTGGGACGGCCGTATACGGAAGTCTCGGACGTTGAGCCCATGGCGAACTCATCCATGTTGGTTTTGCCAAGCAAAACCGCTCCCTGGGACTTGAGCTTTGTCCAGACGGTTGCGTCATATATGGGCTTGTATCCACGTAGAATCTTGGAGCAGCATGTAGTCTCTATTCCGTCCGTGGCTATGTTGTCCTTCAGGGTCATTGGGATGCCGCACAGGGGAGACGCGCATCCCTCTTTAAGAAGCTTGTCCGCGGCCCTGGCGTTGGAGATGGCCTCGTCATAAGTCTTCAAGACGTATGCGTTCAGGTCCTTGTTCTGCTTTTCAATTTCTGCGATATAGAGCCTGGTGAGCTCTACGGAAGAAATCACGCCGGCATGGAGCAGCGCGGAAAGACGGGAGATTGTGCTTGTCATTTTACAACCCTCCGTACGGGGAAATACCCGTTCTCGCTCTCCACGTTGGACGTTATCTTCTCATTGTCCAGGCTGGGGCGGACGGTGTCTTCGCGAAGGTCCATGATGTCCTCGCTTCTGCCGCCCACTTCGTTAATGGTGTCATTGTCTCCGGAAATCTCGCAGTTTATGGTGTCTGCGAAAGCTATTATCTCTGCGAACTCGTTCTCAAACGCCTCACAGCGGGCGTCATCGAAGTCCAGCTTGGCGAGCTTCGCGAGAGTCTTTATTTCCTCACGTGTTACCATCCTAACACCTCCTGCATTTGTACGGCCAGAACCCTTCTCGGGCCTGCGCCTGAACATGATTTTTGCGCCCTTCAGAGAGTGCAAAAAACATGGTTGAATCAATCATACTGCCAGCGCAAACGAAGTTTGCGGGGAGTTTCCCGCGGCCTTCAGGCCCGCGGATTACTGGCGCACCTTGATGTGCACTTCCCTAAGCTGCAGCTCCGTGACTTCGTTGGGGGCTCCGCACATGAGATCCTGCGCGTTTGCGCTCATGGGGAAAGCTATGACCTCGCGGATATTCTCTTCGCCGCGAAGGAGCATAAGCATGCGGTCTATGCCTGGAGCCATGCCGGCGTGCGGGGGAGCGCCGAACTTGAAGGCCGTATACAGGGCGCCGAACTTCTCCTCAAGGGTCTTTTCATCGTATCCGGCTATCTCAAAGGCCTTCTTCATTATATCAAGGTCATGGTTTCTGACGGCTCCGGATGAGAGCTCCACGCCGTTGCAGACTATATCGTACTGGTATGCCAGGACTTTGTACACGTCTCCGTTCAGAGCCTCCAAGCCTCCCTGGGGCATGGAGAAGGGATTGTGCGTGAAGGCAGGCTTGCCGTTCTCATCCTCTTCGTACATGGGGAAGTCATCCACGAAGCAGAACCTGTATGCATTCTGCTCCAGAAGATTGAGGCGCTTGCCAAGCTCCTGGCGGATTATGCCCGCAAGGCGCGGCGCCTCCACCGCGTTGTCCGCGATGAAGAAGATGGTGTCTCCTATCTCAAGGGATGCGATGGAGCGGAGTGTTTCCTTGTACTCTGCCGGAATGAACTTGTCTATGGGGCCCTTGTATGAGCCGTCCTGCAATACCTCAAGGTACCCGAGGCCGCCGAGGCCCTGCGATGTAGCGAACTGGAGCATGCGCTCATGGAAGCTCTTGCTCATGTCCGCGTGGACCTTTATAGCTCTTACCGTCTTGCCGATGAACGGCTTGAAGGTGCAGTGCAGGAAGAACTCTGAGAGGTCTATAATGCGGAGCGGGTTTCTAAGGTCCGGCTTGTCCGTGCCGAACTCCAGCATTGCCTGCTCATATGAATATACCGGGAACGGGGCGCTTGTTACCTTGTATCCTGCGGGTGCGAACTTTTTGAACGTGGCCTCCAGGACCTTCTCTCCTACCGCAAACACATCCTCCTGCGTTGCGAAAGCCATCTCAAAATCCAGCTGGTAGAACTCTCCGGGCGACCGGTCCGCCCTGGCGTCCTCATCACGGAAGCAAGGTGCTATCTGGTAGTACTTGTCTATTCCGGAGACCATGAGCAGCTGCTTGTACTGCTGGGGAGCCTGGGGAAGAGCGTAGAATTTGCCCTTGTATCTTCTGGACGGAACTATGTAATCCCTTGCGCCTTCCGGAGAGGATGCGCAGAGGATTGGCGTCTGGACCTCCAGAAAGCCCATGTCCTCCATCTGCTGGCGGAGGAACTTTATGACCTCGGCCCTCAAAACTATGTTGTCCTTGACCTTCCTGTTTCTAAGGTCCAGGAACCTGTACTTGAGCCTTAAATCCTCACGGATCTCCTTGGATGTGACTATTTCAAAGGGCAGGGTCTCCCTGACCTTTCCGAGCATGTCCACGGACTTGCAGTCCAGCTCCACGGTGCCGGAAGGAATCTTGGGGTTGTACGTCTCCTCATCCCTGTGCTCTATGAGCCCTTCCACGGAAACGCAGTCCTCGCGTGAAATTCCCTTGAGGAGGGATACGTCCCTCATTACCACCTGCACTACGCCGTAAAAGTCCCTGAGGTCTATGAAGGATATGCCACCATGGTCCCTGATGTTTTCAACCCATCCGGCAAGCCTCACTGTCTCTCCCACGCACTGCTCTCCGATATCCCCGCACGTCTTCGTGCGATACATGTCTGCCATCTCTCATTCTCCTTTTCCGCCGCAAAACGCGGCCTAAGCGCTGATGCTGTTTCTGAATGTATGTATAAAAAAACGCCCGTTCCGATAACTCTCTATCGGGACGAACGATGTTCGCGGTGCCACCCAATTTCCGCCATATCCATGGCGGCTCTCTGCGGGGTTCACAAAACCCCTGTTCCGTAACGTGGAACTTACGGCTCACCCTACTCATTGCTTTTCAGGCTGCAGCTCGGGAGTGTTATTCGCGCAGATTCATTCTGCAGGGATTTCACCGGCCCCTGCTCTCTGTGAGCGATAAGGTGCGTTACTTCTCTCCGTCTCAGCTTTTATTGAATGTTCTGTTGTGCCTAAACTATATCACAAGGCCGGGCCCTGTGTCAAACGATTTGATATAAGCTATTCTTAAACCGGATATAACCAAACCATAACCACGGGCTTATGGTTCGTCTTTATGAGCAGCCATGGCAGCGGCTTCCTTTGCTTCATTCTCATACAGAAGCCTGCGCGCGCATTCAACTCCCCTCGCAATTATGTCACAATCATCCTCAAAGCCTTTCGCCTCTTTGATGCGTTCTATGGCATTTTCCGGATCCAGCGTATGATATGGCAAATACACTTCTCTAAGGGTATTGGGCTTTACAAGCTTGTACAGACGCTTGCTGGACATCTCACGGGTATAGCACCAGTGCCTGTACATGTACCCAATCCAGTACAGCTGGTCTTCGGAATACTTTATCTTGCCGTATTCGCTGCGGCCATACTGCTCCTCCAAGGCCAGAAAAGGCTCATCCGGCGCAGAACTTTCACACAGATAATATCCGGAATCCAGATGAGTGACAAAATCTGAATTCATAAATCTCCGGATGAACACAGGAGAACTGCACTCTGTTTCCTTCAATGAGTCTGCAAACATTCTGGCCTGCATTTTGCACAGCATCAAGCCATTTCCATCCATATCTCTCATGACAGTATCTGGCCAATAGTTTGGCCTTCCCTCATGTATTCTCTTCTTGCGGCTCTCACATTGCCTGCCGCATATGTTTGATTCGTCAAGCCATTTCTGATGAATTCCGTCTTCTCTTCTTCCGTCAGATAGCAGCGGTGCAGCATGGTCAGACGCTCTAAGGCGCTGCCTTTTCTGAATATGTACTGATACCCCGGATCTGAGGCAGCCAGGCAGCGACAGCACAGTCCGTCTGTTGTAAACTCTTCTGCAAAATCATGTATCATTTCATACATTGTGTTGTCCGCTACCGGGGCGCATATGTAATCTGCCGCCTCGGTTTTTTCAATTATTGCCTGCATCTTGGGATGATTCCGGTACTCTGGATACGGATCCAAATATCCGCGGTAATACGAAACCGCCAAAATCCATTCCGCGCTAACTGAGAAAGATTGGCAATTCAGGCCATTCCGGTCAAAAGCCAGGATGTAAACAGACCCATCGGGAAACTGAGCCACGCATTTTTCTGCCTGGACGAAAGTCTCTCCGCAATAAAAGCCTTGCCCAAAATCATTCTTCTTTCTGGAGTTCGCAAATGATATGCCGCTGGCAACCTCCGTCTTTGCGCCATGAAATAGGACAACCGTGTCCGAACCGGCATACATGTCATTGTACAGCCTGACTTGCATTTCGTTCAGACGGCAATTTTGGATGAAGGCATAAGAGTATATGCTGTCCAGATTCGCCGGAGACGGAACAGCGGTTCCGTCCAGCCACCTGAACAGCGTCGCCCGATGAATGCCAATCCCTTCCGCCAGTTCATTCCAGGAAAGACCTGCAACATCTTTTATAACCTTCAAGTCATTGATGTAATCATAATCCATATGCAATTACCAAGCCATGCCAATGCATCCGGGCTTTCCCGTTGAAAAGGCAAGATCTATTATAAATCTTTTAAGTCGCATATGCAATTTAGAAGTTCAGGCAAGTCGCACCCTATTTTGTCGGGCTTCAGATTGCAGTCCGCCGTATTTGCAACATTCATTAATCTTATATGTTGCATTTGCGACATATAAGTTTTGGACAAGTTTATAGTCAGGAAGGAAGCTTCTCAGCTGATATAATTACAGCGTTCCGGCGGGGAGAGTAGCTGTAAAGCTCACAGTCAATTGCGCCGGAGGTCACGGCCTTCCAAAGCATGTAGGAGGCTTCTTTGGTCATGAGTCTTTCTATTTCGCTCTGGGTTATGGGCTTGAATCCGCACAGGAGAAAAAGAACGGCGAAAAGGTCATGCTCGGCGTTCCAGAAATATCTTCTGACCATGGCCGGAATATCCTTTTCAACAGAGGTCACATAGTATTGAGTCTGTCCGGTCAGCTCCGCGGTTTTCTTGATGGTGTATCCGTTGGCCCTGTAATCTATGATTTTATCGTTCAGTTCATCCCACTTGTCCCGGTGTGGGGATCTTTTCCGTCTGTACATGCAATCATCCACTGCCTTTTCAACCGTTGCGGTCACAGCCCACATCATCATATTGACCAACACACCCATATTGTATTTTTCATATGCGGCATTGTATTCCTTTTCGCTCCGGGCAGATCTCAGTATGGGTTCCATTGAATTGAACATATCCTCAATGGAAAGGGATCTGCTGAACCCGTACGGAAACAGCGAAGCGTCATCTTCATAATACATATGGTGCGGATGGCTGAAATGCATGAGGTAACGATATGAAAGCTTGCACAGCTGCTCAGGCACTTCATTAAAAAGGCATGCCATGTAGTAGTTGTCATCCATCAGCTGAAGAGCCGGGCCGGTCATGCGGACCAGCTCCTTTGAAAATTTCCAGAATTTGTACGGGCTCTCAATGACATCGAAATAAAAGTCCGGGCCGCAGATGTCCGCTGCCGCCTTTGTCCTGGCGTACAGTGACTTCTCGTATGCAGGCAGACCTTCTGTGGACACTTCATCCCCTGCAAGCGCATCGTCCATCATGCGCGAGACAATGTCCTTGCTTTCCTCCGGCACAGGAAGCAAAACAGGCACTTCCTCATCTTCATCCAAGGGGGCGCAGAAAGTCGTATAATCATCAAAGTAATGCTCGTCACACCACTTTACGGCAGAAAGGAATTCACGGCCCTTGTCTTCATCCAGTTTGGCTTTCCTGTGAAAATCCGGCAGATTGAGCTTCAAAAGCTCATACATGGATACAATCCCGCTCTTCACCAGGGAGCTTATGCCCCTAGGCACGGAGCTGCAGGCGTTCTGCATCTGCATAGTCCATATGGTCCGGTTCATGTACCTTTTGAGGTCATTGATTCCCAAAAGCTCATATATGGGGACCGGATTGGCCTCGTATTTCTCCCTCTCGGAATCAAAATAGTCCACGAAGAAAGAATCCACAGCATTCAGAATTTCGTTCTTGTCTACGCCATACCAGTATATCTTGCCAAGCCCCGGAGGATCCTTTTTCAGCAATTCACCTACGTTTCTGTATCCCACCCTGTCGAAGTAGTCAACGGCATCTTCGTTCAACCCAAGCACATTCAAATCCATCTCAGAAAAACGGCCGCCCGGAAGCAGGCCCAGCTGGCTGTACATGGGCTCCGGGCTTGTGGCTCTCAGATACTTCCTGCGCTTTTTAGTTGTTTTCTGTTTTCCCCGGGATTCAGCCAATTTGTTTAGCTCCAGTGCTTGTTTTTGCTATATTCAGCAGCGTTTTACGCTTGCTAGCATCTGTTTGCAGCATCTTTCAAACTTATGTGTTGCAAATGCAACTTAAAAGTTTAGGACAAGTTTATTTGCGGGCTTCAGAACAAGTATTTGCGGGAGTACATTTCAATATATTTTGAACGAGTCATAACCGCATCCGCCTGACGTGAATAAATGTACAGCCCTTCGTCCAGATATTCGTCTTTTACAGCGTTCCAGACCATATGGGCCGCTTCTTTAGACATGATTTTCTCCAGATCCTTTTTGGTCACGGGTTTGTTGCCGTTCATGAGAAACATCGCAGCAAACAGGTCATGTTTTGCCGAGCGGAAATTGTAAAGGATTTCACGGCATGCATTCTCCCGCACCATGGTGTTTTTTCCCAACTTTCTGCATGCTTCTTCCTCAGCAGGAAATAGCTTCCGGCCGCTGACTACCGCACATATGAGCGGGTTGTCCTTCCATCTGTCCCGGTTGATTAATCCGTCCCTGAGTTTGTAAACGCACTCATCCACCGCTCTCTCAATTGATATCGTTGCCACCCACTCCATGATATCGTCCAAAGCAGAGGCATTGCAGTCGAAGAGGATGCGATTGTATTCGCCTATGCTCTGTGCGGACCTCAGTTTCTCATCCATGAGCATGTATGCCTCTTCAAGCGGCATGTCCGGATCTATGCCGCGCATGTAGGATTTGAGTTTGGTTGCATCAAAATAGTCTTGAGGATGGCGGTATTGATAAAGCAAACCCGTAGTAAACGGTCGGATTCCCTCAGGCACTTTGTTGTAAAGGCATGCTCTCTTATAGTTAAGATCCATCATCTCAAGCATAGGCCCGCTGAACCGGACCAGCGCCTCGCCAAGGTTCCGGAATATGTCCGGATTGTCCGCAACATCAAAGTAAAAGTCTGAGCCGCAGAGGTCTGCTGCCGCTTTCGCCATGGAATAAAGCGTCCTGTCATAATCGGACAATCCCTCCGTGGACACATCGTCGCCGGCAAGGGCGTCATCAATCATGGCCGAAACTCTGGCCTTGCTTTTCACCGGAAACGGCGGAATGACAGGCACATCTTCCTTCACTTTCATGGGGGCACAGAATGTTGTAAGAGTATCAAAATGCTCAACATCCACGCTCTTTATATGGGAAAGGAACTCACGTGCCTCGTTTTCATTGACATCTGTATAACTGTGAAAGTCATGCAGATTAAGTTTGAGCAACTCATACATGGATATGATTCCATGCTGTTCAAGGGAGCGGATTGCCTTAGGAATCATTTCATAATCCTGATCATCCCTTGCAATCAAAGACCATATGGACTTGTTTATGTACCTTTTCAAGTCAGGGATTTCAATAAGCTTGTATATGGGCACGGGATTGGCCTCGTATGCCTTTTTAACAGACTCAAAGTAATCCACAAAGAAATCGTCCAATGTGTCCAGAACTTTGTTCCTGTCCACATAGACAAACAGCAAATGCCATACATTTTCCGGGGTCTGGTCCAGATAATGGCTTACGGAATTAAAATCTATATCCCTGTAGAAAGAAACTATCTCTTTAGGCAGCCCCAGCACTCCGATATCCATCTCGGAAAAGCGCCCGCAAAGAGTCAGGCCCAGCTGCTTGTACAGAGGCTCCTCACTCGTGGCCTTCAGGTACTTCCTGCGCTTTTTAGTTGTCTTCTTGCTTCCCTGAGATTTAGCCATTGTGCTTGACTCCAATGATTATTTGCGCCATATTCCGCTGCGTATGCGCTTTGCAGGCATCTGCTTGCAACATCTCTCAATCTTGTGTGCTGCAAATGCAACATACAAGTTCGGGACTGGTTTGAATGGGCCCAGTCCTGAACCTTCAGCCCTTTATGCCTTGCTTGATTCTGTCTTCTATATCCTGGTACAGCTTTGTCATCACTTCCGACTTTTCCTCGCTGTCGACCAGCAATGCGTATATCAAGTCATTCTTCAGGGTTGCGAAGTCAATCAGGCGGTTTACCAGCCTGGACTGGACGCAATCAATGAACGTAAGATCCAGACCCGCCAATTCCGCATAGTCTCTGGCCACGTCTTCGGCAGTATTGGCTATATAGATTATGCCAAATATGTCCTGCAGCAGCGTTGCGCACCTTGTCCCGGTGAACTGTTTGATCTGCAGGCGCTTTTGCAGATGCCTGAAACCGGCCTTGTCTCCCCAGCGCAGATTGTACAGTTCACGGAAAGCTTCCTGCGGGAATTCTTCCCTGGACAGATTGGTTGCCAATGACGCTCTCTGGCCTTTATACCATACCGTCACTATCCTGAACGCCCAGGCATGACTCCTCATATAAGGCTCATCGGTTTCTGAAATAAACTCCGAGCGGTACCGCACTGGATTTATCACAATATCTTCGTCATCGGCCCTCATGGAATGCAGCTCGTCCTCAAAGAACCCGTTATTTTTCAGCATGACTGCAAATTTCTTCCCTGACGCCAAAAGCCTTACAATCAGGGGCAGTGATTCACAGCTGGAATCCAGCACGGTGATGTACGGATGATCCACTCCGATATATTCCGGAATGGATTTTATCTGTTCATATATTGCCAGGTTCCTGTCAACATAAATGTACGGATTGCACGCCGCATCCACAATCAGATGGTTCCGCAGGTCATATACAGCGCCCAGCCTCATGTGGCATTCAATCCTGTTTCCCACCCGGATATCCCCGAACTGTTCAATGTTTTCAGCAGTGGCAGGGACTTTGATTTCAGTTTCATCCAGCGTAAAAAGATAATGCCCGTTGAATTCGGTTTTCGGTGCCTCTAAGTCAGATAAGTCAGAATAAAAATGTTTATTGTGAAATTTATACAGTTCTTCAATTGCAAACGGATTTAAATCCACCCTTTCATTACAATAGGGGGCTCTTAAAATCTTGTCTCCGGGACGGTTTGTACTCATATATTTTTGCTCCATTGATTGTTTGCTTCATATACCGCTGCGTATGCGCTTTGCCTGCAACTGTTTGCAATATTTCTCAAACTTGTTGTGTGCAAATGCAACATGGAAGTCTGGGGCAAGTTTGAAGGAGATCAGTCCCTGGGAAATCTCCTGTCCCTGTAATAGAACTCCCTGTCTCTTAAGCCTATTTTCCGCCTTTCCTTGCAGGGAACGCCGTATGCCACTACGCCTGCGGGGATATCCCTCGTGACTACGCTTCCCGCGCCTATTACAGAATTGTCCCCTATGGTTATTCCCGGCATAATCTGCACTGCGGAGCCTATCCAGACGTTGCGGCCTATATGGATTGGCAGCTCGTACTGGTAATCATTTTCCCGGAGCTCCGGAAGGATGGGATGTCCGGCCGTGGCAAAGACCACGTTGGGGGCTATGAGGCAGTTGTCCCCGATATATATGTCCGCATCATCCACGAAAGTCACATTGGAGTTTATATAGACGCCGCTTCCTAGATGCACGTTATGGCAGCCCCAGTTGGCGTTTATCGGAGTCTCAACCATGCAATCCTCTCCAATCTCCGCAAACATCTCCTTGAGAAGCTTCTGCCTTAGATCCGTTTCTGTGGGCATGGTGCGGTTGTATTCAACCATCCTGTCCTGGTACACGTGCTGCTCGGAAAAGAGAGCCGGATCGTTGCACCAGTACGGCAGGCCGGCCTTGCGCCTCTCCAGATTCTTCTCTCCCTGCACGTTCAGGACGGTCATGATTTCATCCGCGGACATCACCCGGTTCTTTTTGGGCAACCGCTTTGCCCTGTCTGCGGCCGGAGCATGAAGGTCATGCGTCTGCATGTATTCCGTAAGAGCAGAATCATTGTCCTCTGCAGGATGCTCATCCGGGAACAGCTTGTAGTAGTTCTCGTTTGGGTACATCATGCTCTCATCGTCCTGGCACATTCTGCCGATGGCCTTGCGGACAGAGCGGAACTTTTTTAGAGAGGAATCATACTTGACACTGATTGTATATCCGATATACACTTCGCCGTTAGTAGCCTTTGTGCGTGTCACTTTCCTTGTCTCATACGGAATAGGAACCGGTGTCTTGAAATACATATTTTCCCCCTGCGCGGCGGCTTAAGTGCGCCGGCATCATTTCTTGTTTAAGACATAATTGGACCGGACGGTTACATCAGGTCATCAAAGTCCAGCCGGACCGGTAAATCCGCAGTCTTTTTGCGGGTGCGCTTCAGGTGGATGGAGTCTTTGTCCGGAGAATAAGCGTACAGGCTGTTTGTGAGATCCTCGTAATTCCTCTGTATGTAATTCCAGTATACGAAGGCCTTCCCCGGGCCCAGGAGGCCTTCCAGAGTTTTTCTGTCCAGGGTTTTTGCGCCGGGGTTCAAGAGGAAATATACGGCCACGAGGTCATGGATGCAGTGGTTCTCTCCTTCATTTATATGATGCCAGAGGCACCAGTCTATGTTCTTCTCGACTGCGGCGACTTTCATGTTGGTTATGCCGATTTTGGCGCCGGCTTCTTTTCTGGTCATCCCGGCGGATCTGAGCTCGACCACCTTTTGCATCTCCTCCAGCTCCCCGTCCAAAAGGGGTATCCTGTCTCCCATGCTGCTTGTGAAAGTCTCTTGTATGACCTGCTCCATGCCTGCAGAGCCGGCCCACTTGAGGAACTCGTTGACGGGCCGCGCCTTGAGTGCTTCCTGCAGGTCATTTGAAAGGCATGAGTCCACGTATGCGGAGAAATAGCCGTACAGCGTCTTGTCCATGGCTCCTGCCAGATAATTGTGATCCAGATCTTCATAAAGGTCATAATATTTTATGACCTCGGACACCTTCCTGTCACGGATGCTCTCAGGTATGCCGTACAGGTATGTGCGAAGCCATGCGCACAGCTCCGTTTCGCGGAGTGTCGAGGTGACATGGTAGCCGAGGCATTCCGCAAAGTATCCGGAATAATCAGGGTCTTCCAGGATGCCGTCGAAGACATCTGTTCCGCAAATGTCCATTGCTTCAGCGGCCTTTTTGTATGCAGCCCTGGCTGCGGGCGGCAGGCCTTTGAGGGATACTTCCTTCCCCGCGATATGCCGGTCCAAAAGGGTGCGGATTCTATGCTGCCAGAAAGGGTTTATGGGGTATGTGACAGGCTGGGGATCATCATCCGTATCCAGCAGAGTGAGATATCTGCACTCCGGCGGAATTCCAAACTTCTTGAGACGCATATCCAGGCGAACGAGATAATTGAACAGCAGGTCATGATCCGATACGGCCGCAGGCATATTCTGTTTATTGTCGCTGCGGTAGGTGAGAATCATGCCGCGGATTGTCGTGAGATCCAGTTTGAGAAACTCATACAGGGTTACAACCCTGCTGTACCGGGCGGCCCTGGGCACTTCAATACAGTCACGCATATCCCACTCCTCCGCATATATGTCCACAGGCACGTTTCTGTACTGGCGTATGTCTTCATACCTGAGAATCCTGTACAGCGGAAGATCATTCTTTGCGGCGTAAGCAGATAGAAGAGCCCTGTCTTCCAGGACATATTCCGCCACGGCCCCAATGACTTCCTCCATATGCTCCTCCATGCCTTCCTTTCTGCGCAGATTTTTGGGCTCTGCACTGAGAACTGAACCTATTGTTCCGTACCCGTTGCTTCTGAGACGCTCAATAATGTCCGTTCCGAGGTCCAGGCCGTCCACGTCCAGATCGTCGTACCAGTCTGTCATGCGAAGGCCAAAGGAGCTGAAGAGCCATCCGCCCGTACGGCACTTCATTATGGTGCGGGCAAGCTCCTGAGCCTGCTTTTTTATATTGGGATTTGTCTTGTAATCTTTCATGCCATTCACCCGCGCAGATGCCTTGAACAAGACATACTGTGCTGTCTTTGCGTGGAAATGCAACATCTATGAAACTTGTTGCGTGCATTTGCAGCATACAAGTTTGGAGCATGTTTGGAGCACGTTTGGAGATTGTTTGGAGCGGCGGCTACCACTCCAGGGCGTGCGGCTTCATGTCTACGGAGTCCGTGTCCGGGTTGTATTCGTACAGGTAATTCTTATTGGAAAAATCGCGGAAAAAAAGCAGAAGCTCTCTCCCGTCTGCCAGATGCAGGATGTTTCTGGCAATGGAATACGGCACGGATGTCTTGCCGGCAAGCAGCATGTATACGGCAAAAAAATCATATCTGGATGAGCTGAAACGCCCGCTCATTGTCAGCCGGAATGCGTCGTAAGGCTTCTTGTAATACGGGAAAACATC
Source organism: Clostridia bacterium (assembly GCA_021204625.1). Lineage (GTDB taxonomy): Bacteria > Bacillota > Clostridia > Christensenellales > Borkfalkiaceae > Coproplasma. The sequence goes on along the minus strand of JAJPZA010000051.1, from coordinate 18,319 downwards.
GGGATTGACCTGTTTTTGATCATGCTTCATGGCGCAGAGCCTTGCTATGACTTCGTCCGGATCCGCCTCAGGGATAATGGCCTTCATGGCATCTGGAGCCTCATGACTGTCTTTGTATGAGGTTTTAAGAAAGCTGTCATATACCGCAGTCAGCATGCTCACGCTTCCCAGCCAGTGCAGAAGGTCCAGAAACTCCCAGTCTCCGTCTGTCTCCATTATCCGGTCAAAATCCTCAATGGTGCCGCATTCCTCAACAAGCTCTTCCAAATGCCTGTATGCATCTTCAAGGGGCATCATTCTGCCTTGGTGCTGAAACAGCTCCCATTCCTTGAAAAAAGGAACTTCCCTGCCGCAGCATGCAAACCTGCAGTATGGGGAATTTCCTTCCGGATTCATGCTCCTTGGCACCATGTAATGATACATGGCCCGGACGGGCATCTGCCGGAACTTTTCCGGCACGGCCATGTACAGATTGCGGAGCAAGACTTTCCGCTGCATCAGCTCCAGAACAGGGGCGTAAAACGCGGCCAGGGTTTTTGAAAGACTCACAAATGGCTCTTTGTCTTCAACGACGTCATAGTAGAAACCCACGCCGCAGTCCTCTATAGCTTCTTCGGATCTGTCATACAGGGCCTTTTCATACGGGGTCAGCCTTTTTACGGAAACATCGTCCCCCGCTATGCGGTCATCCGTAAGCAAGGAGACTTTCCGCTTTGCAATTGCCGGCAGCGGATATGTTATCACTTCCGTCTCGCGGTCATTTACGGGGCAAGGCATCGGGAGGGTATTACAGACAGATCCTTTCAAAACAATGCTGATCCAGTTCAGCATGTAACGGAGCGATGAATCATCCTGATCAACACACTCATGATAATCAATGAGGTTCATCTTGAAAAAGTCATAAACGGTAATGATTCCGCTGGCTCTAAGAGCCTTGAAAACATCCGGAAAGGACTTTGTTACATTCGAGCTGAAGTCATGCAAGAGGCAAAACCTGTATTTTTCAATGTCCCTCAGTTTCAGGAGCCTGTATATGGGCACCGGGTCTTCCCGGTATGCCTTTTCCCCTTCCTCAAAGGCCTTGCAGAAATATGCGTCAAGGGCATCCAGCATGTCAGGAACGTATGCATACAGGTACCTCCTTCTTCTCAGCGCAGCCGGAGACTGTCCCAATATGTCCCCCAAAACCGTCATCCCGTGTTCCCTGAGCAGCTCCAGAATGTCATCGGAAAACCCGACATGCTCCAGCGGGATCCTGTCAAAGTACCCAAGATTGGAAATGCTGAGCATGCAGTTCAAAGGCTGCACGCACCTTGCGTCCGTAATCAGCTGCCTTTTTCTTTTGACTTTAGCCATCAGTTTTCATCCGTCCCCGGGGTCGTTTGGATTCCTTTATCCATCTTGAATGCGGCATATTGCGCTGTCTTTGCGTGGAAATGCAGCATCTATGAAACTTGCTGCGTGCATTTGCAGCATACAAGTTTGTAATAAGTTTGGAAGTTTGGAGCGGCGGCTACCACTCCAGGGCGTGCGGCTTCATGTCTACGGAGTCCGTGTCCGGGTTGTATTCGTACAGGTATGTGTAATCCGCGAACTCGCAGAATAAATTTATCAGCCTGTTTGACTCTTCCGGATGGAGGACTTTGCGCGCCTTTTCAAGCGGCACGGAGGTTTTGCCGCTTAAGAGCATGTACACGGCGAAGAAATCGTACCGGTATGAGATATAGCGGTCACGGAAGCCGAACCAGGTGTGGTCCTCCTCACTGTCATAGTAAACGAAGATGCCGGGCTTCACCTTGGCTTTCCCATTGTTTATTGCGGCGAAGCGGCCAATGACCTCGTCCGGGTCTGTCACAGGAACAATGGCCTTCATTTCATCCGCCGCTTCGTGCCTGTCATATTCGGAATAGCGCAGGAAGCAGTCATACACGGCCGAGAGCATGCTAACTCTTCCCAGCCAGTGCATAAGGTCCAGAAAAGGCCAGATCATGTCGTTTTCCAGCATCCGGTCAAAGTCGCTTATGTCCCTGCATGCTTCCGTGATTTCTTCCAGATGCCAGTATGCCTCTTCAACCGTGGCCATTCTGCACGTGGTGCGAAACAGCTCCCATTTCCTGAAAAACGAAGCATCCCGTCCGATGCGGTACTTGTCGTACGGGGAGGTCTGGCGCGGGCCGCTGTGTCTGGGCACCATGTAATGATACAGAGCCCTTGCCGGCATCTGCCGGAATTTTTCCGGCACTCCCATGTACAGATTGCGGATCATGATCTTCCGCTGCATGAACTCCAAGGCTGGAGCGCAGAATGAGGCAAAGCTTTTGGCAAGATTGGAGAAGGCCTCACGATTATCCAGGACGTCATAATAGAAGGTCTCCCCGCAGTCCTCTAATGCTCCCTGCGTCCTGTCATAAAGGGCCTTTTCATAGGAGCTTAAGCGTGCTGTGGAAACTTCGTCCCCCGCTATGCGGTCATCTGTGAGACAGGACACTTTGTACCTTGCCGCTTCCGGCAGCGGGTAGGATATCACTTCCGTCTCGTGTTCATTCAGGGGATATGTCATGCGCTGCGAGATTTTGATACAGAAATCCAGGCCGGAACGGAAAGACCTCAGCATGCCGCGCAGGGATTCACCCCATAAGATGCCGTATTCGTGGTATGTGCCGAGATCCAGCTTTAAAAAGTCATACAGCGTGATGACGCCGTGGGCTCTGAAGTTTCTGAAGTCCTCTCTGTAGCCGTATTCGCTCTGCCTGTAATCATAGAGCAGATAGTTTCTGCAGAAGTCTATATCCTTCAGCCGCAGGAGCTTGTATAAGGGCACAGGGTTTTCATAGTATGCCTTTCTGCCCTCCTCGAAGGCGTTGCAGAAATACTCATCCAGGGCATCCAGCATCTTTATGACATGCCCCGTCAGGTACTTCTTTTTTCTCAGGCTTGCCGGAGAAAACTTCAGAAGCTGCCCGATCATGGTTATTTTGTGGCTTTTAAGCAGATCCAGGACCTCCACGCTGAAGCCAACATGCTCCAGCGGGATTTTGGAGAAAAACCCGTCCACCGAGACTTCAAGCAAGTCGTCCAGCCTGGTCTGGGTCCTCGTGTCCTGTATAATCTGCCTTTTGTACTTTCCGGCCATTGTGCCCTCTGCGTCCTTGTATTTTCTGCAATGCCGGCATCCCGCTTGGATACGGCATACTGCGCTGTCTTTGTGTGGAAATGATTCCAGCGCGGAACCTGTAATGCGCAGGTGCCCTGCGCAGGTCTGCCGCAGTCTGGAATACGGGGCGGTCACTCAAAGACATTCGCTTTAATGGAGACCATGCCCGTCTCCGGATTGTATTCATAGCAGCAAGAATCATTCCTGCTCTCGTATGTAAGATAACGTTTGAAGTCTTCCGCGTCTTCCGTATACAGAAAATCGTCCAGTATGCCGGCGGGCACGGATGTTTTGCCGGTCAGAAGCATGTAGACAGAGAAAAAGTCATATCTGCAGTATCTGTATATGGACCAGGCGGAATAATTCCAGTCATCATCCTGGTAATAAGGAAAGCCGTCCAGACTGTCATCCGGGGAGTCATTCATTATCCCGGCAAACCGGGCAATGACCTCATCCGGGTCCGTCTCCGTTATCTCCTGCTTCATCTGCTTAGGAGCCTCATGGCTGTGCTGGCGCGGCGGCTTCATGAAGGTGTCATATATTGCATTGAGCATATTCGCGTGGGAAAGCCAGTCCAGAAGGTCCATGAACTGCTTGTCATTGTCCGCGTTTATAAGCTTGTCCAGCTCCTCGATTGTGCTGCAGCCGTTCATGAGGTCCTCCATATGACCAAAGGCTGCCTCCAGAGTCATCATCCTGTCGCTTGTGCGGATCGGTTCATAGCTTTTGAAAAACACAACCTCCCTCGCATTGTAATAGTTTCTGTATGGCCATTCGCTGCCGGTATCCGTATAACGGGGCCTCATGTAACGGCACAGGACCCTTGCGGGCATCTTCCGGATTCTGTCCGGCACGGCAAAGTACAGGCTGCGGATCATTTCCTTACGCTGCAGAAGCTCCAGCTCCTGGGAATAGAATACGGCAAGGCTTTTGGAAAAACTCTCAAAAATCTCCTTGCTGTCTATGACATCGTAATAGAATCCCTCGCCGCAGTCCTCTATGGCCTCGCATGATTTGCCGTACAGAGCCTTTTCGTATGAGGTCATGCCCTTTAAAGACACTCTGTCCCCCGCTATGCGGTCATCGGTAAGAGATGAGACCTTTCCCCTTGCATCCTCCGGCAGAGGATATGTTATTACATCCTTTCCGGCGGAATCCAGCTGCATGACCATGGCAGGCACTTTGCTTATGGACCTAAGTCCCTTCTTCACGCAGACCAGCACTAGGCGGGCTTCGTTGTCACTACATTCAAAAAGCTCATGGTACGCCACAAGATCCAGCTTGAAAAAGTCCAGCAGGGTTATAATCCCGTTCTTCCTTAGGGAGCCGAACACCTCCGGGATAAAATGCAGCACAGCCTCGTTGAAATCATAAATGAGATAGTTTGCGTAACGGCCCGGATCCTTCAGCCCCAGAAGCCTGTATATGGGCTCAGGATTGTCGTAGTACTCTTTCTTCTGCTTTTCAAGGCTTTCGTAAAGGTACTCGTCGAAGGTGTCCAGGGTCTCTATCACATATTCCTTCAGGCTCCAGCTGTGCCGAAGATCGTACGATGAATACTGCAGAAGCTGCCCTACAGTGGTTATGCCCAGACTATGCTTCATTTTGTCCGCTATCTCGTCGCTGAAGCCGGCTTCATCTATGGAAACAGACTTGTAAACTCCGTTTGCGGGGACGCTTGCGGACTCGGCGAAGGTTTCCTGGGAATTGCCGTTCAAGAAATGTCTTTTTCTGCCTCTGGCCATCAGTCTTCATCCCCCTTCTCTTCTGGCGCGGACGGCATGCCTTTGGCCTCGCGGTTCGCCTTCACCTGCTTCTCGTAGCCGTAGTCCGTGGGAACGTAATATATGCGGTCTTTCAGCTTGTCCGGGAGGTACTGCTGCTCCACATAGCCTCCGGGATAGTTGTGGGGGTATTTGTAATTCAGGGACTGGGCCTTTGTGGCCTTGTCTCCGTATGAGTTGTCCTTTATGTACGGCGGGACCCCTTCGTCATCCCGTGTGGATCTGGCGTCTTCCTGCGCCGCTCTCATGGCGGCCTTAACCGTGCCGCTCTTAGGAGCTTCGCAGACGTATATTATGGCGTTGGAAAGGGGAATGAGCCCTTCCGGATATCCGGTCTTTTCCAGGACGTACATTGCGGAGGATGCAACAACGAGGGCGTTGGGGTCTGCCATGCCCACGTCTTCGGATGAATGGATCACAAGGCGGCGGGCTATTATCATGGGGTCGCATCCTCCCTCTATGAGCCGCATGGCGTAATAGAGTGCTGCGTTGGAATCGCTCCCGCGGAGGGATTTGCAGAATGCGGACAGATAATCATAGTATGCGTCCTCGCCGAAGGACATGGATTTGCGCTGGATGGACTGCTCCGCATCAGACAGGGTAACATGTATTTTCCCGTCTTCGGAGGGCGGGGTCGTGAGGACTGCAAGCTCTATGGCATTGTATGCCGCGCGGAGGTCTCCGCCGGCTGTGCGGGCTATATGGGAGACGGCGTCATCGTCCACAACGGCGCCGTAGTTGCCCAGGCCTCTGCGGGTGTCTGAAAGGGCCTTGCGTATGGCTCCGGCGATTTCCTCTTCCGAGAGCTGCCTGAACTCAAACACACGGCACCTGGAGACTATGGCAGGAGTCATGGATGCGTACGGGTTCTCTGTTGTGGAGCCTATGAAGATTACAGTGCCTTTTTCTATGGCCGGGAGAAGGGAGTCGGACTGGGTCTTGTTGAAGCGGTGGCACTCGTCCAGAAGAAGGTACGTGCGCTTGTTGTAGAGGCGCAGGTTTTCCGTAGCCTGGTCCACGGCCCTCTTTACGTCCGCGACGCCCGCCTGGACGGCGTTGAGCTTTATGAACTCACCGTGGGTAGTCTGCGCCACTATATGAGCAAGCGTGGTCTTGCCTGTTCCCGGAGGACCCCAGAATATGCAGCTTCCAAGGCGGTCCAGGGCAATGGCCCTGCGAAGCAGGGACCCCTCCGCCACTATATGCTTCTGGCCAATGAAGTCCGCAAGGCAGCTGGGCCGCATGCGGTCTGCAAGCGGCCTGGCCTTCTCTTCGTTTCCGTTGTAATCAAAAAGGTCCATGATATGCTCTTACCTGTAATATGCAGCCCTTGAAGGCTGCATATGAAGCGGTGTATTCATTATGACGGAATTTTGCCCCGGATCAGGCATATTCATGCAGGGCTGCGCGCTTCGGAGAAAATTCCGGCTAATCCTCCAGGAGCTTCACAATCTGCGGCATGAAGGCTTTGCCGGCCTCATAGCCGCGGTCATATGTGATGTCCAGGTCTTCGACGGTGTACTGGGAAAGGCCGGTCATGTCCGGCTCTATGAAGAGGTCATACACACCTTCCTCCAGCTCCTTCGTCTTCCTCGTTATCTGCATGTCCATGAGCTCATATGAACGCATCATCATGGAGAAGATGTTCTTTATCTTCTCCGGCGGAGTCTCCAGATTGCTTAAGACGTCCACGGATACAACCACGTCCGCTCCCATGTCCTTGGCGAATCTGCTGGGCACCCTGCACATGACGGAGCCGTCTATAAGGGTCTTGCCGTCTATCCCCACAGGACGGAAAACGCAGGGAACCGCAAGGGATGCCAGCACTGCCTGCACTGCCGGGCCGTGGTCCAGAACAACAGTCTGCGCATTGAATGCGTCCGTGGCTATGCAGCTGAACGGAATATTGAAATCCTCTATGTTCCCTTCCCCTATGTACTTCAAAAGGAGCTTTTTTACCTTCTTTGTGGCAAAGAGGGACTTTCTGCGGATAAACCCTAAGCGGAAGTCTGCTATGGAGCGGGTCTTAAGTTTCAGCACTTCCTCACGGATTTCAAGGGGCGTCATGCCGTGCGCATAGCAGGCGCCTATGACAGCGCCTATGCTGCATCCGGAAATATAATCCGGACGGATGCCCTCTTCTTCCAATGCCCGCAGCACGCCTATATGCGCCGCTCCGTTGGCGCACCCTCCGCCAAGCGCGAGGCCAAGTGTCTTGCTCATCTTCTTCCACCTTGTTTTTGCCGGCCTCTTTCGGGGCCTGCGCGGCCTTGCACGGGCCGTGTGTCATGCATGACGCCTGCGGCATGAACCGCCGGACGGACGGTCTGGTCAGGTCAGTCCTCAAGCAGGGCCTTTATCTCATCCATGTGGGCAATGCCTTCCGCATAGCCCTCGTCATATGCCTTGTCCAGATCCTTTATGGCGTACTGGCTCATGCCCTTCATCTCCGGCTCTATGAGAAGGTCGCAGATCTTCCTCTCCAGCACCCTGGTGCGCAGGGTCATCTGGGTGTCCATGACGTCATATACGCGGAGGATGAGATCCAGGATATTCTTGATTCCGTCCACTTTCTCCTGTGTGTTCTTGAGAACGTCCACGGCAACGACAACGTCCGCTCCCATCTCTTTGACTGTTCCCACAGGCACGCGGCAAAGACATCCGCCGTCCACGAATATTCCGCCGTCATACTGCACGGGGCGGAAAACACAGGGGATTGCGCTTGAGGCCAGGACGGCCTGCACCGCAGAACCGTGGTCAAAGACGCGCACCTGTCCGTTGGTGATGTCCGTGGCAACGCACTTGAAGGGAATCTGCAGGTCCTCTATCTGCGTGTCCCCGAGAAGCGAGGTTATGAGCTTGGAAACTTTCTTGGACTGCAGGATGGAGAGGCGGGTTATGAAAGCGAGGGACACGTCTATGATATCCCCGGCCTTAAGATTCATGGCCGCAGCCTTCATGTCCAGGGCGGACATGCCGTTCGCATAGCACGCCCCAACTACCGCTCCCATGCTGCAGCCTGCAACATAGTCCGCGCGTATTCCGTTTTCCTCCAGAGCCTTGATAAACCCTATATGGGCCACTCCCCTGGATCCTCCGGCGCCAAGCGCCAGTCCTAATTTCTTCATATGTCTTCCAGCCTTCTGTATATGCGCCCGCAAAGCGCAGTGTTTTGCTTAACTTATGCATATCCGCCGCCGTTTGGACGGATGGCGGGTCTTGCCGGCCCTGTCCGGTCCTGTTTGGACGGATGGAATCCGGGCCGCCTCTTCCGGCGGATTCAGTATGCGCCGAGAATTTTGAACGAGTTGGCGGCATCCGCAACTCTTCCCAAAGTCTTTCTGGTTGCGGCGTTGGAATAATCCCCTTCTATCTCTATGAAGAAACGGTACTCGCCCGGCTTGTCCTTTATGGGCCTGGACTCTATCTTGGTCATGTTCACGTTGTCATCCGCCATGCATTTGAGAATCTTGAACAAAGCTCCCGGCTCATGCCTGCAGGTGAATGAGAAGTATATTTTGCGGGAGGGCTTTGCAGGGTCTGCGGCGCCCCGGACCACGAGAAGGAAATGAGTGAAGTTGTTCTTCTCATCCGCTATATTCTCCCCGGAGAGAGTTATGCCCTCTGCCTTCATGTGGGAGCCGCAGATGCCGGCGTCCTCCGGGGACTGGATTTTCTGGATGCCGGCCGCCGTGGAGGATGTGGCAATCAGGCGGGCCGTGGGGTAATTGGCGTTGATGTATCTTGCGCACTGGTCCAGGGCCTGCTGGTGAGAGTATATGCGCTTTATGCCGGATAAAGGAGCTCCCTCCATTGTCGCAAGCCTGTGGTCTATATGAACCACGCATTCCTGAACGGCGCACACGCCGTCCGTGCTCTGCAGAAGGTCTATGTTCTGCAGTACGCCCCCGTTTATGCTGTTTTCAATGGGGGCCACTATGACGTCCGCCTCTTTGGAAAGAAGGGCCTTCATGAGAAGAGGGAAATTCTGGTACGCCACCTTCTCCGCTTCCGGCATGATCCTCTCCGCCGCTATCTCCGAGTAACTGCCCTCCGGGCCTAAATATCCTATTTTGCTCATGTATTGCCTGCTGTTATGTTTTGCCCGGGCCTTCCGCCGCAGACACTGATTTTTGAATAAATTTGATCACAAACATATGTTTGAGCTGGTTTATGTGCGATTGAACGGCGTCAGACCTTGTCCGCGATGTCCAGAAGAAGGCGCTCCGTATCGCACCAGCCGAGGCAGGGGTCCGTGATGGACTTGCCGTACACGATGTCCTCTTTCTGGCAGCCCTCCTCTATGAAGGACTCAATCATGAAGCCCTTTACGATTCTCTTGAAATCTGCGTCGTAATTGCGGTCATGCATCACGTCCTCGCAGATGCGTATCTGCTGCTTGAACTTCTTCCCGCTGTTGGAGTGGTTGGCGTCTATTATGATGGCCGGATTCCTGAGATCAGATTTTGCATACCCCTCCGCAAGTTGCATTACGGTCTCGTAATGGTAATTGGGGATATCGTTGCCGTAGCTGTCCACGGCCCCTCTCAAAATGGCGTGCGCAAGGGGATTGCCGTCCGTTTCCACCTGCCAGCCGTTGAGCTTGAAGACCTGCGGGGACTGGGCGGCGTATATGGAATTGAGAAGGACGAGAAGGGATCCGGACATGGGATTCTTTATTCCCACCGACCCGTCTATGCCGGAAGCCACAAGACGGTGCAGCTGATTCTCGCTGGAGCGGGCTCCCACTGCATGGTAGCAGAGAAGGTCTGCCACGTAATTCATGTTCTCCGGATAAAGCATCTCGTCCGCGGCCGCAAGGCCGGAGGCCTCTATGGCCTTAATGTTGAGCTCGCGGATGGCGAATATTCCCTTTAAGATATCCTCCGCTTTGGCGGGGTCCGGCTGCGAGAACATGCCCTTGTATCCCACGCCCTTGGTTCTGGGCTTGTTCGTGTATATTCTGGGCACAAGGACGAGCTTGTCCTTCACTTTTTCGTTGAGTTTTCCCAGGCGCTCCACGTAATCCAGCACGGGAGCCGCCTCATGGGCGGAGCACGGGCCCACTATTACCAGCAGCTTGCTGCTGGCGCCCGATATTACGTCTGTTACAAGCTGGTCTCTTTCCGCCTTTACGGCCTTGAGATTGTCCGGAAGGGGCATCATTTCCACAACGACTTCCGGATCCGGAATTCTCCTTGTTTTTCTGAACATAGTATATTCTCTCTGTCTATATGATACTTGCTTCCCTGCGCCGCATGCGGCCTGCAAAGGGGATGTTATATGACTTTTTCTGTGTGCTTCATTCTGGGAAGCGGGCCGGGGCGTTATGGCCTATGGAGGACTTTATGATTTCTGCAGTTTCGCTGTCCTGCTCCTTTATGGCGTTAAGATACAGCCTCATGACATCAGCGAAGCTGTTGACAGCCACTTTTTCTTCCCTGCCGGCCGGACGGCGGGCATTGATATCCTTCTCCACGCACTTGAGGAATTCCTGAATCTTCTTCAGCGCAGCCGGGTATTCTCCGGAAAGCGGAACGAAACTGGCCTTGAGGGACTCCATGCACGAGGCCACTTCGCCGCATGCCTCCATGTATGCGGCAGGTTCCTGTCTCTCTGCCTTTGTTGCATTCCTGTTTTTCTTTATCCGGTCCGCAAGGCGGCGCATCTGGCCAATAAAATCGTCCGCCTGATTCAAGGCCTTGAATACAGCCAAGCCAGCGGTGAGGGCATCTGCCATGTCCGCATCTATTCCGCATGTCACCGTCTCATCCGTGTCAGTGTACGGCTTCTCCAGATCCGGGTTGTTCACGTGTTTGGATTCTTCAGCTGCCGCCATATAGAGCATGCCGGTATCCTGGTCAACCCAGTCTGCGACAACATCTGCGCCGTCCATCTTTCCGCCATCGATGGAACTGCGGAGAAACGACAAATCACCGCAGATTATGCTGTATTCCGCCTCCACCGCCTCAGTATCCGGAATATCGACATCAATTAACAGGAGCCCGATTTCCGTAAGATGCTTTACTGCATCGCGGAATGATCCGGTCTTCCTGCCGCCGTAACGGCTGTACAGACTTTCATATTCCTGCAAGTCATGCGCGGTCCGAAATATGAGCTGCAAAAGCGAACCCTTGATATTGCTGTTCATCACACCGGCATCCTCCTTGACTGTCTTCCATACGTTTTCCATGTTTCTTTGGAACGGGGCCCAGCACCTTTTGTGGCTGTGGACGGAATTCTCATTGCTGTGCTCCTCCCCGGCACATGGCCGGATTTATCGCACAAAAAAAAGCGATAGAGATGGGATATGCGCGTTTTAAGCGGCTTTTCTATACCTTTTCTGCAATATCCAGAAGAAGGCGCTCCGTGTCGCACCAGCCGAGGCAGGGGTCTGTGATGGACTTGCCGTATATGACGTCCTCTGTCTGGCAGCCTTCCTCTATAAAGGACTCTATCATGAAGCCCTTTACGATTCTCTTGAAGTCCGCGTCATAATTGCGGTTCTGCATGACCTCTTCGCAGATGCGGATCTGCTGCTTGAACTGCTTGCCGCTGTTGGAATGGTTGGCGTCTATGATTAATGCAGGATTCTGCAGGCCGGCATGGGCATAGCCTTCCGCAAGCTGCATTACGGTCTCGTAATGAAAGTTGGGGATATCGTTGCCGTAACTGTCCACGGCCCCTCTTAAGATGGCATGCGCCAAAGGGTTGCCGTCTGTTTTGACCTGCCAGCCGTTGAGCTTGAAGATCTGCGGGGACTGGGCGGCGTATATGGAATTGAGGAGCACCAAAAGCGAGCCGGACATGGGATTTTTGATTCCCACGGGAACGTCCACGCCGCTGGAAACCAGGCGGTGCAGCTGGTTTTCGCTGGAGCGCGCGCCTACGGCTATGTATGAAAGAAGGTCCTCCACATAGTGGATGTTGGCGGGATAAAGCATCTCGTCCGCGGCCGCAAGGCCGGAGGCCTCTATGGCCTTTATGTTGAGCTCACGGATGGCGAAGATGCCCTTTAAGATGTCCTCTCCCTTTGTGGGATCCGGCTGCGAGAACATGCCCTTGTATCCCACGCCCTTCGTTCTGGGCTTGTTGGTGTATATTCTGGGAACCAGGACGAGCTTGTCCTTCACCTTTTCGTTGAGCTTTCCCAAGCGTTCCACATAATCCAGAACGGGAGCCTGCTCATGGGCGGAGCAGGGGCCCACGATTACAAGGAACTTGTCCGAGACGCCGGTTATGACGTCCGTGACCATCCTGTCCCTTTCCGCCTTTATGGCCTTGAGACCGTCCGGAAGGGGCATCATGTCCACTATGACTTCCGGATCCGGTATCCTTTTCTGCTTCTCAAACATCGCTCTCTCCTTTGGCCGCCAGCCTCTTCACGGCGGCGTCAAAATCCTCCCGTATCTCTTCCGGGATCATATATGTGTAATCCTTGCCGAAGTATATGCAGTTTCTTACCAGCGTGGAGCTTATGTGCCTGCCCTCCTCCGGGGCCGGGATGTATATGCCTATCATGCCCGGCATGTACTGGCGGCTTGCGTACAGGTCCCTGTTCTCATATTCAAAGTCCAGGCAGTCCCTCACGCCCCGGACGTAAAACCGGGTGTTCTCAATTGAGAGCAGGTCCACGGCCGCGCCTTCAAATGTTATCACTCTCACGCGGGGCTCGTTTTCATACAGCTTCTCCAGAAGCTTTTTGCGCTCTATGACGGGCAGGAAGCCCTTCTTCTGCGTGTTGACCATCACGGCCAGAATGACCTCGTCGAACATCTGAAGGCAGCAGTCCGCAACATACTTGTGACCTGTCGTGGGCGGGTCGAAAGACCCTGCGAATACACACTTTCTCATATTATATCTCATGCCTCGCAATTCCGTCTCATTTCTGCTCTGCCGGCGTTTCGGATGCAGCAGGCTCTTCAGCGGCGTCCACGTCCTCTGTGCGCTTGAAAAACGTTATGTACGTCTTTCCGTACTTGCGCTCGTCTATCTTCGTGAGGCCTCTTATTTCGCCCTCAAACGGACAGTAACGCTCGTACACGGCCACGCCGTCCTTATTTAAAAGATTGCGCTTGCCAATCGTCTGCAATGCCTTGAGACCAATCTCAGACTTGTACGGAGGGTCTATGAATATGACGTCATAACGCATGCGGGATGCAAGGCACTCCATGAAATCCATGTTCTTCACTTCAGCAGGGATGGGCGTCTTGAACCTGGCTATATTCTTCTTCAGAAGCGCCAGACTGTCCTTGGACGAGTCATTGAACACAACCTTCTTCGCGCCGCGGGAGACGGCCTCCAGGCCCAGATTCCCGCTCCCGCAGAAAAGATCCAGAACAGTGCAGTCCTTAACCGGGCCAAGTATTGCAAACATGCTCTCCTTAACCCTGTCCGATGTAGGCCGTATGTCTTCTCCTTCAAATTCACAGAGCTTTAAGCCTCTGTGCTCTCCGCTTATGATTCTCATATTAACTCTCTAAAATCATGCATATCCTAATGGATATGGCTTCTGAATTGCGTTCTGTTCCAAAATGCTTTGTGTTTTGGCCGGATTCTTCCAGCGTTTTGCGCCGGCGGTTAAAAACGGATGATGCCGTCTTCCGAGATGAAGGCATCCAGCTTCATGTCCCAGGGATCCTTTACAAAGTCCGCCAGCTGGAAGCTGTATCCAAGGCCGACGCTGCAGCATTTGTGGCCCTTGAGATACCTGTCATAAAAGCCCTTGCCGTATCCTATCCGGTACCCTTCCCTGTTAATGCCAAGAAGCGGCACTATGCAGACTTCCGGAACAATCTCCGTTGCTTTGCCGGCAGGCTCCATAATTCCAAAAGATCCTTTTTCCAGTTTTCCGTACGGCACTACGGCAATATCCTCTCCTTCCACACGTGGAAGGAATACCTGCTTCCCGGAGGCCAGCAGGGCTTGTATGAGGTCTTCTGTCGGCACTTCGCTGCGTATTGAAGAATATGCCAGGAAGCTGGAATATCGGCCATATGAGCCCATGAACAGCCTGCAGATGGCTTCCGCCTTCGCATTGCGCTCTTCTATGGAAAGAGCGTTGCGCATGGTCTTAAGCTGTCTTCTGGTGTCTTCCTTCATCTCATACGCCTTTAATGTCCGGAGTTTACACTCCGCTTATATTAGAGTGTACCACAAGGCAGACCCTTTTGCAATGATTTTGCCATAAATATCATCCGGGCCAACACATGCGCCACCGGACAGCAAGAGAGGACAGCGGATGCATGGAGGACACTATAAAAGGCAGGCCTTGCGGCCTGCCTTTTAAATTGCCAGAAAAACGGATCAGTCGTTGCGAACCTTCACTACATGGCCGCCTACGAGAAGAATCATCTTGACAGCGTCCATTGAGAAGTCATTGGCCTTGACGGTGAGGGGCTTGTCAATCTTTCCGCGTGCAAGAACCTTGAGCTTGCCGGCCTTGGAATCCACAAGGCCCTTCTTCTTGAGGGCTGCAAGCGTTACCACGTCTCCGGCCTTGAACTTGGCGGAAATGGTGTCTATGTTGATGATGGCCTTCTTGGTACCCTGAGATTTCTCTGACTCTACATAATGAGCGAGAACCGTCTCTGCCTCAGCGTCCGTGATGATGTTGTGGGCTTCCTGAGCGGATATTGTCTCCTTCTTGAGAGACTCTATCTCTTCTTCTATGATAGCCTCTTCATCCTTGACGGGCTCTGCCTCAGCAGGTGCCTCCTCAACAACCTCTTCTGCAACCGGCGTTTCTTCAGCTACGGGCTCTTCTGCCGCGGGCTGCTCTTCAACAGGTGCCTGCTCTAAAGGAGCTTCAGCCTCTGCGGGCTGCTCTTCAGCGGGTACTTCCTCGGCTACAACTTCCTCAGCCACAGGCTCTGCCTCAGCGGGTGCTTCTTCAACAACAGCTTCCTCGGCCGCAGGCTCTTCGGCGGGTGCTTCTTCAACAACAGCCTCTTCAGCCGCAGGCTCCTCGGCGGGTGCTTCTTCAGCTACGGCCTCTTCTGCCGCAGGCTCCTCGGTGGGTGCTTCTTCAGCTACGGCCTCTTCTGCCGCAGGCTCCTCGGTGGGTGCTTCT
>JAJPZA010000051.1:2540-3209 GCA_021204625.1 Clostridia bacterium | reverse complement strand
TCAGCTATGGCCTCTTCAGCAGGTGTCTCTTCTTCAACAGGTGCTTCTTCAGCTACAGGTTCCTCAGCCACAGGCTCCTCGGCGAGTGCCCCTTCAGCAACATGCTCTTCAGCAGGGGTCTCTTCTTCAACAGGTGTTTCCTCAGCTACGGTCTCTTCAGCGGTAGGCTCCTCTGCAGGTGCTTCCTCTGTGGATTCCTCTGCCGGAGTTTCCTCGGCTGCAGACTCTTCTATTATGATTTCTTCAACGATAACTTCCGGAGCAGGCTCCTCTGCGGATGCCTCTTCCTCTGCAACTGTCTCTTCAGCAGGGGCTTCTTCAGCAGGTGCTTCCTCTGCGGATTCCTCTGCCGGAGTCTCCTCGGCCGCAGGCTCTTCTATGATGATCTCTTCAACGATAACTTCCGGAGCAGGCTCCTCTGCAGATGCCTCTTCCTCAGCGGCTGTCTCTTCAGCGGGTGCTTCTTCAGCAACAGCTTCCTCGGCCGCAGACTCCTCGGCGGGTGCTTCTTCAACTACAGTTTCCTCAGCCGCAGGCTCTTCGGCTACAGCCTCTTCCTCTGCTACTACTTCTTCTGCGGGAGCTTCTTCGGCTACGGCCTCTTCTGCCACAGGCTCCTCGGCGGGTGCTTCTTCAACTACAGTTTCCTCAGCCGCAGGCTCTTCGGCT
>JAJPZA010000051.1:0-2440 GCA_021204625.1 Clostridia bacterium | reverse complement strand
ACAGCCTCTTCCTCTGCTACTACTTCTTCTGCGGGAGCTTCTTCGGCTACGGCCTTTTCTGCCACAGGCTCCTCGGCGGGTGCCTCTTCCTCAGCGGCTGTTTCTTCGGCGGGTGCTTCCTCTGCGGATTCCTCTGCCGGAGTCTCCTCGGCTGCAGGCTCTTCTATTATGATTTCTTCAACGATAACTTCCGGAGCAGGCTCCTCTGCGGATGCCTCTTCCTCTGCAACTGTCTCTTCAGCAGGGGCTTCTTCAGCAGGAGCTTCCTCTGCTGCCTCCTCGGCTGCAGGTTCTTCTATGATGATCTCTTCAACGATAACTTCCGGAGCAGGCTCCTCTGCGGATGCCTCTTCCTCTGCAGCTGTCTCTCCAGCAGGAGCTTCTTCGGCGGGTGCTTCCTCTGCGGATTCCTCTGCCGGAGTCTCCTCGGCTACAGGCTCTTCTATGATGATCTCTTCAACGATAACTTCCGGAGCAGACTCCTCTGCAGATGCCTCTTCATCAGTGGCTGTCTCTTCGGCGGGTGCTTCCTCTGCTGTCTCCTCGGCTGCAGGTTCTTCTATGATGATCTCTTCAACGATAACTTCCGGAGCAGGCTCCTCTGCGGATGCCTCTTCCTCAGCGGGTGCTTCTTCAGCAGCGGGTTCCTCAGCAGGTGATTCCTCTGCCGGGGTCTCCTCGACAGCGGACTCTTCTGCGGGAACCTCTTCTATGATAATCTCCTCAACGGGGATTTCTTCGATTACTTCATTTGTTTCTGCGTTTACTACTTCAGCTTCTGCAGGAACTTCAGTGATTACCTCAACCACTTCAGGCTCGCCGCCGGCAACGGGCTCCTCAACGACGATGGTCTCCACAGCAGCTACCTTACTGGACTGGACTTCCTTTATGAGGCCCTGCTCAACGAGCGCCTCTGTTGACTGATAGTCATAGCTGTACTTGATGTCTGCTTCGCGGTTCTTGCCCTTCTCTGTTCCGAGTCTCTCAAGGAGCACGGAAATGAGATACTTGGCGTACTTGACCTTCCTGTCTGAAGAGAGGGTGAGAAGCATAGGCGTATTCTCGAATCTCTTCTTGTTCCCAACATCCATTCCGCGATACTTCGTGTTCTCCCACTCCTTAGGATCCAGAGCGAGTGCCAGGCAGAGTTTCTTGCCCTTGAACAGGAACAATCCAATCCTTGCCCTTCCAAGCATGATACCGCACTGCTTCCAGCTTAGTCTCGTGCGTGTCCTCTTATATGAGAGGATCTCGTTCATGAGCTCTGAATACCTGTCATGAATCTCCTCAGGTGACTGGATGATTCTTGCAAGGAAACTGTAATTATACCTGTGGCTGGCGAATCTGGGATCTACGGCAACGGGAGCAGGCACAATATTGATCTTGACTTCAGCGGGTGCCTCTTCTGCCGGTGCAGGCTCTTCAGCAGGTGCCTCTTCAGCAGGAGTCTCTTCTGCGGCGGCTTCTGCGGGCTCTTCTATGATGATTGTCTCAACGATGACTTCAGGCTTGGATTCCTCTGCAGGCTCCTCAACGGATTCAGCCGAAGGCTCTTCTGTCTCAGCAGTCTCCTTAGCTTCGGCTTCCTGCTCCTCGGAAGCGGCCTCAATAATGATGGTCTCAACGATTTCTTCGGCAGGCGCAGCCTCTTCAGCGGGTGCTTCTTCCTCAACTGCTCCCTCTTCAACGGGTGCTTCCTCAGCTACAGCCTCTTCAGCTGCGGGCTCCTCAGCGGGAGCCTCTTCAGCTGCGGGCTCCTCAGCGGGAGCTTCTTCCTCAGCAGGTGCCTCTTCCTCTGTTGCTTCTTCTTCAGCGGGTGCTTCTTCAGCTGCGGGCTCCTCAGCGGGAGCTTCTTCCTCAGCAGGTGCCTCTTCCTCTGTTGCTTCTTCTTCAGTGGGTGCTTCTTCCTCTGCTGCTTCCTCTTCTGCAGGAGCTTCCTCAGCTACAGCCTCTTCAGCGGCAGGCTCCTCGGCGGTAGCTTCTTCCTCAACTGTCTCTTCAGCGGGAGCTTCTTCGGCTACGGCCTCTTCAGCGGCGGGCTCCTCAGCGATCTCTTCTTCTACTGCTTCTTCAACAGGTGCTTCCTCTGCTACGGGCTCTTCAGCCACAGGCTCCTCGACAATCTCTTCTTCAAGTGCTTCTTCTTCAGCGGGAGCTTCTTCGGCTACGGGCTCTTCAGCCACAGGCTCCTCGACAATCTCTTCTTCAACTGCTTCTTCTTCAGCGGGAGCTTCTTCGGCTACGGCCTCTTCAGCGGCGGGCTCCTCAGCGATCTCTTCTTCTACTGCTTCTTCAACAGGTGCTTCCTCTGCTACGGGCTCTTCAGCCACAGGCTCCTCGACAATCTCTTCTTCAAGTGCTTCTTCTTCAGCGGGAGCTTCTTCGGCTACGGGCTCTTCAGCCACAGGCTCCTCGACAATCTCTTCTTCAACTGCTTCTT
>JAJPZA010000175.1 GCA_021204625.1 Clostridia bacterium | reverse complement strand
TTGCCTTTCTGTACTTTGTATTTTCATACTTTCGCTATGCAGTTGTCAATCTTCGCCGGCAGGCAACAGCCCGCCCTGTCTTTCCATTGAAAAACATGCTGTCCTAAGTGACAGCTTTTATATCTTAACAAAGGACCTTGCTTTAGTCAAGCGATTTTGATCGGAAATTTTCCCAAATTTACCCTCTTCGCCAAAAATAATTTTCCTGCCGCCGCCCTTTGGGAGTCTTTACGGCACTTTATTCAAATCCGCCTGCCATTCCGTCCATATGGTCTTCAAACGCGCATATGCCCGCTCTAATGAAAAGGCCTTCCCAGCAGGAAAGCCTTCTTCAAACCAAGCAAAACTCACATATACACGTTACAGGAGAGATGCAATCACATCCACAGCTTTACGCCAGTCAAACGCCGTGCCTGCAGGAAGCAGAGGCTCTAAAAAGTATCTGAAGTCCCTTTCCGCAAGACTCCCAAGCCTTGCCCTCGAATATGCCAGATCCTCTGCGGAATACCTGCCGGCATCCTGGCAGCATCCTGCATACAGATCCTCATGGGACTTCACCCCGCCGTCTGTGATATAGCAAAAAACATCATACACGTCCACAGGGCTTGTGCGGGTGACGAGAGCATCTAAAATATCCCTGTTCAGCTTGTCCAGGCCGAAAGTGTTGACCGGCACATCTCCTTCATATCCAAGCACCTTGACGGTCTTCCGGATGACAGGCTCCGTCTCGCGGGTGCCGTAATCTATGGTGAGGGAAAACCGGTTCATGTGGCGGTTGTAATTGGAGTACCTGCTGGCATACGCTTCCGTCTGGCCCTTTGTACTGCTGATTCTGTCAAAACACGTAGGAGTATACTGCATGAGCATACGTCTGAGATTTACCCGAATATTCTCCCTGTCCGCCTCTTCTGCTCCTATATACTCAAGCTCAATCTCCGTATTGATTCTTAAAGCTGGATACAGCATATTCCTGGCTGAAGCTCCCTTGAGTGCAAGGCAGGAAGACTGCGTATATGAGAATATTGTCTCAGTTACTTCAGTAACCGCCAATGCCTTGTCAACAACCTCTTTTGAACACCCGGTAGCCAGCGACAGGCGGGTTACGTTTGCGTTTGTATAGTCCATTATCATATCATCACCCCTCCTTCCATGCTGCCGGGACATACAGTCTCCATTCCTCGTCATATGCGCAAGGTCCGCAGTATGCTTCATCCAAACGCTCTTCCTTTGCAGACATCTTCTGCTTGCATGTCTCACTGAAGGCCGAAGACATAGTATCTCTGTAGAACCTCGAAAGCATATAGCCGCACTTCTTATACAGGATGCCCTTGTTGTAGATATCCAGATATCTCAAAAGAAGCTCTTCATCCAGAGTTATGACAACTTCGTAAGCTGTACGCACTTCATCCGGCCCGCCGCACAGATCCATCCTGTCCGTGCAGTCTATTATGGTGCGTTCATAATCAGTTACGCGGATCTTCGAATTTCTGAACTTCTCATTCACTCCTTCCTGCATATCCGTGACATATCCTACAAACTGAAGTCCGCGCAAAACCTGCGGCTGCAGCGGCTCAGCGCATGCCAGCTGAACATCATCAAAGTCATGCACGGAAAAGCTGTAGTACTCCAATGCTGTGTGGTATGCGCAGCAGCTGCCCGGATACAGCGCCGCCGCCAACTCATACTTGTCCGCATATATATCCCCGGACAGCGGATTAACCGTTCCGTACAGATTTCCTGCCACTTTCCTGACCATTCCTTTCTCAACAAGGGTGTCCAGGTCCTTACGCATCTCCGCTTCGTCTTCATAATATTCCTTGAGATCCTCTGGGGTGAACAGCGAATCCTTTAAAAAATTATATATGCCCATATACTAACCCTCCATTGGCAAGTTTGAAACAAATCTATCAGAACAAGTCTAATCAATAATTCTTGTCTTCATATTCATCCTGCCTACTAACTGCCTTGTTAGTCTTCTTGAGAAGCTGAGTGCCCGTATCTTTAACATCCGATGCACACTTCTCCAATTCTTCCCTGATGATAGCCTTATAATATTCCTTTGACTTTGCCACATCATGCAGTGCTGAGCACTTAACAACCTCATATATGGCATCTATATCGTCCTTACTTTTTGTTGATGCCTTGACCAATTGTGATATGAGCATTCTCTCATCATCTTCCCTGCTATTTAAAACGCTGCATCCATAAAACAACCTATAAAAGATGAATCCCTTCCTGTTGCTATTTCTTGCTGTATCGAAAAGATCGTGCGCTTTCATGCCCTTGATAAGCCGCTCCCCGCAATGTTCCAATGATTTTGCCATTGTTACAGCATCTTCCCTGGACACCCATGTTTGGGGGCAAAGACTGAAAGCGCCAGGATGCCAGCCTACACTAACTGCCATGTCCGCGGATTCAAACAACAAAGTAGGATCATAAAAACGATTCTTGAACTTATTGACAAAATCCTTTTCATTATCAGTAAGATCAAAGAAAGGTTTCAAATATTCTGTAATGGTTGTTTCGGCGGATTTGTAATCAAACTTAGTTTTGTCCTTCAAAAGAGGATCTAACTGGCTGTCTACCGCTGCTTCAGTCATGCCAGTTATTTTACCCCAATTGGGCTTAAGCAGAGACTCAATTCTGTTGCTGCCGCTAATGCACTCATCAAATACGATGCACTGACGCAATAAATCTTCATTTAACCCGGATGGAGATTGTATGTATTCGTTCACATCAAACATATCCCTTGCTGTACATCTTCTAACTAGGGCACCAAATTTTCCAGCATAGAGCTGGTATTCATTCATCAACTTGACTTTTGAGGTAGTTTTGTAATCTAGCTGTTCAAAGCCCTTTTCAACAGGGCTCATAAGCATAGCTCTGTCGTTATACTTAATCTCAATCTTAAGAAAATCTTGTACCCCTTTTATGTTGTTAAAGGAATAAACTTTTGAGTAAAAGGAGTTTTCAGGAGATTCATATGATTCGGCATCATCACATGAATAGTCATTATTAGTAAGGTAATTATTCAGCTCTTTTAATATAGCGGTAATGTCAGTTGCAACTTCTTCCTCTGTCTGGTCAATGCTTCCGACATAATCAAGATCAATGTCAACAGATAAACGCGGCATGTTCCTATAAAACAGATTCATGGCGGTTCCGCCTTTAAGAACAAATTTGTCGCTCCATTGGGAAAAAATAAAATCAAGAATCTCTATCAGTCGGCATGTTTTCTCAAAGTTTATTTTCTTATTACCTCTTGTGAAATGTCTCTCTCTTGATCCCCAATTCACATATTGATCCCGTGACATATTACAAAAGTCCGCTTTTTGTGGACTGTAATCTCTGACATATGCTATCTGTTCATCTTTTATAAAAAAGCCAAACAACTTTTTTTATTCCTCCATTCGCCCAATTAGCTAAAATACTCCGGTGAAGCATAAATTCTCCACTCTTCATTCCATTCGTCAGGATAATATGGTACTCCCTTGATATAGCGGATATCGTCCTTTCGAGTTGAGATATGCTCCTTGCAGGCATCATAAAATTTCTGCGACAGATACCTTGGCTTTATCCTTGAGAACAGGAACCCGGCCTTCTTGTACAGAATCTTCTTGTTGTACATGCGCAGATATTTCAGCAGCTTCTCCTCATTGCAGAAGCGTATTCTTCTAAGAGCACGCGACACTTCTTCCATTCCGCCGGCTACATTATATTTATCAATACAATCAACTATGGTGCGTTCCAGGTCTGTGACTCTTACAACAGCTGAATTGTGCATAATTTCCACGACACCCTCTGTATGCGTATTCCTGTACATCCAGTATTCTGTGTCGTTTACTGTGCACTTGAAAGACTTCTTTGGCGAAGCCATCTGAACAACGAAATACACCTGTGTGGCCAATCCATAGAATTCCATGGCAGTATGATATGCACAATACGCATCCTCCTGCAAAGCAGCTCCAATCTCATTATCACTGGCAAAAACATCATCATGCATTAGGTCCACCGTGGCGTACAACCCTTTCTTAAGCTCTTCTATCCTGTGGCCTTCCAGAAGCTCCTTGATAGCTTCGCAGGTTTCTTCATCCGAGGAATAAGATGCCCTGACATCTTCCGTTGTAAATATTGACTTTTCTAAAAAAGGATATGCATTTGACATACTACCTACTCCCCCATAAGAACCGGATATTGTGCTTGCAGGCATAATATCACTTAATACCATTATTATAGTCATTTAAAATAGTTTGTAAATAGTCTGTTTAACTGAGTTGTTAATATAATTTTACAACTAAAATTTACTATTTATTTAGTATAATGATATATAAGTCTACTGATGCCTAATCCATACATTATATATAATCCCCGTTTGAGAGGGTTTTAAACATGCTTTGACAAGTTTTCTGAAATTTTGCAAGTAGAAATTTCTTCAAGACATCTGTTCTTCGCCATATAACATTCTTCTGTACGCATATGCCCGCCTATACGAAAAGGCCTCCCGTTGCGGGAAGCCCTGGATAATATGGTTTGGATAAGGCATATGCGAGGTCTAAGACAGTTTGTACACTATCTCCTTGAGATACTCCATGGACTCCTTTACCTCGCTCTCGTCCGTGTAATTCTCCGGATAGACCTCTATTATGAGGGAGCCGTCGAAACCGGTGCCCCGGAGCCGCTTTATGATCTCCTCGAAATCGTACATGCCCTTGCCGGGAAGGCAGACCTTCCCGTTTTCGTCCACGTCGGAGAGATGGGCGTAGGCCAAAGAGCCTCTCATATCCTCTATGTACATGTTCATGGGATATCCGGAACGACGGGTCTGCTTTATGTCAAAAACGCCCATCAGGCTTGGACACCTTTTCTTCAGTTCACGGAAAAGGCCGGGTTTGGAGTACATGCACCAGGCCACATCCTCCATGCAGAGCTGCACCCCGTAGCGGGAGCAGAACTCAAGGATGTCGTTCATGTATCGGCCAAGCTTGTCCAGATCATTGCCGAAGCCTCCCTTGCCGGCTATGTAGCCGTGGAAGGTGTAATATCTGGCCTTCATGATCTGGGCAGACCTCATTACCTGGTCCAGCCAGTAATACGCGTCCCCTCTCGTTCTTCTGGACTCGTTGAAGAGCTGAGGCTCGTAATTTGTGGGAAGAGCGTGCACTGAGTTTATCTCCAGACCCTGCGCCCTATCCGCATACTTTCCGGAGAATTCCGGACGGTACTCATAGAAGGTGGCATAGAAAATCTCCGCCACGTCCGCCCCCATTTCCTTTATGAGCGGTATGGCGTCCTCCGTGTTCCTGCGCAGGAAGAATGAAGCTGTTGAAATCCCTGTTTTCATATCTGCATTGTATCACCTGTTCCGCCAAAATGCAACACCGCAGCTCATGCGTCATTCCAGGCACCGCATAACGCCCGCTGCGGCAGGCCAGGGAAAAGGCCGCGGGGCAAAACATGCCGCATATGGCGGATTGACCGGGAAAAATGACACAGACCATGAGCAGACCATGAACATACCATGAAGAAATCTGGCTGTTTTTTGGGGTCAGTAAAAGGCGGAGCATGCGCTTCCGCCTTTCGTTTCCTGTGATTGCTTTAAAGCTTGTCTTACTCTGCGAAGAGCTTCGTGGAAAGGTACCTGTCTCCGGTGTCCGGCAGAAGGGCCACAATGGTCTTGCCCTCGTTTTCCGGACGCTTTGCTATCTGTATGGCTGCGCAAAGGGCTGCGCCTGAGGAGATGCCCACAAGCACGCCTTCGTTCCTGCCGACTTCCCTGCCGTATGTGAATGCATCCTCGTTCTCCACAGGGATGATTTCATCATATACGGCCGTGTCCAGAATATCCGGGACAAAGCCGGCCCCAATGCCCTGGATGGCATGGGATCCGGATACGCCTTTGGAAAGGACAGGGGATGAAGCGGGCTCTACGGCCACTACCTTCACTGCGGGGTTCTTGCTCTTGAGGTACTGACCTACGCCTGTTACGGTGCCGCCAGTGCCTACGCCGGCCACAAAGATGTCCACAGTGCCGTCTGTGTCATTCCAGATTTCCGGTCCCGTTGTCTCGAAGTGAGCCTTGGGGTTGGAAGGATTGACGAACTGGCCCATGATGATGCTTCCGGGGATTGAGGCGCTGAGCTCTTCAGCCTTCGCAATGGCGCCCTGCATTCCTTTCTTGCCCTCAGTGAGGACAATCTCTGCTCCGTATGCCTTGATGAGATTCCTGCGCTCCACGCTCATTGTCTCGGGCATTGTAAGGATTACCTTGTATCCCTTTGTGACAGCGACTGCGGCAATCCCGATTCCGGTGTTGCCTGAGGTGGGCTCGATGATGGTGGCTCCTGGACAGAGCCTTCCGTCCCTCTCTGCGTCTTCGATCATGGCTTTAGCCACTCTGTCCTTCACAGAGCCTGCAGGATTGAAATACTCAAGCTTGGCAAAAATCTTGGCCTTGAGTCCGTACTTCTTCTCGATGTTAACAAGCTCTAAAAGGGGAGTGCCGCCGATAAGTTCCGTCATAGAAGTGTAAACTTTCATAATGTACATTCTCCTTCAGCTTTTAAAGCTTTTAGATTTGTTTAACGATTATACTCACTCCCTCCGCCGGGTGTCAAGAGTGCAAAACAACATTTTGATAAAAAATGTCGCTTGTTCAGTTTTTAAATCGAAAATGCAATCCAACTTCCGCCTCATGCAATCACCTGGCGTCAATTTTCAACATCCTTTGCCGCGCATTACCGCCGGGTACAATGGCACACAAACGGCATGAAGAGCTTCAGATGCACCCGGATGCGCCGTTGGCGCTTTGCTTGCATTCCGGGGGACTTTGCGGTATAATGCAGGCATGGACAAGGAAACATGTGACAGCATAATACAGGAGCTGGAAAGACTGTACCCGGAGGCACGGCCCGCCCTTTTGTATGACAGCCCTTATGAGCTGCTCGTGGCCGTCATCCTTTCCGCGCAGTGCACGGACGAGAGGGTGAACAAGGTCACCCGCATCCTGTTTGAAGAGCACAGCACTCCTGAGACCATGCTCCTCCTCTCCCAGCCGGAGCTGGAGAAATACATCTTCTCATGCGGCTTTTACCGCAATAAGGCCGCCCATATCCTTTCCGCGTCCAAAGACATTCTGGAGCGATACGGCGGCGAAGTGCCCTCTACCTTGGAAGATCTCCAGACCCTTGCTGGCGTTGGCAGAAAGACGGCAAACGTGGTATATTCAGTAGCCTTCGGAGGAGACGCCATTGCCGTGGACACCCATGTCTTCCGCGTTTCCAACCGCCTCGGCATAGCCAAAGGCAAAACGCCCCTGCAGGTTGAAGAGGGCCTAAACGCAGCCATCCCCCAGGACCTTTGGTCCAGGGCCCATCACTGGCTCATATACCATGGCAGACGGGTCTGCCACTCCCAGCGCCCGGACTGCGCAGGCTGCACCCTCAATCCATGGTGCGAAGAGTATGCCGCTAAAACCTCCGGAGCGGATGCCAAGGATTCCAAGCCAAAAAAGACCGGATCCTCCAAAACCCCAAAGGCCAAAAAGCCCGCTGAGGCTGGAAATGAGAGCGAAAGAAAATAACACGCAGAAATGCCAAAAAGCGCAGAGCGAAACGCTCCGCGCTTTTCTTGTTCCCTGCATACGCCCAATGGGCATATCCTGTCCGGGAATCAGCGGACATGGTAACGGATGTACAGCCTCTTGCATCCCGCGACGAGGCCGTAGACGGCGAGCACAGCAAGTGCCACGACGGACACTTCAAGGCATGAGAGGACAAGGCCTGTCACGGCGATGAAGTTGAGCGAGTGCTTCTTCCTTATGGCCACCGCAATGGCGCACAGTACCAGGGCAATGATGCCCAGAATGAAATATGTGGTGCCGGTGCATATGGATGCAACATATGCGGCCAGCCCGATGATTCCCAGCCAGTTGACCCTGAGAAGACGCTTTGCCCAGCTCTTCTTCTCCTTCTTCACCTTCTCCGGCTTTTCCGGCTTTTCCGGCTTCTGGTCCGGCTCCTGGGGAGCACCGCATACGGGGCAGTACCTTTCATCTTCATTCATGTTGTTGCCACAATTCCTGCAGAACATAATAATAAAATCTCCTTTGTTAAATATTTTTCATTACGATATATTTGTAAACGCCTTTGCGCGTTCAGGCATGTTCGGATATTCCCGGTTTTTTATAGGAAAGGCATGCGTTTATACGGGAAATATAAATATAGTACGCATAAATCGAATTTTTTTCACAAAGATTTCTACTTTAAGATATTGACTATGACACCTTATGGGTGTATTATATGGACAAAAGAAACATCGGGAGATGGAGTAAGGGCGTTTCGGACGTTGAAGGGGGGGACTTCTTATGATGCATGTCATAAGGGAGGACATCTTCGCTTACTCGCCCAGATGTTTTTTTTTACATAAAACTGGTGCTTGTATGCTGTAACAACTCTGAGCAGACCTTTCTTTGTATCTGACATTGCCTCTACAACAACACTCACCTTTCCATTTTTCATTCTTTTAGAGAACATAACCAGCTTTGAAGGCTTGCCGTCACTGTCGGGATATGCCCAGGAAGTTATTACTGAGCCATCCGGATGGAATAAGAGATTTGCAGAATCACAATGTAAAAGAACATCCACTATGTCTTCCACACTATCATAATCAAGCATTGTAGTATCATTCCGCGGCTTGCCTGTCTTGCCTTTTCCATGGCGTATCATAATGTGTTCCAAGTCATGCTTGTCAACACGGTTCATGTCAGCATGTATATTGAAGCCTGTTGCCATCTTGATGAACCTCTTCTGCCTCTTTGAGATGAAGAAATCCACATAATTCATACCATCAAGAGCTTCACCATTAACTGTTTTGATATAGAGAGCCGAGAGCTTCTTCCTGGCGGTATCCTCTTCAGCCCTTATCTCCTTTTCCAGCTTAAGATCTACCTTTACGTCATTGCGAAAGGCCTCCAGTTCCTCTATGGAAAGGGAGTCAAGCCAGCCGGCAATCATTGTCAAATTGTCTGTGACAGGCGCTCTGCAAATCATGCTGCGGCCTGTCTTTTTTATTATCAGGACACGATAAAGCACATGACGCACCTTATCAAGCGTGACATGGATTTCGTCATCTATCGCCTCCCAGGCATCATATGATGAATAGTCATTATCAGTCTGTATTGCAAACATTCCGCATACAGCAAATGCGAGTGTTAATCTTGCCGATTCGTTATTTGTTCCTTCCATAAAGATTTCCTCGTTCTGCTTTCTCTGTTGCTCTTTCAGGAATTGCTGCATAAGCGGACCACTTCTTCGCTGACCTGTTTCGTTAAAAGCAGAACTCATACAAAGCTGTTGCATTATCCCTATGTGCTGCATTGACCGTGTGGAGGATACCTATTCCGCACGGCTCTCAAAACATCTATGATGCCATACACTTTATATATAAACTCTTTCATAGGCACTTTAAACATGATTCAGTGATTTGAATACAAAACATTGCACATATTACGGCATTTTATCTGTGATAACCATGTGAAAATCCGTGAAAATCAAGGGGTCCCTGTTTTGCCCCGTACAAAAAAGACGGGGCCAATGCGGCTCCGCCTTTCCTTTTCGTATGAAATTTTCACCCTGCAAGCAGGGCCTGACTCACGTCTGTGGAACCCATGGGCATCACAGGCTGATGAATGTCATCCCAGAATCCCGCCAAGGAAATTCTCAATGACTTCCAAGCCTCCGGCGAACATGATATAGTATACCAGTGCCGCAACCTCCAGAATGTTGATGATTGCAAAGATGAGCCCTGCCACTGCAACGCCGTTGGACTTGGTGCACTCCTTCCTCATTCCAAGCCCTATGCAGCTTAAAACGAATCCGGGGAAGAAAGTCAATCCGCCCAGGAAAAGCGAGAAGAACGCGTACACGAACCCGGCGATACCGAATCCGTTAGTCCTCTTCTTTGGTGCATTGTCCCCTGACTCAGACTTTTGAGCAGTTGTCTGGCCCTGCTGGGGCTGCATCGTCTGAGAAGCGTATCCGTACTGAGAATACGAGGGCTGCACATACTGCGCCTGCTGAGGGGCAATCTGTTGAAGAGATCCTTGCTGAACGGCACTCTGCTGAGATGAATATGTAACTGCTTTCCCGCAATAGGGGCATACAACAGCCTTATCATCTATAAGCTTTCCTCAATAAGTACAAAACATATTTCACCTTCCATTACACATCTTGCCACTAAATACTACATATACAGGAAAGGGGTCAAGGAATATGGCAGTCAAAAAGGCGTATCCGATAACGGTTCAATCTTATTTGCAATATGTAAAAAAAGACGGCACCGTTTTGGCACCGTCTGCTCTGTCTGTTTAAAATTGCCGCTATGCACGGCAGCATTCTGCTATATGAAAGGTACTGCTACAGCGCCCTCTGTTATTGTCGTGAACAAATCCTTTATCCAGTCAATAAAGGTGCTGAACGAATTGACTGAAGAAAGAGAATCAAAACCGCCGTGCACATAAGCCAGCACGAAGACAGCAACCCAGACAATCAGCAGAACCAGGCCTATGACAAGGCCAGCAACAGCAAGTCCGTTGCGGGATGTGTATTTGCGTCTCTTGCCTACTCCTATCGCACTGAATATGACGGCCAGCAGGTTGAATATGACGGTGAATATGATTCCTAAAATAGCGAATACGAATCCGGCAATGCCAAACCCGTTCTTTTTCTTCTTAACCGGCGTTTCTTCTGCGGGCGTGTCAATAGTCTCTGCCTGAGAAACCTGATCTGCATCGGCCTGAGTCTGAGGAGGATACGGCATCTGAGCCTGCGCCACAGGCCTGACCTTCGGATTCTCCACCGCCTGACCGCACTTGCTGCATACGGTGGCATAGTCATCTATAATCTTTCCGCAGTATTTACAGTACATACAATACCCCCTAGAAAAGCTTGTCTGTCTCTTTGCCCTATAAATATACAACAAATATCGCCAGACTGTCAATATAATTGGGCAAATTCCCGCAACTCCGGCAAACAAATTGCCTTCTGTAATCACTACGGACAGGTCCAGGAGAAAAACAGGGCAGCCTACAATGGAACCTGTTCTAAGTACATATCCCCTTCAGGGTGGCTTAGTAGCGGACACAACCCCAGCCATCAGGCCGTCCTTATAATCCAAACTTAACTTGTTCCAGTGCATGCTACCACGATTAAGATGATGGCCCAGAAGATGAACGTCACGGAGCTGATGAACTGTCCTACCATGGCCAGCTTTCCGAATCTGGGATATTTGAATGTCTGCCGCTTGCCTATGGAGCACAATGCAAGAGCCGCAATGCTTGAGATGCAGAAGAACATGCTTAGTCCGATGGAAAGAATGGAAATAATAAAGCCTATGAGCCCGCACCAGTTAGTGCCGCTTCCAATCTTCTTTTCCTCAGGCGGCCCTTTGTGTGAAGCCTCCTCCCTTTTATCCGGTTTATCCGGTTTGTCTGGTGTATTCCACAGCCTGTCCCCGGGCTTTACTTCATCTGTCAGCGTGCCGCAGAAAGGGCAGACAGTCTCAATATCTTCCAGCACCCTGCCGCAATTCCTGCAATAACGCATGCTCCGCCTCCCGGGAATTTCTTCCACCTTAATATACTACAGCCCTGAAAGGGGTGTCAACTTTTACGAGACAACATGCTCTAAGCCGCACAGTACAACAGCGGTGCCATATGACACCGCTGTTTAAAATCACATCTATGCTAACCCGAATAAAGCCATCAAAGTTGCACTGGCGGCAATCCAAACAATTACCCAGCCAATAAGGGAAAGCAGGTTAATTACGAAGCCGGCCGTAGTCACGCCGTTCCATTTATTGCACTTCTTCCTTCTGGCCATTCCTGCGATACTGAATATAAACCCTAAAATGCCCCAGATGCATAATGCATAATTGGCAAAAAGAGAAATAATGGAAAAGATGAATCCTGCAAGGCCTATTCCGTTTTTCTTTACCTCATAAACGCCCGGACCCGGCGCCGGCTGATTCTGCTTGGAAGCAGACTGATAATTATTCTGCCGGGGGGCAGGCTGGTAATTCTGCTGGGGTGTTGTTGGAACAGAGGAGCCTACAGGTGTTCCGCAATTAGGACAGAATCTGGCGCCGTCATTCAAAAAAGTGCCACAATTCTTACAATACATGACAATTCCTCCTGAAGTCTCAAATCCTACGGATCATATCTCTCACATAGAATATACAACATTTGGGAGCCAAAAGTCAACATATCACAGAGATTTGTTGGAGTAAAACCCACGCAGTAAAACCCACGCTGCAACAACGGCGCTCTCCCCAAGCTTTCATCCGGGAAGACAGATCCATATACCCGTTAGGGCCGTCAACGCCTGTTTGCTATATAGCCCCGCTCTTCGTGAGCCGTCAACTCCCGTTTTCGATATAGCCCCGGACCTTTGCCTGTGGGTGCCATCAACTCCAATCTTGGATATAGCCCCGGTCTCGGAGGCCGTCAACTCCAGTTTGCAATATAGCCCCGGTCTCGGAGGCCGTCAACTCCAGTTTGCGATATAGCCCCGGTCTCGGAGGCCGTCAACTCCAGTTTTCGATATAACTCCCGGCCTCCGGGAGCCGTCAACTCCGGTTTGCGATATAGCGGCCAGCAGAAAAGGCCACGGATATGCCGTGACCTTTTGGTGTCTTGTTTGTTGGTTTTCCGGGAATTAGAGAACCTTTACGATTGTGCCGGAGCCTACTGTGTGGCCGCCCTCACGGATTGCGAAACGAAGCTTCTCTTCTACTGCAACCGGCTTGATGAGCTCGACAGTGATCTCTACGTTGTCTCCGGGCATAACCATCTCTACGCCTTCGGGAAGGTCGATGGAGCCGGTTACGTCTGTCGTTCTGATGAAGAACTGAGGACGATAGTGGTTGAAGAACGGTGTGTGACGGCCGCCCTCGTCTGCCTTGAGGACATATACCTGAGCTGTGAACTTCGTGGATGTCTTGACAGAGCCGGGCTTTGCAATAACCTGTCCCTTCTCAACGCCGCGGCGCTCGATGCCGCGGAGCAGTGCGCCGATGTTGTATCCGGCGATTGCTTCGTCCACGCTCTTGTGGAACATCTCAAGTCCGGTGATGACTGTGCCTACAGGCCTCTCGATGAGTCCTACGATCTCGGCGGGATCACCGACATGAGCCTTGCCTCTCTCTACACGGCCGGTGGCAACTGTTCCGCGTCCGGAGATAGTGAACACGTCTTCGACGGGAAGAAGGAACGGCTTGTCTGTATCTCTCTGGGGAGTGGGGATGTAGTTGTCGATGGCGTCGAGGAGCTCAAGAACGCACTGGCACTCAGGAGCGTTGAGAACTTCTTCATCGGAGCATCCGGATGTGGACTTCTCAAGAGCCTTGAGAGCTGATCCCTTGATGATGGGAACGTCGTCGCCGGGGAATCCGTACTCGTTGAGCAGGTCTCTTATCTCCATCTCTACGAGCTCGATGAGCTCAGGGTCATCCATCTGGTCTGTCTTGTTGAGGAAGACTACGATGTAAGGAACGCCGACCTGACGGGCAAGAAGCACGTGCTCTCTTGTCTGAGGCATCGGGCCGTCGGAAGCCGCAACGACGAGGACAGCTCCGTCCATCTGTGCTGCGCCGGTGATCATGTTCTTGATGTAATCAGCATGGCCCGGGCAGTCAACGTGCGCATAGTGGCGCTTGTCTGTCTCGTACTCTACGTGTGCGGTGTTGATTGTTATTCCGCGCGCCTTCTCTTCGGGAGCCTTATCGATCTCCTCGTACTTCATCTTCTTAGCCTGTCCCTTGCACGCCAATATCATAGTGATAGCTGCGGTCAGGGTGGTTTTGCCATGGT
>JAJPZA010000072.1 GCA_021204625.1 Clostridia bacterium | reverse complement strand
CGGGGCCACAAACACCAAATTCACATTAAAAACCCCGCGTGTATCCATGTTTTACGTGAAATGGGGCCCGGGCGCCACGCCACGGCCCGCGATGCTGAAACGGGAAACAGAATATGCCCGCAGTGCGGGCGCGGGGGCGGCTCGTAAGAGCCGTCCTTTTTGCGCGCAAGTTTACGAAAGGGGGCGGCGCGGCATGTCAAAACTCACGGACGAGCAAAAAAAAAGCTGATTGCGGACCGGGTGGACGGCATGTCCTACCGCGCGCTGGCGAAAAAGTACGGCGTGTCTGAATACATGGCTCGCACGGTAATTAAAAGCGATTCGGAAATCACGCAAAAAATCGCACATAAAAAAAGCGAGAACGAGCGCGATGTGCTCTCATACATGGACGCGAAGCGCGACGTGGTGTGCGAGATCATCGGCAAGGGGCTGGACGTCCTAAACGACGAGAAGAAGCTCGCGAGCGCGTCCCCGAACCAGATAACGACCGCGCTCGGCACCCTGATAGATAAGTGGCTGCTGTTAAACGTTCCGGGTACCGCAGGCGCGGGCGGGCAGTCCCCGCTCGCGGACGAGATCGAGGCGGCGTACAAAAAGCGGACGGAGGGAGGCGCGGGGGATGAATGCTGACGCGGTGATGTATTACGCCGGACACCCGGCGGGATTCGTCGAGGACATCATCCGTGCCACGCCGGATGCGCACCAGCGGAAGATTCTGGACAGCGTGGCGGCGAACAGGATGACGAGCGTGCGCAGCGGGCACGGCGTGGGAAAGAGCGCGGTCGAGGCGTGGGTGCTCATCTGGTACATATGCACCCACCCGTACCCGAAGATACCCTGCACCGCGCCGACGCAGCACCAGCTGTTCGACATCCTCTGGGCGGAGGTCGCCAAGTGGATCAGGAGCAACCCCGCGCTGGGCACTGAGCTCGTGTGGACGCACGAGAAGGTGTACATGAGGGGGCATCCGGAGGAGTGGTTCGCGGTCGCGCGGACGGCGAGCAAGCCCGACGCGCTGCAGGGCTTCCACGCCGACCACCTGCTCTACATCATCGACGAGGCGTCGGGCGTGGACGACGCGATATTCGAGCCGGTGCTCGGATCGCTCTCGACGCCGGACGCGAAGCTGCTCATGTGCGGCAACCCGACGCAGCTGTCGGGCTTTTTCTACGACAGCCACAACAGGAACCGGGCGAGCTACTCGACCATACACATAGACGGGCGCGAGAGCAAATGGGTGCAGCGCGAGTCAATCGAGCGCATCGCGCGGATGTACGGCGAGGACAGCGACGTCTTCCGCGTCCGCGTGACCGGCGACTTTCCGCAGGGCGGCGACGACATATTCATCCCGCTGCCGCTGGTCGAGAGGTCGGTCAACGCCGAGTACGCGCCGCACGGGAAGCCGGCGCTCATACACATCGGCTGCGATGTCGCCAGGTTTGGCGCAGATCGGACGGTCATCGGATACCGCGTCGACGAAAAGGTCGAGTTTTACAAAAAGCGCTCCGGGCAGGACACGATGAAGACCGCGAGCGACATCGTCGCGCTGGGCGAGGGGCTCGTCGAGAAGTACCGCCTAAAGCCAGAATCCGACCCCGTGATACCGGTCAAGGTGGACGACGGCGGCGTGGGCGGCGGCGTGGTGGACCGCTTAAACCAGATAAGGGAGAACGACCCGGCGCGGTTCTGGTGGCTAGACGTGGTGCCGGTCGGGTTCGGGCGCAGGATAAGGCACAAGCATTACTACGACACGACGACGTACATGATGGCAGTCGTCAAGAAACTGCTGCAGCCGTTTGACGAGGACGGGCTGCCAAAGCCAATCGAGCTCGTGCTGCCAGACGACGACGACCTGGTGGCGCAGCTCTCCGGGCGGCGGTACGCCGTCACGGAGGACAGCAAGGTCAGGATAGAGAGCAAGGACGCGGTGAAGCGGCGCGGCCGCCCGTCCCCGGACGAGGCGGACTGCGTGCTGCTGCTGTGCCTGCCGGTGAAGCCGAGGAAGGCGAAAAAGGGGGCCGTGTGAGATGGCGGAAAAGAAGCACCCGCTCCGCGAGGTCGGGGTGAGGATAATAAAGGCCGCGGGCGGGATAGCCAAGGCGGACGCGCAGGTGCAGCTGGTGCCGGAGGACGCGGCGAACGCGGGCGACTGGATAAGCCACCCCGTCGACATGAGGGGGCTGTGCGCGATGGTGGACAACTCGGCGATACTGCCGCAGTGCATCAGGGCGTACAAAAACAACATCGTCGGCTTCGGGCTGGGCGTAAGGTATCGCGACGACGTGGAGGAGACGCCGGAGATGGCGGCGGAGTTCGACCGCCTGGGCGAGATCCTCGAGCTGCTCAACACCGAGCAGGACACCAAGGAAGTGTTCGAGGACGTCATCGAGGCGAGGGAGACATACGGCGTGGCATATCTCGAGGTCATCCGCAACATGGCGGGCGAGGTCGTGCAGATAGAGTTCGTGCGCGACACGCCGTCGGTCACGAAGACTAGGCCGCTCGAGCCGTACATCGCGACGGCGTTCCGCCACCACGGGCAGGAGACGGAGCGCAGGAAGAAGTACTGCAAATACCGGCAGCAGCTCGGCGGCAAGACCGTGTACTTCCGCGAGTTTGGCGACCCGCGCATAATGGACAGGCGCGACGGGCAGTACCTGGGCGAAGGCGAGACGTTAGACCTCAAATATCAGGCGAACGAGATCATGGAGTTCGCGATCGGCACGGAGCCATACGGCAAGGTGCGGTGGATCGGCCAGGTGCTTGGCGTGGACGGCAGCCGCAGGGCTGAGAACCTGAACAACAATTACTTCATCAACGGGCGGCATACGCCGCTTATGATTATGGTCGAGAACGGCACGCTGACCGACGAGAGCTTCGAGAAATTGCAGCACTACATGAACGACATCAAGGGCGAGGCCGGGCAGCACGCGTTCATCGTGCTCGAAAGCGAGAGCATAGAGGGACGGACAGGTCTCGAGGAAACCGGCAAGCCGAGCATACAGGTCAAAGACCTCGCGGGCATACTGCAAAAGGACGAGCTGTTCCAGGACTACATCGACAACACCAGACGCAAGGTGCAGTCGGCGTTCCAGCTGCCTGACATCTATACCGGGTACACGACGGACTTCAACCGCGCGACGGCGCAGACCGCGCAGGAAGTCACGGAGAAGCAGGTGTTCCAGCCGGAGCGGAAAAGCCTCGCGTGGGCGATAAACAACCGCCTGCTAAACGACTACAACTTCCGGTATGTAGAGGCGTACTTCCTCGAGCCGAACATCAGCAACCCGGACGACGAGTACAAGATGCTGACCGTCCTAAACAACGCGGGCGGCGTCACGATGAACATGGCGA
>JAJPZA010000118.1 GCA_021204625.1 Clostridia bacterium | reverse complement strand
GTGAGAATAAACGGAGATTACAGGAGCTGAGATGGCTGAAAAGGAACAGGCTGAATTTCTTATCGAGGCAATGCCTTACATAAAGAATTACTTCAATAAGGTCCTGGTTGTGAAGTACGGCGGGAACGCCATGATAGACGAGGGCCTGAAGTCCTCCGTCATGAGGGATCTGGTTGTCCTCAACGCTTTGGGCATCAAGGTGGTGCTTGTTCACGGCGGAGGACCGGAGATCAGCAAGTACTGCAGCAAGATGGGGATTGAATCCAGGTTTGTGGACGGGCTCCGCTATACGGATGAGGACACGGCGGACATAGTCCGGATGGTTCTGGCCGGAAAGATCAACAAGTCCCTTGTGAGCCTCATAGAGAGGAACGGCGGAAAGGCCGTGGGCCTCTGCGGACAGGATGCCGGGATGCTCAAGTGCGAGGTCCTGGACCCGAAACTGGGGTATGTGGGGAAGATTGTTTCCGTCAACACCAAGGTCATAGAAGACCTTCTGGACGACGGCTATATACCTGTCATCTCAACCGTCGGAGGAGACGACGAGGGCAACACCTACAATATAAACGCAGACACGGCCGCAGCCACCATTTCAGGCGCGCTTGGGGCCGAGAGTCTCATTCTCATGACGGACATCAAAGGCCTTCTGGAGGATAAAGACAATCCGGACAGCCTCATAAAGAAAGTCAACGTTTCAGACATTCCCGCATACGTTAAGCAGGGCATAATCTCCGGAGGCATGATTCCCAAGATAGAGTGCTGCAAGGAAGCGATCCGCCGCGGAGTTCAGAAAGTGTTCATCACCGACGGACGCGTTCCCCATTCCATTTTAATAGAGATCTTATCATCCGAAGGCAGCGGGACGATGTTTTGCAATTGACTGATTTTTCACGAAATCAGTCATTCTTTTAGAAAGGGGCAAAACCGCACACTTCTGCATAACTGCATAAAATCCCGCCCAAAGAGAGGCCGCAGGAGGCCGGACAAGAGTGGCTTGCGCAGGAAAATCAGCTTGATATGAGAGGCATGAAATGAAGAGAGATGAGATAATCGCAGCGGACAAGGAGCATATAGCCTCCACGTACGCGCGCGCGGACGTCGTGCTGGACCACGGAGAGGGTGCCACCCTTTATGACAAGTCCGGCAAGGTTTACATAGACTGCGCCACGGGCATAGGCGTCAACTGCTTCGGCGTGAACGACCCCGTCTGGAAAGAGGCTGTTGTTGGGCAAATCAACAAAATCCAGCATATATGCAACCTTTATTACTCGGAGCCCCAGGCGGAGCTTGCAGCGCTCCTCTGCGAAAAGACCGGCGCAAAGCGCGTGTTCTTTGCGAACTCCGGAGCCGAGGCGAACGAGTGCGCCATAAAGACCGCGCGCAAGTATTCATACGACAAATACGGCGAAGGCCGCTATGAAATAATAACCCTGAAGGATTCATTCCACGGCCGCACCATGGCGACTATCACGGCCACGGGGCAGGAGGAGTTCCACAAGTACTTCATGCCCTTTCTGGACGGCATAAAATATGCAGAGCCCAGCATGGCCGGCATCCGCAAGGCGCGCACGGCGAAGACGTGCGCCATAATGATTGAGGTCATCCAGGGCGAGTCCGGAGTGAACGTTCTGGACGGGGATTTCCTTAAGGACCTGGACAAGTACTGCAAGGCGAACGACATCCTTTTGATATGCGACGAGGTCCAGAGCGGAAACGGAAGGACGGGATATCTGTACGCGTACGAGGCCTTCGGCCTTCATCCGGACATTGTGACAACTGCCAAGGCGCTCGCGGGAGGCCTGCCGCTCGGTGCCTGCATGATGTTCGGCAAGTGCGCGGGGACCTTGGGGCCCGGGGACCACGGAACGACGTTCGGCGGAAATCCGGTGGCATGCGCTGGGGCTGTGTCCATAATCTCGAGGATAGACAGGGATCTGCTCCTTGAGATACAGGGAAAGGGAGCCTATTTCGCGGAGAACATAAAGCACATAAAGAATGTGGTTTCCGTCTCCGGCATGGGGCTCATGATCGGAATCGAGACCACGAAGCCCGCGGGCGAAGTAGTGAAGGCCTGCGCGGAAAAGGGGCTTATAGCCCTGACGGCGCATACGAAAGTAAGACTGCTGCCTCCTTTCAATATCCGGAAGGATGAAATAGACGAGGCGCTTAAAATATTGAATGAGGTAATATCGGCATGAAGCATCTTCTTAAGTTACAGGATTTAACACGCGAGGAAATCATTTCCATTCTGAACCTTGCGGACCAGCTCAAGTTCGAGCGCAAGAACGGCATACTCAAGGATTACTGCAAGGGCAAAAAGATGGGAATGATCTTTGAGAAGTCATCCACACGCACCCGCGTCTCCTTTGAGTCCGGAATGTATGAGCTCGGCGGCCACAGCCTGTTCCTGTCATCAAATGACCTTCAGATCGGAAGAGGCGAGCCGGTTCAGGACACCGCCCGCGTCCTTTCCAGATATCTGGACATCCTCATGATCCGCACCTTCAAGCAGCAGGAAGTGGAGGATTTCGCAAAGTACGGCTCCATACCCGTAATCAACGGCCTCACGGATTACGCACATCCCTGCCAGGTGCTCGCAGACCTCATGACCATCCGCGAGATTGAAGGGTCCTTCAAGGATCTCAAGATGACCTTCATCGGAGACGGCAACAACATGGCCAACAGCCTCATCGTCGGCGCCATCAAGCTCGGCATGGAATTTGCCATCGCATGCCCCGAAGGATACGAGCCGGATGCCAAAATCGTGGCATGGGCCAAAGAGAACGGAAACTTCACAATGACCCGCAGCGTTGAAGAGGCCATGAAGGGAGCGGACGTCCTTTACACGGACGTATGGGCTTCAATGGGAATGGAGAAGGACAAGCTCCAGCGCCAGCATGACTTCGCCGGCTACCAGATCAATTCGGACAACATCCGCCTCGCCGAAAAGGACGTCATGGTCATGCACTGCCTTCCCGCTCACCGCGGCGAAGAGATCACGGACGAGGTCTTCGAGGCCCACGCAGACGAAATCTTCGAGGAGGCAGAAAACCGTCTCCACGCCCAGAAGGCCGTCATCATCAAGCTCCTCAAGTAAACAGGCAAAAAGGGCAGTCAAATTCCGCTGCCTCTGCCGGCAAGCCATGCCGGGAGGCTGGCAGGATAAGCAGGCAAAACTGCCTTATGTGCCGTTTTGCTATGCAAGGATGGAAGCAAGTCATATAATGCAGGTTTGGGAAGCGGCAGGCCCGGGAAGACGGCCTGCGCATGGGGCAGGTCCAAAGAGACGGCCTATGGCCTGGGGCAGGTCCAAAGAGACGGCCTATGGC
This sequence comes from Clostridia bacterium, assembly GCA_021204625.1. Lineage (GTDB taxonomy): Bacteria > Bacillota > Clostridia > Christensenellales > Borkfalkiaceae > Coproplasma. The sequence continues at coordinate 25 of JAJPZA010000118.1, read as the reverse complement.
CTGGGGCAGGTCCAAAGAGACGGCC
>JAJPZA010000172.1 GCA_021204625.1 Clostridia bacterium | reverse complement strand
ACCTGCAGAGCCAGATCACCGCGCTGAGCGGCAACGTGGACTATCTGCAGAGCCTCATCAATCAGGGCAAGGTCGTTACGAACGTCGAGCAGAACGGCGAAGGCGTGACCATCAGCTTCAGTGACGGCTCGACCTACACCATCTACAACGGCCAGGACGGCGCAGACGGTAAGGACGGCGTCGACGGAAAAGACGGTAACGACGGCAAGGATGCCGACGTGTGGACGATCGGCGATGACGGCTACTGGTATCTGAACGGCACCAAGACCGACTACAAGGCCATCGGATCCGACGGTGCAACCGGCGCAACCGGTGCCCAGGGCGAGCAGGGTATCCAGGGCGAGCAGGGTGAGAAAGGCGACAAGGGTGACACCGGTGCCGACGGCAAGAGCTATGTTCTCATCCCTAACTACGACACCGGCTACTTCGACCTCTACGAGGTTATCGAGGGAACCGACGACAACGGCGCCGCCACCTACGACTACCAGCTTGTGCAGTCGAATTTCATCGCGTTCACAGGCTCCGATGACGAGGAGGAGGACACTACTCCGGCCCTGACCGCGATCTGGGACGGCAACTACCTGCATCTGTACAACGTACAGGTTGGTGAGGACGAGGAAGGCAACCCGATCTATGAGAACGTCGACGTGTTCCTCGGCTCGGCTCTCAACGGCATCGCCGTGGTTCCGAGCGTGCTTGACAAGGAGACCTTCTATCCTACCACCGACGCTCCGTTCCTCAACCTTACTACTTGGTACAGTGACGCTGCCAACACCGAGGCCACTGATGATACCGACGCGGAAAATTACTATGATGAGACCAGCGGAAAGTGGATTTCACAGTATACAGTAAAGACCGACGAGGAAGGCGAGAAAGTATACAAGACCGACGAGAGCGGCAATCCGGACGAAGATAACCCGGTTCTGGTTCCGTTCGCAACCACTACCTCGAAGATCGTCTACCGTCTCAACCCGGGCAACGCCTACGTCGAGAACGCTCTCTATGAGTTCGTCAACCGCTCTCTGAAGACCCGCTCTTCCGATGTTGACGGTGACAATGACGACCTTCTCGATATCGTGAGCGTCGATCACAGTGGAGAGAGCTATACCGTCACCGCAAAACTTGCCGACGGCGCAGACGTTTCCGAGGGAAGCTATGAGTTCGCCGCCTTCCGTCTTTGGGTAGGCTCCGCAACTGCGGCCGACGACCAGACCAACGTCTACACTTCCGACTACATCAGGGTTCAGGGCTCTTCCGACGCCAACACGGTGATCGTCAACGAGCCTGCGAGCGAGAAGACCGACGGCGTGGTCACGTTCCACACAAGGACCACCAGCCTCCAGTACGATGCCGACAACAACGGCACCTACGACCCGGAGACCGGCGCAACTGAGAGCGACGAGTTCGTTCAGGGAATCGTGAAGTACCAGACTTATAACGAGGCCAATGAAGTATACGCCGTTGCCGCCGACCAGGTTGACCTCTACGTTCCTTACTGCGACAAGGACCGCAACCCTGTCACCACAGATCTTGCCGACTATGTCAACACCGCCGCCATCTTCAATCAGGTAGTAGACGAGACAACCGAAGAATTGACCTCCTACAGCTACGACTATCTGTCCAACTGCGGAGTGGACGTTACATACACCTACACTCTTCTTGACCACTACTACATCTACGAAGGCCTGAGTGAGACTGAGGTCGAGGCTCTTACGGCTGATGACCTGGCCGACTACGACCAGCAGACCTGGATCACCCTTGAGGGCAGCGTCGTTTCCGTTCCGGAGCAGGATCTCGCATTCGGCAAGCACCCGGTTGTACGCGTTGACGCCTACTACGGCGAGAAGCTCCTCGCCTCTTCCTACATCCAGATTGAGATCTCCGCTCCTGCGTGCGATCCTGTCTATATTCCGCTTAAGGAGTCATGGCTCTACTACCGCCAGATCGACGGCCACTACGTTGATGCGACCATCGAAGCCCATCAAACATGGACCCTCGCAGAATTTGTGGAGAATGTCGGCACCGCGTCCGGACTCGACCTTGAGAGCCTTGATGACATTTGGACTTATTACGTTCAGGATGACTATATTGCCGATTTGTATTCTGTAGATACCGGCTCAAGCTCGGCTCATATTGGTGGCGCGAACGATGTGTATACCAACATAACGGAAATGGAGAAAGGGGATAATGGTTCTGAGACCCTTAAGTGGTATTCTACTTATGGATTTGGCTGGCACATGTATGAAGATGTTGACGATGATGCCACATTCTTCTACATGGGCGTAAATGATCATATTTTAACTCAGCACACCTACACCACGACATACGTCAGCAACTGCGACGCGGACGGCGTATACTACGACTTCGCTCCGTATGTGTTCACTCTGACCATCCAGTCTCAGAACACCTACGTATGCCCTAACATCGTCATCACTTGGCCGTTCTACGTTGCCGACAACTGCCTTGTCTTCGACCTCAATACGCTATACAAGCTTACAAATGACACTACCAAGGATGACTATCTTGCCAAGTTCGGGCTTGACGAAGATGCCGACGCCGTCCTTGCCAAGGGTCGGGTTGTAGACGATGCCTTTGAGATGTCAACGACAATTACCGAGCACTTCGAGACGGCCAATATCTTCGAGGACATTGACGATCTGGTTGAGGCTGCCGGACAGCTGAATGTCAGCGGCATTCAGTTCCAGTGGGCTGAAGGCACCGAGGGTGTCGACCCTAGCGATACTCAGGTGATCGATGAAAGCTATAACAATGGCGATGCGGTTGTCAAGCTTACTGAGGTAATGACTGAGCCGTATGTCATCAAGGAGATGACCTACAGTCAGATTCTGGACAACGGCGAGCTCTGCCCTCACTCCTACTACATCGTCTTCATCAACCCGTTCACTGCAGGGGTACAGTATACTCCGGCCGTATTGACTGATGATCCTGGTGAGAACACCGTGGATGTATCTAAGTGCATCATAGTCTATGAGGACGGAACGAAGGCTTATTATTACGATAAGCAAACTGATACGGCGGCTAAGGTTTCCTTCTCAAGCTATTTCGGCTATGGGTCTACTGATGTCAGTGTAAAGTACTCCATCGACTGGGACAATCCTGACGGAGACTTCCTGAAGACATACGTTGATCAGGAAAAGGTCATCCTCGATGTTGATGAGAGTACCGGAGTTGTTACCTGGGAGAACGGTGGTACTAGGCTGCAGAGCTCTTACACGTTCTATGTTGATGCGGTCATCACTATTGGTGACACTTATCAGGTAACCTGCGAGATTCCTGTTAAGCTGAACTAATCCTTACTGAAATTCATCCCGGGAGGGGCCTCGGCTCCTCCTTGGAA
>JAJPZA010000085.1 GCA_021204625.1 Clostridia bacterium | reverse complement strand
TCATAGGGCAGTCCTGGAATACGGACGCAAAGTTCGTGACAGCAGGGTTGTTTTTGAACAGGTCGGCAGGGATACTCTTCAAGTTGGAGCAACTGCTGAACAGTCCGGACATATTGGTGGCGGCGGTGAAATAGTCAAGCAGACCGTCGGGAATGGTCTCAAGGGTGTCCCAGCCGGAGAACATATAGCTTACATTGGTCACGGCCCCGCAGTTGGCGAAGAGACCTGCCGGAAGCTCGGCGGCGTTCAGTCCGGTCTCGGCGAGAGTGTAGGACATCGTCGTGCACTTGGGCAGGTTGTCGAAGAAGCCTGCGGGGATTTCAGTCAGCGATGTGCAGCCGTTGAAGAGACGGTCGACGGTCGTGCAGGCCGTAGCGTCCTTCAGCAGGCCGGCAGGAACCTTCTTCAGAGACGTGCATTTCTGGAACGCGCCGAAGAACGTTGTGCAGGCTGTCATATTGTCGAAGATTCCTTCCGGCACCTCCTCGATCTCGTAGCAGCAGTAGAACGTGTTGTTGAAGTTCTGGCACTTCGTATTGTACTGGAACAGGCCTTCCGGGATGTATTTCAAGGACTCGCATTCGGCGAATGTCCTATAGAACGAGGTGTTTTCAGTCTGTTTGTCAAATATTCCCTCCGGTATGTACTCCAATGAAATGCAGGCGGAGAACATGGACTTCATGTCTGTGATCTTCGGACAGTTGACGAACAGGTCCGCCGGAACACTCTGGAGGCTGTTCATGTAGCTGAACATGATGGAGACATCCTTGGCGTTCGGGCATCCGTCCAACAGACCCTCGGGAATCTCCTCGACCTTAATGCACCACGAGAAGCAGCTTGAGAAAGACTCGGCCGCCTCGCAGTTCCTGAAAAGTCCGGCAGGAATTGCTTCGAGGTTGTAGTCCCAATAGAAGCACTGGTCGAAGTTCGTGCACTTGGTGGCGTATTGGAACAGATCCTCTGGTACTTCGGAGAGTCCAAATGCAGTGGAGGGGTCATAGGTGGTGGTGCCGTCGTAGAACGTGGCATCGCCGCACCTGGCGAACGCCTGCTCGGCAGTGGTCACCTCGGCGAAAGCCCCCATAGTGTCGGCAGGCAGCGAATCAAGGTAGCGGCACTGGTAGAAGGCGTACTGCAGGGAAGTGAGGCCGAGGTCTCCCCACTGCTTGATTCCGGTCAGCTGATATTTGACGTTCAAGTCGGTGATGCCGTTGCTTGCAAGGGACGTGACGGTTCCCGTAATGGTCACGAAATACTCTCCGACACTCTCATAGGTATGGGAAGGCAGTGTGGTGGTGACCTCCTCACTGTTGCCGTCGCCCCAGTCGACCGTACAGTTGACCTCTCCGGACAGAGGGAGCGTGACGCCAAGACTAAGGTCGGAGATGGTGTAGATCAGAATCATGCTGCTGCCCTGGCTGCCGAGCTGGATGACGTGAATGTCGTATTCGGTGACATTCTCGGCTCCGTCACCGGCGGTGACTGTCAGGTAGGCCTCGCGATTATCATCCGACTCATTCTCCGAGGTCGCGATCGCGGTCAGTGTGTCCCCGTCGCGGCTGACGGTGAACCAGCCGTTGGAGGTGTCGTAGGAGAAATCCCAGTCGAAATTGGACTCAATGGTCGTGGATCCCACCTTTGCCTCCATATCCTCGTAGAATGCAAGCGTTCCGGCACTGACTTCAATGTAGGCCTTTCCGTCCTGCGTCACGACGATCGTCTCAGTGTCGGAATAAGTGCCATCGGTGCTGGTGAGGATGACCTCAGTGGATCTCGACTCGGTTTCCGGATTCTCATCCACGGTCAGGATGAGGCCGGAGCCTGTCTTCTCGGCAATGAGCCACGTGCACGAAGTTTGGGTAGTCCATTCGTCAAAATTGGATTCGACCGCGATTTCCGTCGAGAGGGCTCCGACGGCCGGCGCGTTCCACTCCGTGGTTTCCGCACTGACCTCAGGTGTGCCGAATGCATTCTGAATCACAGAAATAGTGGCGAAAGATGTCCCCGAAGCGACAGTCTTCACATTCGCCTGGACGATTCTCTGTCCCATCTCAGTGTTCCGTGTAGCGGTAAAGGTCAGAGTTCCGAGCGCGCAGTCGACATCGGCCTCCAGCCATTCGGCATTGCTGTACTCCACTGTCCACTCTGTCTGGCAATTGACGTTGACCACAACCTCTCCGCCCTTGGTCTTGTAATTGATGATTCCACCGTCTTCATTAGCTGTGAAATACGGATTCTCGGAACTAATGGAAGCGTTCTGGATGTACTCGTCCTCACCGTAGTCCGGATAGACATTGTAGATCTCCTTGTTCGTGCAAGCCAACGCCGCAAAAGCAAGCGCGCATCCGAATAAATATTTCAATGCTTTCATATTCTCAGATTTTAAGGATTACAACACGATTGAAGACAGAATTTCACCGGTCGTTCCAACAGGCAGACGCTCCGGAACGCCTTCCGGGACATTTTCCACTGGAGACATGGAGAAGTCTGCCGAAACGCCGCCAAATGAAGATGTCGATGTGTCTTCGGATTTGGTCAGGGAAAGAGGGGCCTTGCAGTAAGGGACGTTACTGAACTTCACATAGCCCTTGTAGGCATTATAACCGACATAGCCAATGACCGGATAGTCATCGTTGACTCCGGAGATGTCCACGAACTGGCCGTCATCCGAAATCGTCAGGACAAGGTCACTGCCTGTGTAGTAGCTCGACAAGGCCTCATTAAAGGCAACGAAATACATGTAGTACTCATAGAATGACGAATAGACTGTCCCGCAGAGGAATCCCATCGGTATTGTCACCGTGTTGTCCTCGGCTTTGTACTGCAACCTGTCCATCTGCAGTGAGCTGACTCCGCCCCAGCCGACGAGGCTCAAGACTTTGGAGGGATAGAAATACTCGGCGAGCGAGCATAAGGTGTAGGTCCCCTGCTGACCGTACCATGCCCCTTCGTAGTAAGCATCGGCGGCATTCACATTCCAATAACCGGTGTAACGGAAATAAGGATTGTCATCACGCGAGATCTGGGTGACGGCGACAGTCTCGGAAGCCGAATCGCCGTTCAGCGAGGCGCTGACGGTTATATTGCCGGTGATGGCATCTCCCGAATTCGGCTCGGCGGTAATGGTGACCGTGCCGGCGGTGGCGTCAACGGTCAGTTCCCATCCATCGACGGCGCTCTCCAAAGCAGCCGTCCAGTCACAGTTGCACTCGATGGAAACCGTATATGTGCCGCCTTCAGAATCGATCTTCGGCTCGGCAGAGCCGTAGCTGAGGGACAGCGACACTCCCTCGGCAGGCTCCTGGCGGACCTGAACGGTGGCGGAGCCGTAGGATGAAGTCGACACGACGACATCCGCCTCGCGGATCTCGGTGGTCACGTCGTTGGCCT
>JAJPZA010000096.1:27612-50723 GCA_021204625.1 Clostridia bacterium | reverse complement strand
GGAAGAAAAGTATAATAAACAAATGTTTAATTGTCAAGACACTTTCTGTTAAATTTTTGGGCGTTTTGCACAAAAATCTTGCACTTTTTTCGTATTTCCCGTAAGAAAATTTACGCATGAAAAAACCGCCCCGGATAAAGGGCGGCGGTCATGCTTTTAGTTGTCAGATTTCTGTAAAGTCATCCACGCCGAGATCCTTGTCTATCTGCTCAAGGGCCTGCTGGACGGCCTCTATCTTGGTGTCGTAGTCTGTAGTCTTTTTTAGCTCTGCGGTGTAGTACTTGCGGCGGGCGGTGAGCTCCTTGCAGCGGTCCTGATGCTTCTTTAAAAGCTTGTCCATGTTTTCAAGGAAATTCTCTATGCGCACGAGATAGCCCTGTTTGGAGCCTCCCAGCTCCACTATGTACTTCCCTTCGCGGCGGAGCCAGATGTATGGCTTGGCGGGATCCATTCCGGCAGGGATGTATATTTCAAAGCCGCGGTATGTGCCAACGGGCGTTTCGTGAAGGGCGTACGCATTTTCCGTGAGGGCTTTGGCAAGAGGCTCGCGGAGCTCTTTCCTGGCAGCTATGAGCTTGTTCTCCAGGGCGCGGAATTTCTTGTTCTCTGCCTTCTCCTCTTCGGAAAGGCCGGCGTCCTCTTCCGCTGTCTCATCCGCCGTATCGCTCTCTTCAATGGAAGACGTGCCTGTGATTTCCGGTGCGGCATCCGGGGAGCCGGATATGGAAAAATCCGGAACAGGCGCGGAAAGCCCGGGAACGGAATCTGCCGGCGCGGGCGTGCCGGAAGCGGCGGCTTTGCGGGCTTTCTGGCGGGCGCGGCGCCTGAGAATCCAGTCGCTCAAGCCGTCATACTCTTTCATGAGATCTGCGTAGAAAGCCATGTCCCTGGAGCAGCCTTCGGCGCGGGAGGATGCGTCTCGGATGAGTTCCGGGAGCTCAAGGAGCTCCTGCTCCATTGCCTGCCGGCCCTCGAGGTATTTGCGCTTGAGCGTGAGAAGGGATGCGAGCTCGTTGGCGGTCTCGACGCGCTTCTTTATGAGAGGGTTGCCCACGGCAAGAGCCTTTACTTCAGCATAGTCTAAGACGGTGTCCTTTACGTCGCCGCCGCTGCGGGCGGTGTATGAGCCGGAAAGGAGCTCTGAAATGAAGCGCTGCTTGTTCTCCAGAATCTGCCATGAGTAGGCGTCAAAGGAGCCTTCGGTTATGTAGCGGAAGATGAAGACCTTCTCGTTCCTGTTGCCGGGACGGAGGATTCTGCCCTCGCGCTGGACCATGTCCGCCGGGCGCCAGGGGATGTCTATATGATGGATTGCTATGAGCCTGTCCTGCACGTTCATGCCAAGGCCCATCTTGGCGGTGGAGCCTATGAGGATGCGGATGTCACCGCTTCGGACGGCCTCGAAAAGCTCCAGGCGCTTCTTGTCGTTCGTGGCGTTGTGGATGTACGCTATCTGCTTTCTGGGCACGCCTCTCTCCGTGAGAAGGCGGCGGAGCTCGTCATAGACGTTGAAGCCGTCCTTGGGCGTGGATGAATCGCAGAAGATGAGCTGGGTGGCCTTTATGGAGCTGTAACGGTTATATATGTCCGCCACAATGGCCGCGCACTTCTCAACCTTGGACTCTTTGTCAAAGGGCTCGTCCGGCCAGACAAGACGGAGGTCCAGGGCGGCAAGGCGGCCGTCCGTAGTTATGCAGAGCATATTGTCGTCTCTTTTGTCCACTTCCCTCTTGCGGACCGCGTCCGCGCGCCGGGAGATGTCCTTGAGGTAGAGGTCAAAATCCGGGGTCTTTTTGACGAGGCAGTCCGTGCGCCCGTCCGTGCGGGGAACGTCCTCGGAGGTCTCAACGTTATGGAAATCCGCCATGCTGCCTAAGAGGGCGGTAAGCTCCGGCAGGTTGTGGAAACGGGAGAAACGGGTGGCCAGGCGGTATCCGGATGTGTCCACGTCTATCTCGAAGTCCGTGACCTTCTCGCCGAACATCGCAGCCCAGCTGTCAAAGTTGTGGATGCCCATCTCCTTGAGCTTGTCCCTCTGCAGATACTTCTGCATGATGAAGGTCTCCGAGACGGAGTTGGTGACAGGCGTGCCGGTCGCGAAGACCACGCCCCCGCCGTCTCTTGCGGCCTGGACTATGCGGACTTTTGCGTACATGTCCTCGCACTTTTTGGAAGGGGAGGACGTAAGCCCCAAGACCTGGTCTATGTTGGTTTCCACGGAAAGGTTCTTGTAATTGTGGGCCTCGTCTATGAACAGCTCCGTGACGCCCAGCATGTCAAAGCATATGCCCTGGCTTGGCATCTCATCCCTTTGATTACGCAGCTTGTCCAGCTTCTTTTCCGTGCTTGTAATCCTGCGGCGAAGAAGGGAGACGGGGTTGTATCCTGCGGAATCCCTCATCTCGTCCAGCTGCTCGGCGAGCATCTTCTCCTGCTGGCCGTATGAGACGGGTATGCGGTCAAAGGAGCCGTACCCTATTATTATCGCATCATGGTCCTCGTTCATTATGCGGGCCAGCGTCTGCTGCTTTTTGTCCGGGGTGAAGTCCTTGGGCTCAATGATGAACAGGTCTGCATTCGGATATATGGAGCGGAAGATCTTGCCCCACTGCCCTAAGATGTTCGTGGGCACCACATACATGTTTTTTGAGGATATGCCCATGCGTTTCATTTCCATTCCGGCGGCCGCCATGACATACGTCTTTCCGGCTCCCACTTCATGGGCAAGCAGCGTGTTGGGCGTGCGTATTATGCGGGCCACGGCATCCCTCTGGTATTTGTACAGATGCACGTCCTCCGCCATTCCGGGGAACTGCAGGAAGTCTCCGTTGAAGACCCTCTTCCTGTGGCAGCAGTACGTCCGCGCATATATCTCTTCCAGCCTCTTTCTGCGGGCGGGATTGGTCCAGACCCATGAGCGGAACGCGTCTATGAGCGACTTCTGCTTGTCCAGGGCGGCGAGCGTCTCCTCCTTGTTGAGGACGCGGATCACGGACGGGCCGCTGTCCGACAAGTTCATCTCTTCGTCATACACGGACACGCTCTTCATGTTGAGCGTCTTTTCCAGAATTTCCAGCACGCTCTGCCTGGGCGTGCCGTACTCCATGTTGAGATCGAAGTAGTTGCTGTACACGTCCTTTGTGGAAAGCTCCCACGCTCCCGTGTACATGTCATGGGACACCTTGCAGTATTTCTTCTTGCGCCCGGAAAGGTACATGATGAAATCATCTATGACGTCCGTGGGAACCCACGGTGAGCCTAGGGTGACGTAAATGTCCTTTGCCGCGGGCACCTGGGGCATGACGCTCCGAAGAGCGGACACGTTGAGCGAAAACAGGCCGCTGTATTCCGTGTTCACGTTCACGGCTATCTCCAGCTTCCGTCCTATGTCTCCGGAAAGGTATTCGTCCGCCGTCTCCCAGCCCTTGTAAAAGCACTCCTTCCATGTGAGCGGATTCTGGTATATGCTGCCCTTGAGATCCTTTATGACGTCTCCCATGCTCTCGCCGGTGATGAGCGATATGTACTCTATATCCACTTTCCCGAGGTTCGCGAGGCAGAGCATGAGCCCGTGGGCCGCGCTCTCCGCATGAACGCCTACGGCCCTTCTGTCCCTTGCATACGGGTTTGCGTAACTCTCCGGCGTGTCCGTCTTTGTGGCAAGGCGCAGCTTCTTTTCCTTCTCCTCCGCAGCCCTGCGCTCCAAGGCCCTTTTCTCTTCGCGCCTCTTTCTGGCCCTGTCCTCCGCAGCCTCTTTCTCCTTGCGCTCCTTCTCCTGACGGGCCTTGCGCCTGGCCATGGCCTCTTCCTGTATCTCCTCCCTCTCCTCGCGGGTGAGGGCTACATACTGGCCGTAATATGCGTTCTTCTTGAGCTGGTATATCCAAATGCTGCGCTCTATGTATCTTTCATCCGGTTCCGCCCCGTTGTAATCCTCCGCGGAATACTCACGGTACGCGCATACGCCGTCATCCCAAACAACCTTCATTCATTACCCCTCGCGCTTCCCAGCGCTCTCGCATTCTCTCTTCTCTCCGGCACCTGCGGCGCCTTCCCTATGGGCTTTTTACGTTTCCTCTGTACTATTGCCGTTTCCGGCCCTCTTTTCCCAGCCAGCCTGCTATATGCTTTCCCTCTGCCGGGAATGTGCATTAAAATCGTATTTTGCGTATAGCCCTAAAATGAAGACAACACGGCTTTCTCTGCCGGATCTCCCTGCACTGGCCGCCTCCCGCGGGCCGCTTTCTGCGGCTACTTTATGAGGCAGTCTGCCGTGGCCCTGTTTGTGGCGATGGGAATGTCATACACCGCCGCGATTCTCATGAGGGCCTTGACGTCCGGGTCATGAGGCTGCGCCTGCAGCGGATCCCAGAAGAAGACTATCATGTCCACTTCCCCTTCTGCAACCCTTGCGCCTATCTGCTGGTCTCCTCCGAGAGGGCCGGAAAGGAACCTCTTGATGTCCAGGCCTGTGGCCTCTGCCACAAGCTTCGCTGTTGTGCCGGTGCCGCACAGATTGTACTGCATGAGCTTGTCCCTGTTCCGGACAGCCCATCCTATTATCTCGCCCTTCTTGTTGTCATGGGCGATGAGAGCTATTGTCTTTCTCTCCTTCTTCTTTTCCATTTAGCGGAATCTCCTGTGATATGCCCCAAACAAAGAAATATGGGGCCTTGGGTTTTCTTAATGGTGCGCCCGCCGGGGCTCGAACCCGGACCTAAAGTGTCGGAGACTTTTATGGTATCCTATTCCACCACGGGCACATTATACGCCGCATGGGCAAAGCGTAAACTTTGCCCTTTTCCGTACATGTCATTATATCACTTTAACACCATTGTGGCAAACGATATGGGCCTTTTCACGAAAAATACAGTGGATATATTTTTGACAGGCACGCAAAAGGCGTATCCGCACACAGAGGAGAACCTTGACCTCATCAACAAAGTCATTGCATCCGGTTCAGATGATGTCTTTCTTGCAGAGATATAGAATTACCAAAATGCAACTTTCTGGAGATAGACATAAATTAGTCATATATATTAATGAATTCTTTCAGAAAGCTTGTCACAAACAGAATTTTATTTCATAAAATGCTTGATTTGCTCCAAAAAGTTGTGTATGCTGTACATATTGACAGAAGGGTGGTTTATTTTGTGATCTTAACATTTGATATGCTTGCAGATAAGTATAAGGAATACTCTGATATCAAGGGAAAGATCCGGAGGGAAGTTGCAGCCGGAAATCTGGTACACCTAAGGCATGGGTTATACGAAACAGACCCACATGTGGATGGCTCTTACTTGGCATGCTGGATCTGCAGTCCGTCATATCTTTCTTTTGACTATGTGCTTTCGTATTATAATCTTATCCCTGAAGCTGTTATCCGCAACTTTTCCAGTGCAACTTTTCATAAGAGAAAGATGAAGCTTTTCATAAACAACTTCGGCAATTACAGGTACAGGGATGTGCCGGATGAAGCATATCCGTACGGAATCAATCTGTGCTCTCATGACGGATATAAGTACATGATGGCCACTCCTGAGAAGGCAATCTGTGACAAGTTATATACATTACCCCCCATTCATGGGCTTAAGGGGATGTGGTACATGTTGTTTGAAGATCTCAGAATGGATGAGGATGACCTTTTCGCTCTTAATGTCAATGATATGATAGAATATGCAGGGAAGTACCATTCATTGAATCTTGACTTGTTCGCAAAGTTTCTAATAAAAAGTTTCTAATTTCTGTTTTACCCGCACGCAAAAAGCCACAAAATGCGGCCCTTGTTTTTTCTGTGTTTTTCTATCTGCATTTTGCCGGCACAATGCCCTCATGGAATGAAGGCCTGCACCTGTGAGATCACATGGACATGCCTCCGTCCACGGCAAGCACCTGCCCGGTTATATATCCGCTCTCTTCCGAGACAAGGAAGGATACAGCCCTTGCCACATCCTCCGGGGTGCCGAAATGCCCGACGGGAATCTGTGCGGCGGCTTTTTCCCGAAGATCTGCAGACATGGCCTTGGTCATGTCCGTGTCTATGAACCCGGGAGCAACCGCATTGACCGTGATGTTCCTTCCTGCCATCTCGCGGGCCACGGCCTTTGTGAATCCTATGATCCCCGCCTTGGACGCGCTGTAATTGGCTTGCCCTGCGTTTCCCATAATGCCTGAGATGGATGATATGTTGACTATCCTCCCAGTGCGCCTTTTGACCATCTGGCGGATTACGGCCTTGGTGCAGTAGAATGTGCCGAAAAGGTTGACCTTCATGACGGCCTCAAAGTCCGCGGGCTTCATCATCATGAGCAGTCCGTCCCTTGTGATGCCTGCATTATTGACCAGGATATCTATCCTTCCCAGCCTTGTAAGGATGCCGTCCACGGCAGCTTTCACCTGGGCCTCGTCATCCACAGAGAAAGACACAACCTCTGCCTCCCCGCCGGCTTGACGTATCTCCTCCGCAGCGGCCTCTGCCGCCTCCGCATGAGCGGAGCAGTTAAGCACCACATATATTCCTTCCTGCGCAAGCCTGAACGCTATGGCCTTGCCTATCCCTCTGCTGGCTCCGGTCACCAGCGCGACTCTTTTATCCGTCATGTCTTCCACCTGTCATTTCCGGCATATGCAGCACCGGATCTCATTTATGCCAGCTTGTATGAGTTGGTGTTCTCGTCATATCTGTATCCGGCAGAGGCAAGCTTTGCCTCCATCTCATCCAGGTCTGCGTCCAGATCCTCGCAGAGATCCTGCGGGGATGAGTACCTGTCCCTAAGATACATGTTGACCATGGACACCAGAATATGCACGTCTTCCGGAAGCGTCATGATTCTCCCTCCAAAACACGCCCGCCTTAACGTTTCCACACGCTTATGCGGCTTTGCAGGCGCGATGCCTCGCCTTCACAGCTTATTATAAGATTACAGCATGCCGGAAAAAATTGCAATATCCAATCCGGTATGGTACAATTAAATTATGAACGGAAAGACAGTGGTTCTTGGGATGAGCGGCGGCGTGGACAGCTCCGTGGCGGCGCTCCTTCTCAAGCAGCAGGGATACAACGTAATAGGCCTCTTCATGCACAACTGGGAAGAGGAAGACCCCAACGGAGCCTGCACCGCAGAGGAGGACTACGCAGACGTCAGGCGTGTCTGCGGCACACTGGACATTCCGTATTACAGCGTGAATTTTGCAGAAGAGTATATGGAGCGGGTCTTCTCCCATTTCCTTGAGGAGTACGCCGCCGGCCGCACTCCCAACCCGGACGTCCTCTGCAACAGGGAGATAAAGTTCGGCCCCTTCCGCGAGTACGCCCTCCAGCTTGGAGCGGACTACATAGCCACCGGCCATTACTGCGGCATCTCCCACACGAACGGCCACAACTATCTTTTGAAGTGCAGGGACACATCCAAGGACCAGACATACTTTCTGAACCAGGTCTTGGAGAAGCAGCTGGACAACGTCCTGTTCCCGCTGCAGGATCTTACGAAGACCGAGGTACGTGAAATAGCCGAAAAGCATGGTCTATCCAACGCAAAAAAGAAAGGCTCCACCGGCATATGCTTCATTGGCGAGAGAAAGTTCCGCTCCTTCCTCCGGACATATCTTCCTGCCCAGCCGGGCAAAATCATGTCCTTGGACGGCGAAGTGGTTGGCGAGCACATAGGCCTCATGTACTACACCTTAGGCCAGCGCCGCGGCCTGCAGCTTGGCGGCAAGCAGGGCGAAGAGGGCCGCTGGTTCGTAGTCTCCAAAGATCTCAAGGACAACATCCTGTACGTCTCCCACGGGGATGAGGGCCCCCTCTATTCCAAGGCCTGCTTAGTCACCGGCCTCAACTGGATTGGCGAAGCCCCGGAGATATCTTCCTGCGTGGATACCAGCCCTTCCGCAAAACGTTACGGAGCCAAATTCCGCTACCGCCAGCCGGACCAGGATGTAACAATTTCCGCGGCGGAGAACGGGATTCTCGTGACGTATGACACTCCCCAGAGGGCAGTGACCGAAGGGCAGTACGCTGTCTTCTATGACGGAAACAGATGCCTTGGCGGAGGTGTGATTACGGAAGTGTACAAGCAGCCGCCTCCCTCTTGAAATGCTTATATCCTGCTTGAAAAGCCTCATGCGCTGATTGCATGGGGCTTTGTTTTTTGTGCAGTTATGCAACACTCTGTGGATTATATTGCTACAGGATTGAACGCATGGGTGTCAGTATTCGGACAGGTCCATGCGGGCAACCTTGCCCCACGGGGGTGTTATGTGGTCATTGTATATGAGCCAGATCACGGGGATTCCGCCGGCGGCGGATTCGTCCGGGAAAGGGGCGTAGCCGTCTGTGAGGATTATGATGCTCACAGGGGTGTCCTCCATCTTGTGGAGGGCGTAATCGAAGATTATCTTGAAGTCCGTTCCTCCGCCTCCCTTAGGGATTATGCGCATGAGGGATGAGACATCGTCAAAGGGAACGGGCGGGGTCACGGCCGCATCGAAAAATCCCAGCCATCCCTGAAGCTTGCCGTCAAACTGCTCCATGGCCCCTTTTACCTCGGAATATGCCGCATCCAGGAGCTTGTTGGAGATAGAGCCGGAGGCGTCTATCATGAACAGCACGTCCTTCACATAGAAGTCCCTGTCGTTGTAGTCCGGCAGAAAGAAAGGGCCGTCATAGCGCCTGTCCGGGGGCATGAAGGTATAGTCGCATATTTCTTCCTGCAGGAAATCGTTCAGCATCACACGCCAGTCCATGCGGGGATTGCGCATTTCGTCTATGAGCCTTTCAACCCCAAGAGGAACCGTGCCTCTCGTGTCGCTTCCGTACTCGCGGGCCTTGGCCGCTTCCGCAGCGTCCATGACGTACTGCTTCCACATGTCATCGTCATATGAGCTTCCGCTCTGCTCGTCCCATCCGGAATGGTCATCAAAGCGTCCGTTCCCAAGACCGGAGCCGGAGCCTTCCCCCTCTCCTTCATCGTCACCTTCTCCGCCCTGCCCGTCTTCGCCGGGGTAGTTGGTTCCGGAACCAGACTGGCTTTTGCCTTTGCCGTTTCCTTTCCCCTTGCCGCCGGACTTGGATGAGCCTTTGGCAGATCCGCCCTTGGAGCTCTGGCTTTTGCCGGAGCCGGAAGAGGAGCCCTGGCCTGTTGTAATGTCTGGTGATGGAGACTGCTGGGAAGCCTGCATGAGAAGATCATACACCTGCTCCGCAGTGTATTTGCAGCCCTCGTCCCCGGAGGGCGTAAGATGCGGGATATCATGGATTGAAGGCCCGCTGGGAATTATGCCGCAGGAGTTCATGATGTTGGAGTTCACGACTATGTCGCAGGCAAGGTCATACACCTTCCGGGTTCTGGTGCCGGCGCGGCTTGCGTGCCGCAGGGCCATATGCATGACCTCATGCATCATGACGAAATCCAGCTCTGAATCCGTCAGGGAGTTGAGGTAGTCCGGGGAAAAGCAGACCTTTTTGGGCGCACAGGAGATGGTCTTCACGGCCGGGTTCAGGGAGATGTTCATGTGCGTGAGCAGGATGCCGTAAAATCCGTAGCTGCACATTATCCGGACCCTGGACTGCAGAACGCGCCGGGATATAGCCTGTATGTCATACTGTGCCATTGAGGAGCCTTCCTTTGTTCCTGTTCCAGCGCATGAACTCCGGGACGGTCATGAGCTTCTTCTTGTAATCCTTGTCAAAGGACATGTAATCCTTCATGAGAAGGACGCTGAAATCCGCCGGGAACTTGTCCGCGTACGCTATGGAAGCCGCTATCTCCCTGAGATTGTTCATATGGTCCCTCGCATATGAAGTCATGGCGGAAGTGAGCGCGTACAGGGCGTCCGGGCGTGCAGGTGCCTTGGGGTTCTTTCCCTTGAAGATGTCCTCCACGCTGGGAAGGGCGGAGTATATCTCGCACCAAGAGCGGAATTCCGCAGCCATGCCGGTTCCGACGAGGCCGGCGATTAAAGGATACAGGGTGTCCGTATCCGCGTCTATGCTGTTGAGCACGTCGCTCACTCTCTCCCATGCGCGGGGCGTGGCGAATGCCATGTCCTCCGCTCCCGGGTTGAATCTGGAAAGACGGTCCGGACGGAATGAAAGGAAGCCGGTGACCTTGTAATTGATGCCGCATCTTACGGCCCAGCTTCTCCAGCTGGGGAAGTCCGTCTCTATGGTTATGTGCAGGAGCCTGTTGGCGAGGGCCTTTGGCATCTTGTATGCCACGGACTTGTCCGTGACCCTGTTGCCGGCGGCAATGACTATGCAGTTGTCCGGGAGCTTGTGCTCCCCTACCGTCCTGTCCAGGGTTATCTGGTATCCGGCGGCCTGCACCGACTGCGGGGCCGATGTTATTTCATCCAGGAAGAGGATGTTGACCACGTCCTTGGATTCATCCATCTGGAAGATCCTGGGGCGGAGCCAGACGGCAAGAGTCTTGTCCTCATTGGCTGTTGGGATGCCGCGAAGGTCTATGGGATTGAAAAGCAGC
Organism: Clostridia bacterium; assembly: GCA_021204625.1. Taxonomy (GTDB): domain Bacteria; phylum Bacillota; class Clostridia; order Christensenellales; family Borkfalkiaceae; genus Coproplasma. The sequence goes on along the minus strand of JAJPZA010000096.1, from coordinate 40,239 downwards.
AGGCGCACGTCCGTAATGCTTACGGTCTTGCCTGTGGCCTCCTCTATTCTTGCCGCTATCTGCCTCACGGCCTGGGACTTGCCCACTCCGGGGGCTCCCCACAGCATTACTGAGGGGAAGGACTTTATGATGCCTTTCTCCACAACCTGCGCATATGCGCCGCCCAATGTGTCCACAACGCCGGAGACCGTCATGGACGGCACGTCCGCGTACCTGATTTCTTCGTTCATATCCTCACCCTGTCCTCTTAGTCTTGGCCGGCCTCCACGCCGAGCTTCTTGTCTATTTTAGCGAGCGCCTTTTTCACGGCCGCAATTTTCTCTTCGTAATCCGGATCTGTCTCCAGCTCCCTGTCCAGCTCCTTCAATGTGTTCCTGTACCCTTTTGCCTTGTCCTTGAGATTTTCCAGCCTCTTGTCCAGAGCGTCCAGGACGTTGTCTATCCTTGTAAGGTACCCTTTGTCCTTTTCCCCGAGCGCCGCATCATACTGCCCCGAGCGCTTGAGCCACACGTACGGCCGTATGATGCTCATTCCTGCCGGCAGAAAGACTTTGAAGCCCATATATGTGCAGATGTATTCCTCCTTGGAGGAGAAGTCATACGCGGATATCGCCGCATATATCTGCTCCCTTACGCTCCTGCGCTCTTCCAGCAGTTTCTTCTCCCTCTTTCTGAAGGCGGCGTCCCTTGCCTTCTCCTCTGCGGAAAGGCCGTCTTCCTGCAGCTGGGTTTCCGTCTCCGCTTCCATAATGTCTTCCACGGCAGGGTCTTCCGCCTGGACGGCGGTATCTTCCGTCTGGACGGATGTGTCTTCCGCATGGGCGGCATCCATGGACGCCTTGCTCTCTGCGGCCTGCTTTGCCTTCTCTCTCTTTTCCGCCCTCCACTCTTCCAGATCTGCGTTCCTGGCCTTCTGCGTCTGGTACCAGGCAAGATCTTTCTCGCAGTTTGAGACGCGCCTTTCCGTGTCCTCTATTCTGCCGGGGAGCTCCTTCTGGAGCTGCCTCATGCGAAGACGGTCTTCCATATCCTTGCGCTGGAGAGTCTGAAGACGGGTGAGCTCATTGGCGGTCTTGACGCGCTCCTTGAGGAGCGGGTTGCCTACGGCCAAAGCCTTGACTTCCGCATAGTCCAGGACGGCGTCCTTGATGTCCCCGCCGCTGCGCTCCGAATATGACCCGGAAAGAAGGTCTGAAATGAAACGCTGCTTGGTCTCCAGAAGCTGCCAGGAATAGGCGTCAAAGGAGCCTTCCGTTATGTAGCGGTATATGTACACCTTCTTGTTGGTGTTGCCGGGGCGGAGGATTCTGCCCTCGCGCTGGACCATGTCAGCAGGTCTCCAGGGAATGTCTATGTGGTGCAGGGCAATGAGCTTGTCCTGGACGTTCATCCCGAGGCCCATCTTGAAGGTGGAGCCTATAAGCACCCGTATGCGGCCGGATCTCATGTCTTCAAAGAGCTTTGAGCGGGTTTTCTCGGACTGGGCGTCATGGATGTACGCTATCTCCTTCCTGGGGATTCCCTTTTCCACGAGCAGGGAGCGTAGCTCATCGTATATGTTGAACTTCTCCTTCGGCGTGGAAGTGTCGCAGAAGACCAGCTGCGTGCCCCTGAAGGAATTGCTCCTGAGATATGCGTAATACACGTTCTCCGCGCACTCCTCCACCTTGGACCATTTGGAGCAGCTTGCATCCGGCTTCACGAGCCGGAGGTCCAGGGCCGCCTGACGGCCGTCCGTGGTTATCTTGAGCATATTGTCCTTGTGCCTGTCCACCCCGCCTGCGCGGACCTTGTCCGCCCTTTCCGAGATGGTCTTGAGGTAGGCGTCAAACTCAGGGGTCTTTTTCACGAGGCAGTCCGTGTAGCCGTCCGTCTCAGGCACGCCCTCGCTGTTGTCCATCCTGTGGAAGTCCGCAATGGATGCGAGGAGGGATGTAAGCTCCGGGAGGTTGTGGAAGCTTGCAAAGCGCGTCGCAAGCCTGTATCCGGAAGTGTCCACATCTATCTCGAAGTCCGTGACCTTTTCGCCGAACATGGCCACCCAGCTGTCAAAGTTCTGCAGGTCCAGGAGAGCCAGCTCCCCGCCCTGCAGGTACTTCTGCATGACGAAAACGTCCGTTACGGAGTTGGTTATGGGCGTTCCGGTTGCCATTACCACGCCGCCTCCGTTATTGCGCTTCTGCACCATGCAGACCTTCCTGTACATGTCCTCGCACTTCCTGGAGCCTGTGGGGTTTATGCCCAATACCCTGTCCACGTTGGTCTCAATGGGAAGGTTCTTGAAGTTGTGCGCCTCGTCTATGAACAGGCGGGTGACGCCGAGGTCATCGAAGAAGATCTCCTCTTCTGCATCCGGGTCCGCAGCCGTCGCCTTCCCTGCCTTCGCCTTCCCTGCCTTCTCCTTGTCCCGGTCCTTCTTCTGCTCTTTAAGCTTTTCCAGCCTGTTTTCCAGCACCGTCCTGCGGCGGTTGAGGCGCGCGGTTATCTTGTCCTTTTTAACCTTCTTAATCTTTGCTATCTCTTCCTCGCACTCCTCTATGTCATACTCCAGAGAGATGGGAATCTTGGTGAAGCTGCTGTACGGGATTATTATGGCGTCATATTCCCCGTCCCGGATCTTTAGCATTGTCTCATGCTTTTTCGCCGGAACGAAGTCCTTGGCGTCCGCGGCCAAAAGGTTGGCCTGCGGATATATTCTGCGGAACATTGCTTTCCACTGGCCGTGGATGTTGTTGGGCACCACGTACAGGTTCTTGGAGGAGAGGCCCATGCGCTTCATCTCCATTCCGGCGGCGGCCATTATGAAGGTCTTGCCGGCGCCCACTTCATGAGCGAGAAGAGTGTTGGGCGTGAAGATGATTCTGGCCACGGCGTCTTTCTGGTACTTGTACAGGGAAAAGCCTTCCGCCATTCCGGGGAACGTGAGGAAGGAGCCGTCAAAGGTTCTCTTGCGCACGCACGCATACTGTGATCCGTATATATCCTCCAGCCTTTCCGCCCTGGCCTTGTCCTTCCACACCCACTTGGAGAACATGCTTATCATGAGCTTCTGCTTCTCCATGGCGGCCGTGGTCTCAATCTTGTTGAGCACGGTGGCCTTCTTGGACTTGTTCATGTCCGAGGGGATGACGTCATACACCGCCGCGCTCTTCATGTTGAGCGTCCTTTCCAGAATTTCCAGGGCGTCCATCCTTCCCGTGCCGTACGTCTCATGGAGCTTTACGGACATGGCGGCAATGTTGCCGTACGCCCACTTGTCCGTAATCTCCCACGCGCCCGTGTACGCGTCCCTCTTCACGCCGCAGGCCTTCGCCTTCTTTGGACGGCCTAAAAGGTATGACATGAAATCATATATGACGTCCTCCGGAACCCACGGGGAGCCGAGAGTGACGTATATGTCCCCCTGCGAGAGCTTCTCCGGCATAACGGACTCCAGGGCCTCTATGTTCCCGGCAAAATAGCCGTTCATCTTGGCGTCCGCCTCTTTTGCGGCCTTGAGCTTTCTGACAAGGTTTCCGGAGAGGTACTCGTCCGCCGTCTCCCAGCCTTTCCAGAAGCACTCGTCCCAGACTTCCGGATTCTGGTATATGCTGCCCCTGAGGGCGCGGATGACGGTGCCGTAATCCTCATCCGTAATCTGCGATATGTACTCTATATCCACGCGGCCGAGGTTGGTGAGCGAAAGAATGAGCCCGTCTGCGGGGCTGTCTGCATGAACCCCTTCCGCCCTTGAGTCCGAGCTGTACAGGTTCTCAAGATCCAGAGGCATCTCCATGTCCATGATGGACTGCACACGCGCCTCTTCCGCCTTCTTCTTCTCCTGCTCCTCCAGGGCCTTCTTTATGCGCTCCGCGCGCTCCTGGCTCTCACGTATCTCCTTTTCCCTCTGCTCCCGCTCTTCCCGCTCTTTGCGGATTTCCATAAGCTTTTTGAGAGCTTCCTGGACAGTGTCTGTGACGGTCTCCGTCTGCTTTGCCGGAGCATCCGAAAAGCAGAGGCCCTGCTCCTCTGCAGCCTCTGTCATATCTGTGTCTGCTTCTTCCGAGTAAAAGTCTTCGTCATCATCCCAGGCGGACCAGTCACCGTCTCCCCAGAATTCATCCACATCATCTTCATCATATGAGTCTTCATCCGGGTAATACCTTGAAAGCCCATACCCGTATCCGCTCATATCTTCATCATAGCTTCGTGCGTGTCTTCCCATGTTCTCCCGCTTTCCTTTCCGGCAAATATGCAAAGGACCCTGTTTTCCTTCATACGCGTATAAGTATACTCTCACCGGACAGGGGCTGTCCAGAGATGTCAACCCCTCACATGGTAACGGATATTAACAGCTCAAAAATGCATTTTCCGTTAAGAAACATTTGTTCATGCTCGTTTCTTTCCGCTCCGGCCCGCCGGCCCTTCCGCCGCCTTTTTTGTAGCCAAAAAGGGGCCGCCTTTTGGCAGTCCCCATGAATTTGCGTGTGGATATGGCTGATTTGGATTACAGGTCCAAGCTGTATTTGTACATCTCGGACTTTGGCACTCCTCTGTCCTTTGCAGCCTGCTTCACGGCCTCCTTTTTGTCCATCCCCTGCCCCATATAGTATTGGATGTGCTCCTTTTCCGGGAGCTTGTTCAAAGGATTCTCTTCCGGGCGGGTGAGCCCTTCCACCACCACTACGAACTCGCCTCTTGGCTCCTGCGTGAAGCCCTGTGAAAGGGTGAAGGGAATGGACTCTTCATGAATCTTGGTTATCTCGCGCACGGCGCAGGCGCTGCGCTCTCCGAACGCCTCATACATGCTTTGGACGTCTTTCTGGATATCCTGCGGGGCGACATAAAAGATGAGAGTGCCCTCAAATGCGGCATATTTCGCAAGCAATTCCATACGATCCTTGGCCTTGTCCGGCAGAAACCCTATGAAAGCGAAGCGGTCTGCCGGAAATGCTGACAGGATTAAAGCGGAAAGGGCAGCGTTCGCGCCGGGAATCACGGTGTACTGGATGCCGGCTTCCTTCAGGGCCCTGCAGACAATGCTGCCGGGATCTGAGATTACCGGCATGCCTGCGTCCGAGACTATGGCAACCTCTTTCCCCTCGCGGGCGGCTGCCACGATTTTCTCCGCGGCCTCCGTTTCATTGAACTTATGACAGCTTAAAAGCGGCTTCTTGATGTCATACGCATTGAGAAGCTTGAGGGAGTGCCGGGTGTCTTCGCAGAAGATGACGTCCGCGTTCTGCAGGGTCTCTATGGCCCTGTATGTTATGTCTTTGAGGTTGCCGATAGGCGTTGCTACGAAATATACCATCTGTTCCGGTGTGGGCTTGGGTTATATGCTGATGCCCTGTATAAGGGTGTTGTATAAGGGTGTTTAAGTAATGCACGGGTGCCTTGTTTTGCGGATTACATGCCGCCGTATGACTGATCGTTGACAGCCACGGGAAGGACGTCCACTCCGGGCTTTCCGCCGTACACGGCCTCCGCCATTATGAGATACGGCTTGGCCCCGGGGGTGCCGCTTATGTACTGGATGCGCTTGGGCTCCAGCTGGTATTTCTTGAGGGTGTACATGAGCTCCGCGCTGCGGTCCGCGCGGTTTATGATGGCGAGCCTTCCGCCGTATTTTAGCTTGCGCCGGGCGGCAGCTATGATCTCTTCCAGAGTTATGGTTATCTCTTTCCTGCAGATGGCCCGCTCATATGAGACATTCTCAAAGCCGCCCGTCTCGTACGGGGGATTACAAAGAACAAGCGAAAAGAAGCCGTCATATTCTTTGCCTATGTCCTGCACGCGCGTGCATTCTATCCTGCATTGGAAGCCGTCCATTTCGGCCGTGCGGCGCGCCATGTCCGCAAGGGATCCCTGCATCTCAAAGAGCGTTAAACTCTTTATGCCGGGATTCAAGCACAGGAAATGGAAGCCAACCACGCCGCATCCGGCGCAGAAGTCCGCGACATTGTCCCCGGACTTGGCTCTCGCGAATCTGGACAGCATGATGCTGTCTGACGTGAACCTGTACAGGGAGGCGTTCTGGATTATTTTCTTGTCCTCGAAGAAGGGCTCTATGGCCTCTCCTTCCTTTAATATGACTTCCATATCTTTCTCGCGGCTGGCAGGAGCGACAGGGCATTTTGCCCTGAAACCGCGCATATCTGCCTTGAAACGGGCTCTTTTGGGCAACAAAAAAGCGGAGTGCCTGCTCCGCTTTCCCGTCTATGTCTGAATTAGTCTGCAGCTTTGATAGCGCCGGTGGGGCAAGCGTCCTCGCATGCGCAGCAGTCTATGCAAACGTCTGCGTCTACAACATATTTGTCCGGGCCTTCAGAGATAGCGCCTACAGGGCAAGTAGCAGCGCAGGATCCGCAGCTGATGCACTCGTCTGATATAGCATGTGCCATTGAAGTCATCCTCCGTCTTTAATTGGTCGTTTAGGGAAATTATAACACGGCGATTCCGTTCTGTAAAGACAGAAGGCCCAATTTTCACTAATTTTGTGAGGGCGTTTCCGGAGCCGGCTTTGCTCCTTCCGGCTTAGGGCCGTTTCCTCCGGGATGCTTTTTCTTGTTTTTGGGCTTTGCGTTCCCCTGTCCGTTGGTTCCGCCTTCCTGAGAATTCTGCCCATGCTGCTGGGAATTTCTGGGCGCGCTGCCGCCCTGGCCCTTGCCGCTGTTCTTCTTCTTGGGCTGGACTGCGTTATTCTGTCCGCTATTCTGGCCCTTGTTCCGCCTGGGCTGCTGGGCGTTATCCTGCCTGGGCCCGCCGCTTTGCTCCTGGCTCTGGGCCAGGTCCTGCTTAGGCTGCTTCTGCTTTGCCTTGGGCTTGGAGGAACCCTGTCTGGGCTGGTTTTGCCCTTTCTGGCCCTGGCTGTTCTGGCCCTTCTGGCCGTTATCCTGCTTAGGCTGGTTCTGTCCGTTCTGCTTCTGCGGCCTGGGCTGGCCCTCCTGCGAATCCTGCTTGGGCTGGCCCTGCTGGGGCTTCTGCTTTTTCTTGCTGTTATTGCCTGTCTTTGCGGGAGCGGGCTCTCCATCTGCCTCTACGGCTGCCGCTGCGGCAGCTGCAGCCGCCTGCTTCTGCTTGGTGCTCATATGAGCGTACGGAGCAGGGTTTTTGACTCCCTTGGCCTTTTTCTTCTTTTTCTTGTCTTTGTCCTTGGAACGGGCGGGAGCAGGCTCCTCCTCTGCCGGGAACTCTTCATCCGCGAGCTCCTCCTCTTCCTCCGGTACGTACGGCTCCTCATGCACGTGCAGCTCTCCCGTGTGGTCTTCGTGAATCTCCGGCTCTTCCTCTTCGAGGTTGTCATAGTAATGGTCCGCGCCTTCGAACTGGATGTTCCGGACAGAGTAATTCTTATATGTGCAGAGGTCTTTCTCCTTGTCCTCAATTTTTACGGACACTTCCAGCTTGAGCATGTTGAGACTGGTGACCGTCCCATCTCCGTCCGGTGTGGTTACGGATGTGCCCACCTTGGGCATGTGCTGGCAGGCCTCGGCGTAATAATCATTCTCATAAGCAAGGCAGCACATAAGACGGCCGCAAAGGCCGGATATCTTGGTGGGATTAAGCGACAGGCCCTGGGTTTTGGCCATCTTTATGGAGACCTTTTTGAGGTCCGTGATGCAATTTGCGCAGCAGCACTCGCGGCCGCAGGGCGCCAGGCCTCCGTACAGCTTGATTTCGTCTCTTATGCCTATCTGCCTGAGCTCTATTCTCATGCGGAATATGCCGGACAGGTTCTTGACCAGATCTCTGAAGTCCACGCGCTGGGGGGCGGAGTAGTAGAAGATGACTTTGGTGCCGTCAAAGGCGAACTCGCAGTCCAAAAGCTTCATCTCAAGCCCGAACTTCTCTATCCTCTCCCTCACGATCTGCATGGCCTCGTCCTTCCTCGCAAGATTGGCCGCGTGCTTCTCATCATCCTCCGGCGTGGCGGAACGCAGCACCGTGCGCAGGGGCTTCACTATCATGCTGTCATCCACAAGGGTGCGGGGCAGGGTTATGTTTCCGTACTCCACGCCCCTTGAGGTCTCAACGATGACTCCGTCTCCCTTCGCATACTCCACGCCCTCTTCCGGGCTGAAATAATACACCTTTCCGCCCGGCTTGAACGCAACGCCTATTATTTCCGTCATAACCTTGCCCGAATCCTCTGCAGGCTCCTCCTTTATGGGCAGCTCTATTATGGTCTCTTTCTTTTCTTCCTTAGGCTCTTCCGGCTCCGCCTCCGCCTCTGCTGCGGGTTCTTCCGTATCCTCAGCTGCGGGCGTTTCCGCGGGCATCTCTTCTTCGGGCTCTGCCTCTGCAATCTCATCTGCAGGAACCTCGGCCTCATCTTCCGGGGATTCAGCTTCTGCCGCAGGCTCTGCTGTAAATGTTTCTGCTACGGATATTTCTGTAATAACAGGCTCTGTTTCTGCCGGTTCATCCTTAGCGGGCTCTGCTGTTTCATCTGCGGGAGCCTCACCTGTGCCTTCCGCGGAAATATCTTCTGCAGGCATCTCAGCCGTCCCGGCTGCGCCCTCTTCCGCGGGCGTTTCTGTTACCTGTTCCGCCTCCGCAGCATCTTCCGCTGCGGCTTCTGCGGGAGCCTCGGCTGTGCCTTCCGCGGGCACATCTTCCGCAGGGGTTTCGTTTGTCTCATCCGCAGGCGTTTCTGCCGCAGGCTCCGCCTCCGGCTCTGCCGCACTCTCATCCGTCAAGGGCTCTGTTACAGGCGTTTCATCCTCTGCGGCGTCCACAGGAATCTCTGTTGTTTCAGCTGTATCCTCGGCTGTATCTTCTGTGGGCATATCTTCTGCCGGAACTTCATCTGCCGCCTCCGCGGCATCTTCTGCTGCCGGCTCTGTTTCTGCAGATTCTTCCTCTGCAGCCTCTTCAGAAGACTCAGCCTTATCCTCTGCGGGCACATCTTCCACGGGTGTTTCCGAGGCAGCATTTTCTGCCGCAATCTCCTCCGCCGGAGCCTCCGCGGCATCTGCTGTTACGGGCTCGTCTGTTACAGGTTCTTCCGCGGCTGTTTCTTCCTCTCCGCTTGCGGCAGAATCCTCCGCTGCGTCATTTTCCGCAGCGGCCGCATCATCCGTTATATTTGTTGAATCCTGTGATTCTGTTTCTGCCTCTGTTTCTGTCTCTGTCGCCAAAATCTCTTCTTCAGCCATCCAGGCCTCCTTCGCCCCGGGCCCCCGGCCCGCAGCAGTCTTGTCTTTCTTTCATATTCTCTCTTGTATGTTTTGCGGTATACAGCCGCTTGTTTTCCGGTTTAATATGCACTTATGCGGCTTTTATGACTTCTTTTTAAGCACTTTGCCCGCATCCCCGCAGCTGGCCACGCCAAGCATGAAGTCATACAGAAGGGCGGGGAAATAGGCGTTGAAACGGACGTCCGTGGAGGCATCGTCTATGCGCTCCAAAGCGTATATAAGGGCCCTTTCGTTCCAGACGCCGGCTATGGGGCCTTCGCCTTTGAGGGCGGAAAAGTACAGGCGCTGCATCTCGGAGAGAAGCTCTTTTTTGAACTTGATGTCACCGTACTTCGTGCACACGGGGGCTATGTCTCCCACTCTGGTGACACGGCAGATGGCGAGGGCCGCTTCGGCCACGTCATTGTACCAGTCTCCCTTCAGGATACTCTGGGCAAGGCCTAAGTTTCCTCCGCAGTGCTTTGCGGCATACGCGTTCCTGTCATTGTGCCCGGCGCGCTCCAGGGCCGCATATATCTCTTCCTCCGTAAACGAAGGGATGCTTATGAACTTCACGCGGGAGCGGACTGTGGGAAGCATGGACGCGGTTGATGTAAGCCCCAAAAGAAAGTATGAGCCTTCCGGGGGTTCCTCCAGGGTTTTGAGCAGTTTGTTCTGCACTATCTGGGAGGCGTTCTCGAAACCGCAGAATGCATACAGCTTCTTTCTGCCTTCCACGGGGCGAAGATAGCTGTCATCTATGATGTCCGTGACACCGTCCGCGGATATCTTTTTGCCCTCGTCCGGGTACAGGCGGAAATCCGGGAAGCTTGCGCTCATGATTCTGTGGTATAAGACGCTCCCCTCGCTTGCGCCGAAGAATTCCGCGCCGAAGAGCTTCAATGCCTCACGGAGGTTGAGATCGTCGTCAAACTGCAGCATGTACGAATGGGAAAGCCTGTCCGCCTTCCTGTCCCCGGAAAATATGGCGTATGCCGTTGTGTTCCGTATAAGCTGCTCCATTTGCTCCCTCTGCCTTGTATGGCGGGTGTTATTCCTTGCTGTGTGTTTGCCTGTCTGCGGCATATATGCCGCCGTACAGGCTGAACGGGCTGAATCTGGCCCGTGCGGGAAGGGGCTAGATGATGCCTCTGTCCTTCAGAATGGCGCGGATCTTGTCCTGCGTCTCGTACTTGGTGCCGGAGCAGTCCACGGCCACGAAGCGGGCGGGGAATCTGTCCTCCAAAAGCTTGTATCCTTCATATACGCGCTGGTGGAACTCTATGCCCTCCTGCTCCATCCTGTCTCCCTTGTCCGCGCCGTGCTTGCGCTCAAAGGCTTTCACGGGGTTTATGTCCATGAACAGGGTGAGGTCCGGCTGGCACTCCATGGCGGCTGCGTTGATCTTTTCTATGTAGTCCATCCCAAGGCCGCGCGCGTGCCCCTGGTATGCGAAGGATGAATCCACGTACCTGTCGCAAAGGACCAGGCGGCCTGCCTCCAGGGCCGGGATTATGGTCTGCTGAAGAAGCTGCACCCTGGACGCCGCATAAAGGAGCGCCTCGCACTCCGGGCTCATCTTCTCCGTGTACTGCCCGTTGAGGATTATTTTGCGTATGTCCTCGGATATGACGCTTCCGCCCGGCTCGCGGGTGAAAAGAAAATCCGCGCCCTGCTCTTCAAGCCATTCGGAAAGAAGCCGGACCTGCGTGCTCTTGCCGGATCCCTCGCAGCCTTCCAGTGTTACGAACTTCCCTTTCATCCTGAGTGTGCTCCTTGCGTTTTGCGTTTTTTGTTTTGCGTTTTGCGTGTCATGCCCCTTGGACGGGGCGGTTGTCAGACAGAGTGTCTGCTGTCTCCTGCCGGCAGCCGCGGTTTGCGGCCCTGTTACTGCTGGTTCTTTACAACGAGTATGCGACCCTGGACTAAGCCGAAGGTGCTGTGCGCTCCGGAAAGGATGGCTATGTGCTCCCTGGTAATTTTCTCCCCTGCGATAACTAACGGAATGCATGGAGGCGTAATTCCAGCGTTTGTTGCTGCCATGCGGCCCTCCGCCTTGGACAAAAGGACGTACTCGCTGGGACGCTTCACGGCGTACTGGTAACTGTACGTGCGGGCCACGGGCGCTATCTGCGGCCTGGGCTCATACGTGCCCTTGAGCTTTTTGCCGGAGAGGATTTTGGAAAGGACGGCCTTGAGATGCGAGAGGTCTTTGGCTGTTGTCATGGGCGAAAGGTAGAAGAGAAGGTATCTGCCGTCTGAAAGCTCCGGATATATGCCCTTCTTTTCCAGAGCCTCCTCCGCAAGATCTGCGGAGACGTCCGCCGAAGAGCAGTCTATGACAAGCTTTGTCCAGTCCTTGCCGGGATATGTACTGAAGGTCTGGTCCGCCCTGAAATCCTCCGCCGCCTTCCTGGCCTCCTCCATCTGCTCCCTGTTTTCCGCAAGATACTTCACGCCGTATTCCACGGAGGCCATTATGGGATAGCTGGGAGAGGACGTGCGGAAGATGCTTAAGCCCTCCTCCACTACGGGAAGGAGCTTCTCATCATTGAGGGAAAGAATGGCTCCCTGGGTGAGCGTGGGCAGGGTCTTGTGGGCCCCGTCCGTCCAGATGTCCGCGAAGTTTCCCGCATAGTCCGGGCTCTTTTCCAATCCTAAGTATGCGCCGTGCGCCTCGTCCACGAGAAGCAGGCGGCCGTACTTGTGCATTATCCCGGAGTATTTTTCCAGGGGTGCTATGTTGCCGTAATAATCCGGGGAGACGCAAATCATGCCCGCTATGCTCTCATCTTCCCTCAAGAGGTTCTCCAGCTCATCCGGCTCCGGGGGCGTTATGACGCCGTCCTTGTACGGGCCCTGGACCACGACGGGCTCCAGACCCATAATCCTGCAGGCGTTCCACACGCTCTCATGGCTGTTGCGGGGCATTATGATTTTCCTGCCCTGTTTGGAGGCTGCGTACATCATGACCATGATGCCGCAGGTGGCCCCGTCTGTGATGAGATAGCTGTAATTCACCCCGAGGATCCCGGCTATATCATTTTCCGCCTCGGCGATCACTCCTTCCGGGCACGCCAGGTTGTCCGAATAGGACAGCTCCGTGACGTCTATGTCCGCAACGGGGAACATGCTTTTGAAAGCCCTGGCGGCTTTGTGCCCGGGCACGTGGAAGCTCTTTGAAACACGGGCATGCTTCTTGAGCTCGCTGTAAATTTTACTTGCTTTCATAAACGTATAATATCCGGCGCCCTTTGCGCCGTTTCTCCCGACTTGGCTGCCCCAGCCCGCCATGCGGCTTCCCCGCCGCCTTCATTTAAGCCCGTCTTTTGAAGCAGGCCTGCTTTCATTTCCCCGGGGCCTCTCTCCCTCTGCCCCGACCTTCATAACGTGTCTTCCGTATTTGTGCCGGCTTCCCGGCCTGTGCCGGCTTCCCGGCCTGTGCCGGCTTCCCGGCCTGTGCCGG
>JAJPZA010000096.1:0-27512 GCA_021204625.1 Clostridia bacterium | reverse complement strand
GCTTCCCGGCCTGTGCCGGCTTCCCGGCCTGTGCCGGCTTCCCGGCCTGTGCCGGCTTCCCGGCCTGTGCCGGGCCGGCGGCTGCTGTGCGGCCCTTTACTTTCTGGGCTTCATAGTGGGGAACAGGATCACGTCACGGATTGTGGCGCTGTCCGTCAGGAGCATTACGAGACGGTCCACGCCGAAGCCTAACCCGCCCGTAGGGGGCAGGCCGTACTCCAGGGCCGTTATGAACTCCTCGTCCACCTGGGACTTGGAATTGGGGTCCTGCGCGTGCTTTTCCTCCACCTGCCTCGTGAAGCGCTCCTTCTGGTCTATGGGATCATTGAGCTCAGAGAACGCGTTGCCGTATTCGTGCCCGCATATGAAGTATTCAAAGCGCTGTGTGAACAGCGGATCATCCGGCTTGCGCTTTGCCAGCGGCGAGTTCTCCACGGGATAGTCATAGATGAACGTGGGCTGGACAAACCTGTCCTCGCAGCGCTCTTCAAAGATGGCGTTCAATACCTGCCCCTTTGTGGCCTTCTCCCCTTCCGGCACCGGAACGCCGAGGCTGGCCGCGCACGCCCTTGCGTCCTCGTCCGTGGCCCACGAATCGTAATCCGCCCCGGCGTACTTGAGAACCGCCTCCTTCATTGTGAGCCTGGGCCAGGGAGCGGACATGCAAATCTCCGTGCCCTGGTAGACAATGGTCTCGCTTCCGCACACGTTGCGTGTGATTTGCGTATACATGCGCTCAACCAGATCCATCATGGCAAAATAGTCGCAGTATGCCTGATACACTTCCACGGATGTGAACTCCGGGTTGTGGTATGCGTCCATGCCCTCGTTGCGGAATATGCGGCCCACTTCGTACACCCTCTCCATGCCGCCGACAATGAGCCGCTTCAGGTACAGCTCCGTCTCTATGCGGAGATACATGTCCAGAGAGAGCGCGTTTAAGCGCGTTCTGAAGGGACGGGCCGTGGCGCCTATCTCTATTGGCAGAAGGACGGGGGTGTCCACTTCTATGAAGTCCTCGCTGTCCAAAAAGGCGCGGATTTCCTTTATGATGCGCGAGCGCATGACAAAGGTCCTCTTCACGTCCGGGTTGACGATTAAATCCAGATCTCTCTGGCGGTATCTTATGTCCGGATTGGTGAGGCCGTGCTGCTTTTCCGGAAGCGGCCGGAGGCACTTGGTGAGCATCTCTATGTGTGTGCAGTGCACAGAGATCTCGCCTGTCTGGGTCTTGAAGACGAATCCCCTGACGCCTATGATGTCCCCTATGTCATAATCCTTCTTGAAGGCCGCGTAAGCGGCGTCTCCAACGTCATCCCTGCGGACGTATATCTGGATCTGGCCGTCCCGGTCCTGTATATGAGAAAAGGAGGCCTTGCCCATAATTCTTCTGGACATAAGCCTGCCAGCAATGCTTACCTCTTTCCCTTCCAGCTCTTCAAATCTGCCTAAGATGTCCGAAGATCTCATCTGCGCGTCATATGACGTCTTCACGAAGGGGTCGTTCCCCTCTTCACGGATCTTGGCCAGCTTGTCCCGCCTCACCTGCGCCTGTTCCGCGAGGGCTCTTTCTTCCTCTTCCTCCAGGGCGGCGCTGTCTGTTTCCTGCTGCTGCATATGGTTGTATCCTGTGTGTTTTATTCTGCTTTATCCTGTCCGGACGGCCCCGGGGCTCGCGCCAGGGGGGTATGTGCGCGCATATGCGGCATATGCGCGGGCTTTTCCATTTTACTGTATTGCGCGGATCTCCATCTCGTACTCGCTGCCGTCCGGGCAGTGGATGGTGACGACGTCCCCGACCTTTTTGCGCAGAAGCGCCGCGCCCACGGGGGACTCCACGGAGATCTTGTTGTTCATGACGTCCACGTCCGTCACGGAAGTCACGGTGTACGTGGTCTCCTCTTCCATCTCGCGGTCATATACTGTTACCTTGCTGTCCAGATGCACATAGCTCTTGTCCGTGACCTCTGCGCGGATGTCCGCATTCTTGAGCTTGTACTCTATCTCGGAAATCTTCCCCTCGTTCGTGCGCTGCTCCTCGCGGGCTGCGTCGTACTCGGCGTTCTCCGAAAGGTCACCGTGGCTTCTCGCCTCGGATATGCGCTCTATGATTTCCGGGCGCTTAACCTTTACGAGATAGTCCAGCTCCTTCTTCAGGTCATCGTAGTTCTTCTGTGTCATTATAATCTGGTCTGCCATTATGCTAAAAACCTCTTGTGTGGATTATGTATTTTGAAGCGGAAGGAACCCTTCCGTGCTAGCGCTTTTTTTGCTGGCTCTTTGCCTGGGCCCGGAATATGGCCCGTTCCAGGCCGGATTCAAGGCCTGCGGGGCCGGATATGCGGCCGGTTTAAGCCCGGATGTCCTCCAGGAAGGATTCTATGCGGGAGACGGCCTCGGAAAGCTGCTGCATGGACGTGGCGTACGAGCAGCGGACGAAATGCTTTCCGGCCGGGCCGAAGGCATCCCCGGGAACCACTGCCACCTTGTACTTCTCCAGAAGCTTTTCCGCGAACTCCTCTCCCGTCATGCCCGTCTTTTCCACGGACGCGAAGATGTAGAAGGCGCCCTTGGGGCTGAAGCAGGTGAGGCCCATCCCGTTGAGAGCCGAAGAGAGGAACCTGCCCCTGCGCTCATACTCTGCACGCATCTCCTCCACGGTTGAGAAGCCGTCTGTAAAGCCCTCTTTAAGGGCGCACACGGCCGCCCTCTGGCTCATCTGGGGAGCGCAGAGAATCGTGTACTGATGAATCTTGAACATCGCGGAATCTATGTCCGCGGGAGCGCAGACAAAGCCCACTCTCCAGCCCGTCATGGCGAAGGCCTTGGAGAATCCGCCTATGTACACCGTGCGCTCCGCCATCCCCTCATACGCGGCGATTGAGACGTGGCGTCCCTCGTATACCAGCTCCGAGTATATCTCGTCCGAAATCACGAGGATGTCATGGGCCTTTATTACGGGAATTATGGCATCCAGCTGGGAAGCCGTCATGATGGCGCCCGTGGGGTTGTTGGGGTACGGAAGAATGAGGGCTTTTGTTTTAGGCGTTATATGGGCCTCCAGAGCTTCCGGAGTGAGGATGAAATCATTTTCCGCCGTGCATTTTACGGGCATGGGAATCCCCCCGCAGAGGGAGACAGCCGGGCCGTATGAGACGTATGAAGGCTCCGGAATAAGAATCTCGTCACCGGGGTCGCAGACGGCCCGGAGCGACAGATCTATGGCCTCGCTGGCTCCGACGGTGATTATGATATGCTCCGGACTGTACGAGACGTCAAAGCGCTCCTTGAGATAGCGGGATATGAGCGCGCGGAGCTCGTCCAGGCCGCGGTTGCCCGTGTACTGGGTGTATCCCGCGCGTATGCTCTTTATGGCTGCGTCCCTCACGTTCCAGGGCGTGACGAAGTCCGGCTCCCCCACTCCGAGTGAGATTGCCCCGGGAATCTTCTGCACGATGTCAAAGAACTTCCTTATTCCGCTGGGCTGCAGGGATGCGGCCTTTTTGCTTACAAAATCCTTCATGGTCCCGTACTTTATGCCTGCACGCTTATGCGGTTCTCATCGCCCTTCTTCATGAGGGCGCCCTCAACCTTGTACTTCTTCAGAATGAAATGGGTGGCCGTGGAGATCACGCTCTCGTACGTTGAGATCTTCTCGTACACGAACCTGGAGACGTCCTTCAATGACTTGCACTCAACCATGACGGCGAGATCGTACGTCCCGCTCATGAGGTACAGGTTCTTAACTTCGCTGTTTGCCGCAATCTCCTGGGCGATGGCGTCAAAGCCGGCGCCCCTCTGCGGCGTGACCTTGACTTCAATGAGAGCCTCAACAAGGTCATCGTCCGTGAGGTCGCTGTTTTCAATGGCCGTGTACTTCACAATGACCCCGTCATCCTCGAGCTTTCTTATGCGCGCCTCAACGTCTTTCGGGTCCGCGCCCAAAGCCGCCGCAATCTTCTTCGCCGTAAGGCGGGAATCATCCGCAAGAAGGGCTAAAATTTCCTTGTCCAGCTTCTCCATTTGACTATATCCCCGGGTGCATTTATTTGGATTACATTTTAGCTTTTTTCACGGATAATGTCAATTGCAATACCATTTCGATTGCAACTGCCCGGAAATTTTATTATACTGTTGCCATGTTCAAAATCTGGGCAAAAGTCATCACGGACGGAAAGATAGTCAGGCAGACAGTGTACGAGAATCCCGGCAGGTTCTCATACTCCGGATTTTTCACGTACCTCGCGGACATCTGCGAGGAGCTGGACATTGCCACCCCGGTCCTACTCAAAAGCCACATATTCAGCTACGCAAAGTTCAACACGGTGAGCTTCATCCCCCGCGACTTCACGGAGCCCGTCTCATATGACAAGCTGGTTCTGGAGAACGTTGTCATCTAGCCGGGCCGTATCTGTACGGAATTCCGCGCAAGGGAGCGTCTCTTCGGAACGCTCTTTTTTGCTGCGGCAGCAAAACGCAGGGGTTATAGCGGGTTGACGGCATTCCTGGCCCCTCTTTGCCCGTGGCCGGAAGCCGGACGGTCCGCCTCCCTGCCGTCCGTAATACCCGGTCCCGGAAAAACTCCCCGGAACAGGGCAGGCGACATTGCATGAATGCCGCATATCCTGCCTCTTTTCGCCCGGATAACCGCAAATCCTGCCTCTTTTCGCCCGCCCAACTGTCCGTAAAATCCAACTCAGCGTAAATGAACGGGCCAAAGCATGAACAAATGTTTCTTATCAAAACAGTCCACTTTAACGAAGCAGTGCGCTAAAGTGTCTGGCTGTGCTGCAATCCCGGGAAAAGAGCCCCTGTTCCACTTCCCTCCAGCCCTTCCCTACGTGTGCGCGCGGAGTGCATAAAGATTGCCTTGCCCTGCGGGCGCCTTTTTCCTCCCCTGCATGTGAAAACGCTTGGCCGGATTTCTTCTGCCGGCCGTGTTTGAGGCATATGTCCGCTTGCACAGCCTGTACCGGGCCGGGAAAACTGCGCTAAGATAACGAAATAATGTGATGTTTGTTCACGGGAATTTCATTTGCGGAAACATTGCAATCCGTTTGCCTTTTCATTGCAACAGGTATATAATGTTATCTGTAGAAATTTGGACTTTCATTTAAGGAGACATATAGATTATGGGATTTCTCAACAAGGTCAAGAGCGCTGTAGGCGTTGGCGGCACCAGCAACAAGAAGGTCCGCGAGTTCGTGGACGAGAGTGCTGAGCTTGCACAGCCGGACAGGATCGTCTGGATTACAGGAGAAAAGACACAGATTGAAGAGCTCAGGGCGGAAGGCTGCAAGACCGGAGAGCTTATCAAGCTCAACCAGGAGAAGCTGCCGGAATGCTACCTCCACCGCACAGCGGTTAACGATGTGGCCCGCGTCGAAGACAGGACTTACATCTGCACGAAGGAAAAGGATGCCGCCGGCCCCATCAACAACTGGATGGATCCCAAGATGGCATATGAGCTTTGCCATGAGATTGCAAGGGGCAAGATGAAGGGCAGGACCATGTACGTCATCCCTTACTCCATGGGCGTTGTAGGCAGCGATTTCGCAAAATACGGAATCGAGGTCACGGACTCCATTTACGTCGTTCTCAACATGTGCATCATGACCCGTGTGGGCGATGACGTGCTCGAGGCCATAGGCGATGAGGGAGACTTCATCAAGGGCTTCCACGCAAAGTGCGACATCGACCCCGAGAAGAGATACATCATGCACTTCCCCGAGGACAACACCATCATTTCAGTGAACTCCGGATACGGCGGAAACGTGCTTCTCGGAAAGAAGTGCTTCGCCCTCAGAATAGCTTCATACCTCGGCAAGAACGAAGGCTGGATGGCTGAGCACATGCTCATCCTCGGCATCACCTGCCCGGACGGCTCCAAGAAGTACATCGCGGCCGCATTCCCCTCCGCTTGCGGCAAGACCAACCTCGCAATGCTCATTCCCCCTGAGCACTACAGAAAGCTCGGATACAAGATTGAGTGCGTAGGAGACGATATCGCCTGGATCAGGGTAGGCAAGGACGGAAGGCTCTGGGCAGTGAACCCCGAGAACGGATACTTCGGCGTTGCTCCCGGAACAAACGAGCACTCCAATTTCAACGCCCTCGCCTCCACGAAGCAGGGAACGATATTCACCAACGTCGCCCTCAACACGGATGACATGACGGTTTGGTGGGAAGGCCTCACGCCCAATCTTCCTCCTCACTGCATAGACTGGACCGGAAAGCCCTGGGATCCCGCCAAGTACAACAAGAAGGACAAGAGCACCTGCGCGGCAAATCCCAACTCACGCTTCACCGCTCCCGCAAAGAACTGCCCCGTCGTTTCCCCTGAATTCGACTCCAAGACAGGCGTTCCTCTCTCCGCTATAATCTTCGGCGGACGCAGAGCCTCCACCACTCCCCTCGTATATGAGGCAAGAGACTGGAACCACGGCGTATTCGTAGGATCCGCAATGTCTTCCGAGACAACGGCAGCGGCAGCCGGCGCCGTAGGCGTTCTCCGTCATGACCCTATGGCCATGAAGCCTTTCGCAGGATATCACATGGGAGATTACTTCCAGCACTGGATAGACATGGGAAAGAAGATTTCCAACCCTCCCAAGATCTTCAACGTAAACTGGTTCCGCACGGACGAGGACGGCAACTTCATGTGGCCCGGATTCGGCGACAACATGCGCGTTCTTGAGTGGATCCTGAAGCGCTGCTCCGACAAGCCCATCGAGGCGGACGAGACACCCATCGGCTTCGTTCCCAAGGCAGACGACATTGACCTCGAGGACATGAACTACGAGATCGCTCCGGGAAGGAAGTTCACAAAGGATGACCTCAAGGCCATACTCGCAGTGGACAAGGCACGCTGGGCCGGCGAAGCTGCAGAGCTTGAGAACTACTACAACACCGCCATCCAGTCCCGCATCCCCAAGGAGCTCTGGGACTGCCTTGATACTCTCAAGAAGAACTGCGAGGAGTAATTCGTATATAAAGCCAGCATGCAATTCAAGCCGGGCTCAGTTGCCCGGCTTTGCTTTTGCAGCATACGGCTGCCGCATATGGCTGGCCGAAGTACTCAGTCCTGCATTGATGCCTGGAAAGAAGAGCTGGTGGAATTTTAATGAAAAGTTGGCAATAAGCCTTTTATTTTGGCATTTGCTGTTATATAATGAATGTGCAAAAGGGCCTGAGGGCCCGCGGAAGACTTATATTGAGAGGAGAATGATATGGCTAATTACTGCCCTAACTGCGGCTCATCCGTACAGTCGGATGCTTTATTCTGCCCGTATTGCGGCGCGTCTTTGACAGATGACGGCACCGCAGCCGCCACTACCTCTGCGCAACAGACCGCATCTGCAGATTATTCAAACGCAAATTACACAACAACAGATTACAACAACTATAATACAGCCAGCACAGGCTCCACTGGTGCCGGCGTAGCCGCCGGTGTTTTAGGCACTCTGGTAACCGTTACCCTTGTAAACGGCTTGACACGCAACCTCTACTATTACGGCGGAAGATACTTCCTGGATCCGTACTGCAGAAGCCCCTTCATGGGCGGCATCCGCGGACCTCACAGAGTCGTGCGCCCCGCTCCCCGTCCTATGGGCGGAATGCGCATGGGCGGCGGTCCTCGTCCCGGCGGCGGCCCCAGAATGGGCGGCGGTCCCCGTCCCGGCGGTGGTCCCAGAATGGGCGGCGGCGGTCCCCGCATGGGCGGCGGCCATGGCGGAAGAAGATAATCCGCCCGCAAATATCCACAGGATAACGAGAAACCCTGCTTCCAAAAAGCAGGGTTTTAGTTTGACGTGAAATTGGAAAAACGGGCCGGAATACTGGCCGTATACGGCCGTATATGCCTGTTTCCCGTGAAATTCCGCACATGTCCGGCAGGAGCCCGGAATCTGGCTTCTGCTGGCCCTGATACGGCCATATGCCGGGTTGTATGGATTTGTGCGGAAATGGCTGGAAACCCGTCAGATAAGCTCTGGAAGAGTCTGGAGCTATTTCTCTATGAAGACCCGCACTCCCTTCTTGCGCAGCGAATGAATGCCGCTGTACAGAAGGCTGCCTAAAACGTAGACCCAGACTCCTTCGGTAACAACCATTGATGCGAAATAAATCCAGTAAGCGGCGGATATGCTCTCATAGCCGTCCGCTCCCCCGCAAAGGAAGACTATTATGAGGGGAATTGCAAATGCGTTCACGAATACCGGGAACAGGCCTCCTACGGCCACACGGGCTATGTTGTTGCGAATTAACCTTCCTGCCAGATATGTGAGGGATGAGGCCACGAGAGTGGCAAGGCCGCCCAGGAGGACGTCATACAGCATGAAGGGCGAAGTAAGGTTCGCCAGCATGCAGCCTATCCACAGGGCAGGAACAGCTTCCGGATAAAACAGGGGCAGGATTGTGAGGGCTTCGGCAGGACGAATCTCAAAGATTCCGCTGTATGATATGGTGCCGAAAACCATTGTCAGGGCCACGTACAGGGCGGCTATCACGCCGGCCCGGCAGAGCCTCTTGGTTGTGAGTTTGGTTTTGCTTTTCATGGGATTCTCCTGGCGGCCGTCTGCCGCAGCCCGGATGATTATGCTGGCTGCCTGCAGGAGGGCCGTTGTAGTATGCCGGTCCTGATCCCCTTTCACGAAAAAGCTGCAACGAAGAGAGCGGACGGCCAATTTACCGTCCGCTCTCAGGTTTCCCCCTTGATTTGCTTTTGCTACTCGGTTTTTTTATAAAGATGTGTTAGGCCGAAAACCATCTTGTTATTGAGTTGTGCCACCCCCCCCGCCTTTTGGCCTGGAATGAGTGTTTGCGTATGGAATATGCGGCTTTTACGGCCGGACGGAATGGGAATCAGTCATCCTTTTTCACGTCGTTGCTGTTGCCGAGGTATGCGCCGAAATGGATTTCCTTTTTGCGCGGAGCTCCGCCGGAAGGACGGGATCCGCCGCGATTGTCCCTGCGGTCTCTGTTGTCGCGGCTGTCACGGTCCCTGTTGTCTCTCAGTCCTCTGTCGCGGTCCCTGTTATCCCTCGGTCCTCTGTCACGGTTGTCACGGTCACTGTAGGGCCTGCTGTTCTGCTTGTCGCGGTTGAAGTTTCCGCGGGATCCGCCGCTTGACTTTCCGCCTCTGCCGTTGTATCTGCCATGTCCGCCGTTTCCGCGGCCTCCGGAAGGATGGCCTCCGTGTCCGTTGCCGTGCTCCCCGTATCTTATGCCCTTGTCATAGGGCTTTGCGTTTGAAGGGATGACTACAACGTAGCGGTTGGGCTCTTTGCCTTCGGACATAGTGGTGACGTCCGGAGAGTCGGTGAGCACGGAATGGATTATTCTGCGCTCGTACGGGTTCATGGGCTCAAGGATTATCTTGCGGCCGGTCTCAACGGCCTTCTTCTCAAGCTTGCGGGCAAGGCGCTCAAGGGACTCTTTTCTGGTCGCGCGGTAGTTCTCGCAGTCCACAACGACCTTCTTGTACTTTTCCCTGCCGATGTTGGCTATTGCTCCGGCGATGCACTGGATTGAATCCAGGATATCCCCGCGCTTTCCGATGACCTTGTATGTTGTGGCCGTGTCGATGGTGATTGATATGCTGCCGTCTTCGTTCTCGGGAAGGACTTTCGCCTCTCCCTCTATGCGGAGCAGGGGAAGCAGCCCGTCTATGAATTTCGCCGCTCTTTCAGCATCCGCCGCTGTTGTGTCTTCTGATGTTTCTTCTGTGTCTTCGCTTGTCTCTGGAGCCTCTTTTGCGGGCTCCTCCTCGGATGCCGCAGCCTTGAATATGGGCTCGTCATCCTCCTCTTCCTCCGGCTCTGCGGCCGGTGCGGGGGCAGTTTCGGGCTTCGCTGCCTTTGTTATTGTCTCTTCAGACTGCTTTACTGTGATTTTAACCTTTGCCTTGACGGATCCGAACAGCTTCTTTTTGCCCTCTTCCAGTATCTCAATCTCTGCATCCGCCAGCGTAATTCCCAGAGCCTTCAGCCCTGCATCGACAGCGTCATCCACTGTCTTCCCCGTGAATACATTCTCGTCCATTACTTTTTCTTAGACCTCTTGCTTCTGCTTTTGGCTAGTATCTGGTCCTTTCTCTTCGCGAACCGTACCGCCACGACTTTGTTTATTATAAGTGTTGAGATAAGGCTGTATGTAACGTTGGTAATCATGTACAGCGAGAATGCCGCGCTGTAGAAGAACGAGAAGAATGCATAGATTATTGGCATTATAATCATCATCCATTTGTTCTGTCTCTTACCTGAATCGTCTACTGTGCTCAGTTCGCTGGTGGTCTTCTGTGTCCTCATCATTATGAACTGCTGGAGGAACATTATGCCTATCGCCAACACTATTAATACGAAATATCCGTTGTAATTGCTCTTCTGGTCAGACAGCTTCGCCGTAACCTCGTTGTAGCTCTCCTCATAGTTTGCAGGAATGGCGGAACTTGCCCTCGTTATGGCTGAAGAGAACTTGGTGAAATTGGGCACCTCGTAATTGAGCATGGAATCGGGGTACCACATGTTCTTTATCCACAGGAATTTGGAAGATTGGGTGTTTTCGCTGTATTTCTCGACAACGGCGTCCTGAGCGTTGTTCTGCACAAACTCCACAACGACTTCATTCTTGTCATATTCGGAAGTCATCCCCTCAAAGGGATCTTCCCCTGTATGCCCATCCTGCGTTGCATAGTATGTCTGGAACTGGTCGTACATTATCCTGTACTGCCGCGTGCCGGAAAGAAGGGCCTCGTCATTTTCGGCGTCTATGATCTCCCCGTCCACAAGCAATAGGAAATGTTGTGGGTCGGTGTCGTTTTCATCGGCCGTCATGTATATCGCGACGCTCGAATTGTACGCTTTGACGAGTTCGTTGTAAGAATCCAGGACTGCATAGTTGGAGTAAGTGGAGAAAGCTGCGAACACAATCATGAATATGACCAGCGAGACAATCGTCGGCAGGCAGGCCGCAAGAGGCGAATAGCCGTTCGCTTTCTGCAGCTCCTGGTACTTCTGACTGTACATCTTCTCGTCGTTGGCGTACTGCTTTTTTAGTTTTTCCATCTGCGGCTTCATGTCTTCCATGATGAGTGCCTGCTTCTTTGTCTTGACACGCGAATAGATGTCAAGCGGAAGCACGATGGTCTTCAGTATGAGAGTGAAGCAGATGGCGCCTAAGGCCACAGCGCCGTAGATACCGCCCATTGCGTCGAAAAGCCATTTGATGAGGTTTCCTATCCAGTTGAGGGAAACCGAATCAATGCCTTCGACACCAATCTGTATGATATCCTGTGACGCAGAGGCCAGCAAGCTGAGAATTTCCATTATTTCAGATAATCCACTTGTATTTGCGTTTTTTTTCGGGAGCCGGGTCATACCCTCCCTTTGAGAAGGGATTGCACCGGAGAAGCCGCCAAAGACCCACAATTATTCCGCAGATGACGCCTATGTTGTTGATGGATCTGAGCATGTATTCCGAGCATGTCGGCTCATACAGGCACGTGTGCTTTGAGAAATGCTTCTGGTAGAAGATAAGCAGCCTCATCAAAAGCATCTTTATGTACGGCTTGAAGATGTGCTTCCGGAGATATTTGAAAAATCTCTTTACCCTTTGCATGAATTCATCTTCTTAAAGCAGGAAACAAGACTTTTCTTGAAAGTCTTGTAGCTGTACTCGTCCGCAGGCTTGGGAAGGATGATTATGGAATAGGTCTTGCCGAGCATATCACACGTGTCTGAGAAGGCCGCCCGGACAAGCCTCTTTATTCTGTTTCGCACCACGGACTTCCCGTTCTTCTTGGAGACGGTCACAGCCATGGAAAGCTTGGGGGAAGGGCGGTACAGCACAGTCAGGGAAGGAGAGTACACTCTTTCCCCTTTCCTGAACAGCTTGTTGATATCCGCGCTCTTCTTGATCCTAAGGTATTTCAATTTCCGTTATGCAGAGATGACTTTTCTGCCCTTGTTCCTTCTCCTGGCGAGAGTCCTTCTTCCGCCAGTGGTCTTCATTCTCTTCCTGAAGCCGTGAACCTTCTGCTTATGCCTCTTCTTGGGCTGGTATGTTCTTTTCATGAGTCTAGTTCCTTATGTAATATACATTATTGTATAACTTTCGCAATTATACAGTTTTTGCTTTGAATGTGTCAAGCGTTATTGGCAGTGCGCACAGGCAAAATGAGGTACAGGGAGCGCAAGTCCACTCTGTTCTGGCATATGAACGGGTCTATCTGCCTGTTGAATGACATCACAATCTCTTCGTCTTCGAGGTTGTTCACTGCGTCTATGATGAACCTGGAGTTCATGGCTATTCTCAGGTCTTTTCCTGTTACCTCGGCCTCCAGAGGCTCGTTGACGCGGGCTATCTCTGAGTTCGTTGATACCATCACCTGGTTTCCGGAGATGTCAAACACAATGAGGCTGTTCTTCTCCCCCTTCACGAACACAGCGGCCCTTTCTATGCTGGACTTGAGGTTCAGCCTGTTGACCTTCACCGTAGTGTTGAAGTTTCTGGGGATGATGTTTTCCTTGCGGATAAAGTCTCCGCTGTACAGCCTGGATGTAAGGATCGTGTCCTCGGATGCCACGAGCATCATTCCGTGCTGCACGTAGACGTCTATGAGATCGTCGCTTGCCGGCAGCATCTTGTCTATCTCATTGAGGGTTCTTGCAGGGCACACAATCTCCATGTTGCCGGTGCTGGATGCAACCGTGCCGGAAATGGTGGCAAGCCTGAATCCGTCCAAAGACGTGACGCTCAGTTCGCTCCCCTTGATTACGAACTGGCAGCCCTTGAGGATGGGCCTGGACTCATCGGTGGCGCAGCAGAACGTAGTGAAGTTTATGTACTTCTTCAGATTATTTGTGGGCAAAGAGAAGCAGCTTTCATTGATGTCCGTATTGATTACGGGGAAGTCATCGGCAGAAAGAATCTGCATGCATGTCTTGTTCTGGGCGTACATGATGTTCATGCTTATTCCGTCCGTCTCCAGAAGGATCTGGAAAGACTCAACCTTTCTTACGAACTCAGAGAAGTATCTTCCCTGCACGCAAACCTCTCCTTCCTCCATGACTTCGGCCTTGACGTTCTTTATTATGGCAATCTCTCCGTCCGTGGCAGAGAGAGTGAGCATATCGTTCCTGGCGCTAAGCTTGATGCACTCAAGCACGGGCATTATGTTC
Organism: Clostridia bacterium; assembly: GCA_021204625.1. Taxonomy (GTDB): domain Bacteria; phylum Bacillota; class Clostridia; order Christensenellales; family Borkfalkiaceae; genus Coproplasma. The sequence continues at coordinate 14,334 of JAJPZA010000096.1, read as the reverse complement.
TTGGATGAGCAGGCCTTAACAACTTTCAGCACGGAATCCGCCAGATCCAACCCTTCGCAAACTAATTTCATCGTTCCACTCCGCTATCTATGATTTTTAATATATTATAGAAAAATAATATATTAGACTTATTAATACAGCCCGTTGAAATGTGGGTAACTTTTTTCTCTCTTTCAAGCATCCTGCAATTACATACATAATAGCAAAAAAACAGTCAAAAAGCAACTGAAAAATAACTGTAAAGGGATGTTAAGAAGGCGTTAATTGCAATGTGGAAAAAGGGGGAATTTGTGGAATTCAAATTGCCGTTTCACGGGAACGGACATTTAAAGCGCTGCATAAATGAATTAAACAAATCATCAAACCGGTTATCCACAGACATGAGTGAAATTGTGGGCAACACTAAGTTGATATTGCAGGCGGCATCTGCTATACTTTAGCCATGGAAAATTCAGATATCATGCAAGCATCCCTTTCCGGAATAGAGGGCGCATATAAAGAGAGGTTCGACACGTACGAACATCTCCTTCTGGACGGCAATGCCAGGATAAATCTCACATCCATAACGAAACATGAGGATATTGTATCAAAACACTTCCTGGATTCCATCTTGGCTGAGCCTTTCATTCCTGAGGGAGCTGCTGTGGCTGACGTAGGGTCCGGCGGCGGATGCCCGGCCATTCCTTTGAAAATCGTCCGTGATGACCTTTCATTCACTCTCATAGAATCCACAGGCAAGAAGTGTGCCTTTCTTGAGTCCGTTGTGGAAAAAATGGGATTTTCCGGTGTACAAATTTTAAACATGAGGGCTGAGGATGCCGGCACGTCCGTGAAACATCGCGAAGCCTATGATGCCTGCACTGCCAGAGCTGTCGCTCCGCTCAACACTCTGGCGGAATACTGTCTGCCGCTTGTAAAGCCGGGCGGAGTATTTATTGCTTACAAAAGCAATGTTCCGGAGGAGACAGAAGCAGCACAGAAAGCTATTTCACTGCTTGGAGGAAAGACAGAAGGTATACACTCATTCGTTCTTCCGGACAGTCAGGGAACCAGGACAATAATTGTAATCCGCAAGGTCAGTCCTACTCCGTCCAAGTATCCGAGAGCCAACGGAAAACCCAGGAAGAATCCTTTGTCCTGAATCGGCAGCCATTTTTTACAGCGTGAAACATTAAACAGATAAATCAAACAGAAGGGCGCAGACATTTTTTTTGTCTGCGCCTTTTATTTATCAACATATCCACAACAGAAGACGCATACATGGTTCATCAAAAGGCCATGAAATCAAAAAAATAATCCACATTCTATCAACAAATATACACTGTGTCAGTAACTGTGTGAAAATCTTTTCCGTAATAAAGACTCTGGATTTTGTCAAAACGTATGAAACTTCTTAGAATTCCAGCTCTTTCATGCTGTTTGCCGGAGTTGTTTTTTTTGATAAGACGCAGATTTTTTTTGTCCACAAGGCCTGAATTTATCCACAAAATGGCAAAATTGTGGCGTTAATAGTTTCACGTGAAACATTAAAAACACTGAAAAATTCGGTTAGTTTAACGTGAAACATCACAAAAACACATAATTTTTGAATATGCGCTAAGCAGAATTCTACTGTTTTTCGGGCAAATCACGGCCCTGTAAGCAAGATAAAAAACAAATGAAATTTAGGTGATAAACGCAAACATTAGGTGTATTCGCTTGAATTATTTAATATGGTATGCTAAAATGCCCACTGGACGGCATTTCCGTCTGTCAATTTTGAACGAAACTCTAGGAGATCTGACTTGAATAAAAAATCCAGAATCATCTTGTGGGTGGTCATCCTGATTCTGATAATCGCAATTATAGTTATTTTTGTGGTTTTCAGTCTCAGCGGAGGAGCAACCCAGGTTGCAATTTCAGACTTCCAGCAGTACGTTGAGAACGCCCAGTACTACGATCTGAATTACGACCAATCGAGCAAAACTTATACCCAATCTGTCAAGCAAGAAGTTATAGACGGGAATTTAGAGCTTCCGGATAATTATACCCTTGAATACAGTTCCAGTGTCGGACGTTATATCATTGTGGATTCTGATGACACGACTGAAGAGGAAATCAATGTTGTCTGGGAAGTGGATATCAGTGCCTACGAGTTCAACGGCTATGATGTCAACGGCAAGAATCTCTGGTATGCTTACGGTCCCTCCCTCTTCAGTTCTGACGGGCTGGATGTCATATCCACCTGGAATGCATACGGCGTTTGCGTGGTGATGTCGAATCCCAACTCCGGCAACTGGTGGTCAACGGTAGTAACCGTAATATCGCTGATACTTATCATAATCATCTTTGTCGTGCTCATCCGCTCGTCCATGGGCGGTGCCGGAAGAGTCACGAGCTTCGCAAAGTCAAAGGCCAAAGCCACTACCAATGTGAAAGTAAGGTTTACGGACGTTGCCGGCGCTGAAGAAGAAAAGGTTGAGCTGGCCGAAATCGTTGAGTTCCTGCGCGCTCCCAAGAAGTTCCAGGATCTTGGCGCAAGAGTTCCCAAGGGCGTCCTGCTTGTAGGCCCTCCCGGAACAGGAAAGACGCTGTTCGCAAAAGCCGTTGCCGGCGAAGCGAACGTTCCGTTCTTCTCAGTCAGCGGATCCGATTTCGTAGAGATGTATGTCGGTGTCGGAGCGTCCCGTGTGCGTGACCTCTTCGATATGGCCAAGAAGAACCAGCCCTGCATTATCTTCGTAGATGAGATAGACGCAGTCGGACGGCAGCGTGGCGCAGGACTTGGCGGCGGCAACGATGAGCGTGAGCAGACATTGAATCAGATACTGGTTCAGATGGACGGCTTCGAGCAGAACGAGGGCATCATAGTGATGGCGGCGACGAACCGTGCGGACATCCTGGATCCCGCACTCTTAAGACCCGGCAGATTTGACAGGCAGATTTATGTAAATCTTCCAGATGTCAAAGGCCGTGAGGCAATCCTTAAAGTTCATGCCAGGAACAAGCCGATGGCTCCGGATGTCAACTTTAAGGTAGTGGCCAGAATCACCAGCGGCTTCTCCGGAGCAGATCTTGCAAACCTCCTCAATGAGGCAGCCATCCTGGCGGCAAGAGCCGGAAAGAAGTTTATAGGCAATCCTGAGCTGTACGAAGCAGTGAACAAGGTTCTCATGGGACCGGCTAAGAAGAGCCGTGTCGTCACTGAGAGCGACAAGAGAATAACGGCTTATCACGAAGCCGGTCATGCAATCCTTGCAAGGCTCTGCCCTGACTGCGATCCTGTGCAGGAAGTATCAATTATACCCCGTGGAAATGCCGCAGGGTATACAATGACCAGGCCGGACAACGATGACAACCATATGACCAAGAACAAGCTTCTTGACTTCATCTGCATGGCGTTAGGCGGGCGAATCGCAGAGGAGCTTGTTATCAAGGATATCACAACAGGAGCATCAAACGATCTTGAGCGAATCACAGATATAGCCAAGAGGATGGTCACTGAATGGGGCATGACGGATACACTGGGTCTTGTGACTTACGGATCCAATTCCCAGACAGTGTTCTTAGGAAAGGATATGGAAACCCATAACACTTATTCCGAAGAGACCGCAAGGCTTATTGATGACGAGATGCACAAGATAGTCAACGGCCAGCATGAGAGAGGAACGATAATGCTCACTGAGAACCGCTCCATCCTCGACAACATGGCCAGAGTGCTTATAGAGAAAGAAACAATTTACACTGAAGAAGTGGACCTCCTTATGGAAGGCAAGAGCTATGCGGAAGTCATTCAGTACATGGATGAGGAGGACGCTAAGCGCGCTGATAATCCGTTTAAGAGATTCGAGAACTGATTGTGCTCTGTGAGGGAAGGTTATGGGAAAGATTGTAGCTTTAACTAACAAGAAAGGCGGCGTCGGCAAAACGACGACAGCTATCAACCTGGCAGCTTACTGCGCGGATTTCGGCAAGAACGTTCTCCTTGTGGACCTGGATTCACAGGGGAACGCCACTACCGGCTTAGGGTTCTCAAAGAACAACCTCAAGCGTTCCGTCTACAACGTGCTCATCGAGGATGAGCCCGCTGCAAGCAATATCCTGCCGACAACGGTCAGAGGCCTGGACCTTCTTCCCGCCAACGTGGATTTGTCCGGAGCCGAGATTGACATGGTATACAAAAGAAACCGTGAGAAGATTCTGAAGGAAGCCCTGGACAAAATCAAGGACAAGTATGATTACATCTTCATAGACTGCCCCCCTTCTCTTGGCCTCCTGACAATCAACGCATGGGTTGCGTCTGACTCAATAATAATACCGCTCCAGGTTGAGTATTTCGCTATGGAGGGAGTGAGCCAGCTTATGAACACCATTTCCCTGGTAAAGCAGCACCTTAACCCGTATCTTACGATTGAAGGCGTTGTCATAACCATGTTCGACGGACGCGCGACCATCTCCAAACAGATTGCGGCTGAGATCAAGAAATTCTTCAAGAGCTCTCTTTATGAGATAGTGATACCCCGCAATGTAAAGCTTGTGGAGGCTCCCTCTCATGGGAAACCTATCCTGCAGTATGATCCCAAGTGCATCGGAGCCAAGGCCTACAAGGCTCTCGCAGAGGAGTTCCTGTCCAGACAGGCCACACGATAAGGAGCGAAAATGGCAAAAGGTTTAGGAAAAGGTTTGGATGCTCTGTTTGAGGAGACCGGGGAAGCATATGATTTCATGATGCATACCGGAAGGGGCCATGAGTTCACTGAAGAAGAGCTCAAGAGCTCCGAAGAGATTCCCCTTTCCCAGATTGAAGTCAACCCCAATCAGCCCAGAAAACAGTTTGACGAGCAGGGATTGAAAGAGCTGGGTGAATCCATCCAGAGGCACGGTGTCATAATGCCCATCGTCGTCAACGATGACGGCAAGGGCGGCAAATACATGATTATTGCCGGAGAGCGAAGATTCAGGGCCTGCCAGGAAATAGGCAAGCAGACAATTCCGGCAGTAATCAGAAGATATTCTCCCAGAGAAATAGAGGAAATCTCCCTTATAGAGAATCTGCAGAGAGAAGACCTCAACCCCATCGATGCAGCCACGGCAATGAAGCAGCTCATGTCCGACTACAAGCTCACACAGGACGAGCTTGCGGAAAGAATAGGCAAGTCCAGGCCGGCAATCACGAACACCCTTAGGCTTCTCAAATTAAGCCCGGAGGTAATGACTCTCGTCAAGGAAGGAAAGCTCACAGCGGGCCATGCAAGAGCTCTGGTCACTCTGTCAGCTGCAGATCAGCTCATGTTTGCCCAGGAGACCATCAAGAACCAGTACTCTGTAAGAGATCTTGAAAAGCGAGTGAAAGCTTTCACGATGGATCCTGATGCTCTCAGAGAGAAGAAAAAGAAGAAAAAGCAGATTGCCTCCGCCGAGCTCAACGACCTGATCTCCAGGATGAGATATACCTTCCGCACGAAGGTCACACTCATAGGTTCGGACAAGAAAGGCAGAATCTACATCGACTACTATTCCAAGGATGATCTGGACAGAATAGCTGAGATTGTTGACATCATTGAGCGGCAGTAAAAGATGAATGTTTCATATGAAACATTCCGCACAAATCACACAAAAAGGGGATTAGCGCAATGCTAATCCCCTTAAATTTTAATATACCGCAGAGCACTTTAAAAGCTGCATTTATAAACAGCGAAACGGCAGCATATCGCAGCCCGAACACAAACGGGATTTGCATTCTGAGAGGCTGTGCGGGCCGATTTATAATTCCGGATCAAGCCATGAGAGACAAACAAACATGCTGCAGACAGCCCTGTGAGATTTCAAATAAGGCCAGACACCAGAATTCCTGGCCAAGCTGCAAAAATGAAGGGACTCCCCCCTTAATGCATGTACGGCAAAAAGATTTTTACATCGCATAGCAAGGAGTATTTACAAACCTCGGCAAGGATTTTTTACGCAGTACGGTAAGCAGTTTTTTGCATCAGGCGGTAAGAAGAATTTTACAATTCTGTATAAAAGACAAGCCCGTATCATTCCAATATCCTTCAAAGCAATATGCGTCATGAAAGTTAAGGCATTCAGAGTATTTCGTTGCCTCCACAAATCCATGGAGCAATCAAGAAATGGCAAACAGGAAGCCTGATTTGATTCGGCATAACACTTCTGTACTGCAGAACCACGCACTCATCCCCGCCGTTTGCTTTGGCAAAATCCAGAGACAGCCTAAAACACCTAAGCGTAAAAAATAAATGAACTCGCCGGACAAAATAAAGCGCGTGCTGCAAAAACAGGGCAAACATGATGGACGCAACAATAATAACTATGCGCTGAATTTGCAGGAGCGCATAAAATAATCATAGGCGCTATGCTGTAATATTCCAGGATGAAAGCCCACAGGCTCGGTATGCTGCCGCGGCATCCGGAAGCTGGTTTCCAAGGAACTGTCCTGGATAGCGGATGACAGGCCAGATTCCGGGGCGCACACTTTTTTCTCCAAAATTTAAAATTTTATATGAAATTGCTTGATTTTTGTAAAGTTATTTGCTATATTAATTAAGCATTTGGCGAAGGTACTTGGGAGTATAGCTCAGTTGGGAGAGCAACTGCCCTACAAGCAGTGGGTCACAGGTTCGAGCCCTGTTACTCCCACCAAGTAATAGTGTGGTCAAATGCGGGAGTGGCTCAGTGGTAGAGCGTCACGTTGCCAACGTGAATGTCGCGGGTCCGAATCCCGTCTCCCGCTCCAAAGTCCGCACTATTTTTTTATAGAGTATGGCGACATAGCCAAGTGGTAAGGCAGAGGTCTGCAAAACCTTAACCCCCAGTTCAAGTCTGGGTGTCGCCTCCAAATGTAAAACCCGTCCGGTTATCCGGGCGGGTTCTTTCATTACTGCTTGTTCTTCTTCTTGAATGTGGCAGCCAGGCGTTTGAAAAAAGGCTCTTTTTTCATCTTCTGCTTGAATTTGACAGCATTTCCAGTCTCAAGATAACGCTTGACAGCTTCAATCCATGCATCTATCTCATACTGCTCCGTTATCATGGCATCACCGCCGTTCCTGTCGAATTTGACAATGAACGGATAGATAATATTTGCTCCGTAGCACTCCCTCCTGTACTGCTTCATGACCTTCTTCGGCCAGCCGGCACATGTTACAAACGGAATAATGGTCTTCCCATACCAGTTGTGGCTGTACACGAAGGAATACATGGCTGGAGACATCTTGTACCACCACACAGGCGTGCCCAGGGCGATTACATCATAGTCGTCAATGTCAAGGCTCAGATCCATGAGCTCAGGCCTGAAGTCAAGGTCTACCTCACTATACCCCTGTTCATATGTTTCCTGATAGTTTAAGGGGTACGGCTCAACCGTATCTATTCTCTCCATTGAAGCTCCTGTCGCTTCCTTAAGCTGGTCCGCAATACGCTTTGTATTTCCATAGGCCCATGTGTAATATATGATAAGCATCTTTTTCATGGCTTCATCTCCGTTAACAGGGACAATTTTACCACTTCCATATGGGATTAGTCAAGGTATTTGCGATAGAAGGCTTTGATTGCGTCAAAGGGTATAATATCCATCCTGTCACAGAGGTCTGTATGGACGGTTCCGGGGATTATAAGAAGCTGTTTGCTGTCTCCTGTGAGCCTCTTGCATGCATCCTCGCTTATTAACCGGAATGAGCCTTCTCCTGTGGATTCTAAGCACTGCTGATTCAATCTCCAGGCATGTTGATGAAGGACTGGCCGGATGTTATGTTCCAGCCCTGTATGGAGGCTTTGGAGCGCGGATGGCTGGTTCTGGGTGTCTTGTAGAAGTTGTGGTAATCTTTCACGAACCGGGGCGTGTCATCCGTCACAACGTTTATAACGCCGCCGTCTCGCGCGTATGTGCCTTTTCTGCAGTCTATAGTCCTCTGCGCGTTCCAGGCCTTTCTCCTGGCCATACGGGCCTTTTTTGAGTCTTCTGCGTCAAAATACCCGCAGGAGTAATTGCGGCTCATATCGTACATTGTAGAGGTTGCAGTGGCCTTTATTCTTGTGTCTACGGCAGCTGCGTTGAGAGCCATTCCTCCCCACCCGCAAATGCCTAAAAGCTCTGTTCTGTCCGGATCCGCTCCTGTACGGAAATAAAGTCCACAGCAGACAGAAAACCTTTGTGATAATGTCAGGAGATGCCAAAAACCACGGCTGTCCGCCGCTCTCTCCGGTGTAGGTGTGGTCAAACGCGCGCAGCCATTTCCTGCGCGTATCTTCCGGCCTGATCTTTTACGGCGCCGAAGGGTTCTCATACTGCCAGCGCTGCCAGTTTTTCTGTTGCGCCAATAGGTTTGTACAGGTCTGCAGCTAGAGTTATGCCGTAGCGGTTGTGGAAGGTGATTTTCCTGTGCTCAACCCTGTCATCCTTTGGGAATGCCTTGAACCATTCATAGGTTAGGATGAGTTTCTCTTCTGTCATATGCGCCTCCTTGCATTTACTTCTGTATTCCGTATGCGCTGTCAGCCACATATTAATGTCATATAGTGGATCCGTCCTCTCCTGGCACTTCAAGTGCAATATGTGAGAACCATGAATCCGGTGCTGCGCCATGCAAGTGCTTTTCGCCTGCAGGGATATTGATGACGTCTTCGGGATCCATCTCAACGGCTTCTTTGCCCCATTCCTGAAAATATCCTCTGCCGGCGACACAGATAAGAATCTGCCCTCCGCCGGAAGCGGCCTGGCGGATGTTCCAGTTGTTCCTGCATCCGGGCTCAAAGGTGACGTTGGAGATGCCGGCCTGGCTAGTGGATAAAGGCGCCAGATAGCTGTTGCCGATGAAGAATCCTGCGTTTGCGTCATTGTGTGCGCATATAAGGAATATCATTGATGCGGCATGCGCTGCTTTTGCGTCCTGTGCTCCAGTCTCCTGCGTCCATATTTCCTTTGGCTGGCTGAAAGCACTCCATGCCTTCGGCCAGCCTGCGTAGAAGGCCGTATGGGTTAATATGGCTGCTGTCTCTTTCCTTGTCACGCCTGTGTTTTTAGCGTTCTGGAGATGGTATGACAGGGAGGAGTCTGTAATGCCGGATGACGCCAGCGCAACTATCGTTATTATGCAGCGTGTCTTGTGGTCCAGGTCCGCTATGTTCCAGTCCTTGCCTAGAGGACGTCATCATTGAAACGGGCGAAATCCGGGGCGAACTCGCCGAGGGGTGTTCTGCCTGCCGTCTGCGTGATTTTCTTCATAATCTGCCTTCTTGGTTGGTTGACTAGTCCTGCAGTCTTGATTACACACAGGGAGTGTGATACCTGAACCGGACTTCAGGTCAAGGGGCTTTTGCAAAAAATCTGCCTCCGGAGGGAATTTTTCATGTATACTATCGGGTATGTATCAGAAATGTCGGCATCCCCGTTTCAACACTCCGTTATTATGACAAGGAAGCCTGTTCCCGGAGATGGAGAAAAGGTCCTGCATCCGCCAGTTCTCAGACAATGTCCTGGAGGCTCTCAGAGTCATAACTGCCTTAAGAAGTCCAGTCTGGAGATAAAGGACATCAAGAAGTTCATGGATCTCTGCTCACAGGGAGCAGGTTCATATCCCGCCCGCCTGGAGCTCATACTGCAGCAGAGGGATGCTGTTATCGCTAAGATGGAACGTCTGTAAACCGCTCTGGGTATGCTCACTTACAAAGTCTGGTATTACACCAACGCATTCACGGACGAAGGAGAGGACAGTGTGAAGGCCCCGCCAGACCGGAAGGGATGCCGGAGGAGATCTGCAAGGCTTGTATAAACACCTGCAGGCATTAAGGTTTTACGTGAAACAAGCATTGAAAACATGCATATATTTCGCTCAAATTGGCCAAAAAAAGCCCGCTGGCGGCGATTTTAATGCGGCTAAGGAGATTGTCACAAACGGCAAAATCATGTTTAAAACAGCTTGATTTTAGCCGTACGGCGGTTTATAATATAGACACGTAATGCGGGTATGGCGGAATCGGCAGACGCGACAGACTTAAAATCTGTTTACCGAGAGGTAGTGCAGGTTCAAATCCTGTTACCCGCACCAATTGGAAGCAGGCATCTTGCAATAGCAAGCAGGGTGCCGGTTTTTTTATGCAATAAAAAAACCGGCGCGATGGCCGGCAATAAAATATCAGATATGCACTCTGCAACAGCTGCAACAACAGAGCTGTCGAGAGAAACGGAGCATTACAATTCCGGTTTGGAAATCTCTGCCGTGACGACATATGCATCTCAGCTTCTTAATAGCGCGTTCTGTGCATTTATGAGCGTCTTCCTTGGCTTGCACCCGATTACAGTTCCAGCCTGGGAATCTCTGCTGTGACATCTTCAGCTTCTCCGCTGCTTATAAGAGCGCTAAGCTCATTGAGAAGCGTCTTTAATGAGACCTGCGCCATGCTGTCTTTCATGGCTGAAACAGCCGCGTCCATATGCGGGTACAGTATGCAGTAGAAATTCCTGCCTATTGGGCTGTTGCTTTCCTCATCATGTATCTTGAAGATTTCCTCAGCGTCATCCGGCTCAACGGCCTGGTATATGTCCCAGAGGGAGATGTCCTCAGGTGCCTTGGCAAGGACAGCGCCGCCGTTTTTTCCAGGAAGCGTCTCTATGAGGCCGCACTTTGCAAGATCCAGGAAGACGTTTCGTATAATAACCGGATTAGCTCCTGCGCTCTCTGCAACAAGGGAACTGGTCACTCTTTTCCTTGGAGAAAGCACCGCTACGAAAAGCAGTGCGTGTACGGCTGTGGAGAATCGTTTGCTTGCTCGCATAAAAGGCACCTGACGGAATATGTTGCAACCAGTATAACAGGTCCAGGCAAGGAAATCAATTGCGTGTATTGACTTTAATCCATACTGCAAGTATAATTGTAACAGTAAATATTACAATATAAACCGTACGGCAAGGACGGTTTGCAGCCGGGGGTAAAAATGAGAAAGGATTTCTTACAGCTTAAGGAGTATATAGACGCCAGCCACAAGGCAGTGGCAGTAACCGGTGCAGGGATTTCGTACATGTACGGCATGCGCAGGTTCAAGATGACAGTGGGCCGCATGAACGCCGGCCGGGTCTTTTCCGCGGACTATGTCCGCAAGCATCCGGAGGACTTCTACAGGATTATGAGGGATTCTTTCCTGGATGCCACATTCGTCAAGGGCCCCAGCAAGGTGCACAGGCAGCTGGCGGAGCTGGAGAGGCAGGGAAAACTGTACGGCGTGGTAACGCAGAATCTGGATTGTCTGCACACGCTTGCCGGATCAAAAAACGTGGCGGAATTCCAGGGCAGTTTCCAGGACAACGTGTGCGTGGACTGCGGTGAGAGGTATACAGACTGCAATATATGGAATCAGGGGTATATGCCACGCTGCGCAAAGTGCGGCGGCCCCATTATGCCCGCTACATTCTGCAGGGATATACGCTCTGAAGAGTCCCAGGCCGGCATGAGAAAGGCCATACGGATGATATCCGAGGCGGATCTGGTGATAGTAATTGGCACCACCGGTTTCAGAAGCGATGAATACATGAGCGGAATGAAGAGGGGTACAAAGATTGTGCAGATAAATCCTGCCGCCACGGAGTTTGACTCAATAGCTGATCTCAATGTGAGAGCGGATGCAGCCGAAGCCCTGGCATACGTTCTGGGTGAATAACGGAGAAAAGATGGGACTGTTCAAAAAACGGAGGGAGACCAAGGAAATGAATGAGATACAGCAGCTTGCAGACTACATAGACAGAAGCAATAAGATAGTTGCAATCACGGGAGCCGGGATATCCCTTTCCGGAGGCGGCGTGACATACGGCCAGCTGCATGTCGCACGAAGAGGATCGGGCGGGGATGACAACGCCTTTCTGCGTTCTTTTCTGGACTCAATGTTCAGTTATGATCCCAGCTATGCTCATTACGCTCTCAAGGAGCTTGAGGACGAGGGAAAGATGCTTGGCATAATTACCACCAACGTAGACTGCATGCATACCATAGCCGGCTCAAAGAACGTTGCGGAGATACAGGGAAGCCTGCAAGTGAACTGCTGCGAGGAGTGCGGCAGGCATTATGACACATTTGAGATTTGGAGACAGAAGGATCTTCCACGCTGCCCGCACTGCGGAGGTGAAATAACGCCCTGGCCCATATACAGCCATATAGACGTCTGGGACAAGGATGTCCGCAAGGCAAGGAACTGGATCTCACAGGCGGACCTCATAATCGTAATAGGCACACACGGCTACTACGGAGGCGTGTACTGGGATTACAGGAACCGCAAGGCTCCCATCGTGCAGATCAACCCGGGCCGCACGTCATTCGATTACATGGCCGCTCTCAACATCCGTGAGGGCAGCGATGAAGTGTTCAGAAAACTCAAGGAAGTGAGGAAGGGCAATGGCGGAAAAGCAAACTGAAATAGGCGAAGCCGAGATGATACGCATGGCGGAGCAGATGCGCGCCAGGGAATACGCAGGCCTCTCAGAAGAGGAAATAGCGGAGCGTGAACGCCGCAAAGAGCAGACGCGCCAGAGGAATATACAGATTCTTGAGGACACGCTTTCCGTCCTGTCCAAGGGCGGCTACGAACTGGACGGCAAAACCGTCCTGCTGCCGCAGGAAACAGTCCTGAGCGAAGCAAAGGCATATCTGCCTGGCCGGCTGGATGAGCTCCGCAGCAAAGAGCCGTCCGCATCACCCGTACGGATGCCGCAATGCGGCTGCGAAAACACGGACACACTGGCCCTGGCGGAAAAGAGGTACAGGGAGTGCATAGCCGGCGGCGAGGAGCCGGACGTGCTCATTCTCAACATGGCAAGCGCAACAGAGCCCGGAGGGAAGACACGCATGGGCGCAAGCGCGCAGGAAGAGGATCTGTGCCGCAGGACGTCTCTTCTGCTCTCACTTGAGAGCGATGAAGCAAAAGAGTATTACGAGTACAACAAGTCCTTCCAGTCCCGTCTGGGCACGGAAGCGATTATATATTCGCCACATGTGGAAGTCCTGAAGGACCGGGAGGCGAATCTGCTTCCGGAGCCTTACTGCGTATCCGTCATAAGCTGTTCCGCGCCAATGGTGCGGTTCGGCCTGGAGGGAAAGAGCCCGCAGGAGTATGAGCAGATGCTTTGCAGCCGGATAGAGGGGATGCTGCTCGTTGCTGCGGAAAACGGCAATAAACGCCTGATATTGGGGGCCTTTGGATGCGGGATATTCGGAAATGACGCCGCCAAAGTGTCGGATGCGTTCCGCAAGACCATCCAAAGTTTCACGTATGAGGGCAAAACGGCGGCAGAGCTGTTCAAATCAATAGATTTCGCCGTTCTCTGCACCCCCGGGAAGGATTACAATTACAAGGAATTCTGCCGCAATTTCTCTGCAAAATAAGCAATATTCATGCCATATTGGGGCACCAATTCAAAAATCACAGGTCTTTGGGCAGTATTCCTGCATATATTGCAGATCTGGCCTGTAAATTTCCTGCTTTCCATGTCATATTCCGGCTGATGTTGCAGTTAACAGGCAAATATGCCTGATTTGCATGCTTTAGCAGCATGAAAGCAAAAAATGAGGGCGGATTCCGTTATGTTTCACGATTCATAGCTATATATGCCGTGTTTAACATGGCGCAGGCCTGTGGCTATATTTCTGATTTGGAACGCAATTTAGTATGTAAATATGCTTGATTTAACGCATGAATAGACGGAGTATGAACATATGTTCATGAACAAAACAATTCCGGGAGGTGTGCAGCATGAATTTGGAAAAGCAGATAGAGCAGCTAAGGGAAGCGCTGGATGAAAGCCGTTACACCGTAGCGGTAACGGGGGCGGGCATCTCCTTGTCCGCCGGAGGAATAACCTTCAACCACAGCAATATAAGGGAGCTAATGGGGCTGGGCTCTGAGGACATGCTGAGGAATGACCCGGACGCGTATTACCAGCTTCTGGACAAGGCTTTCCTGCACTCCATGTTCCATGGGGAGCCGTCCGTAGCCCACAAGGCATTGCGCAAACTGGAGACAGAGGGAAAGCTCCAGGGAATCATAACAACCAACGTGGACTGCATGCATACGATAGCCGGGTCCGAGAATGTGGCGGAGATACAGGGCAGCCTGCAGATAAACCGCTGCACGCACTGTTACAAGCGCTTTGATGATTACCATATCTGGGCAAACGGAACAGTGCCCCGCTGTGATCTCTGCGGGGACGTCATATGGACTTTCCCCTTTTACAGCCATGTAAGCCTTCATGAAGGGAACGTGCGCAAAGCCCAGCGCTGGATATCTCAGACGGACCTTATCATTATAATAAAGCCCCCTTTTGCACAGTGTGGATACAATTGACATATAATCGAAGATATA
>JAJPZA010000130.1 GCA_021204625.1 Clostridia bacterium | reverse complement strand
TATAATCCGCAAAACGAAATGTTTCGCCGAATTAAAACGAAACGTATTTATCGATAAAACGAAACGTCAATCAAACACCATTTAAGTGGCATTACAATAGGTCCATTCCTTCTCATACAGTTCCAATATGTATTCTTCACAACTCTGTGAAACGATGACTATATAATCAACAGCAAGCAAGTGAATCACATCCACATTCAACTCGACCATGCGCAGTACAACTGCCGCATTTGTTTTTCCCATAATTTATAGCTTTGCTTATCATTAAAAAGTGCGGGCGAAATTCTTTTCTTAATACGACCACCTCGTAGTGTCCTCTAATATATACATACTTGAAAGCATTTTTAGAAAGACTTCCAAGAACCCTTTTGCGCAACCCATATTCGTTCCTATGCCTCAGTATGCCAAGGTATGAATTGATGCTCTGCACGGCATTTCCAGCCTGTTTCGCTGTCGTTGCACGGTTGAGACGCTCCACGGCACGGGTGAAAGCCACTGCCTGCCTGTGGGTGCAATAAGTCCTTCCAGGCTTAACGATGGTGCCCGTGAATTCGATACCTTTTGTCATGTGTTGGATATAGAATTTCTTCCGATGTAACGTTAGCCCATATTCCTTTAAAAATTCACGGATTTTCGGAATCAGCGAAAGCAGCAACTCCTTGTTCCGATGAACGATGTAGAAATCATCCACGTAACGTCCATGGTAGCTGAATCCTAATTCCTCCAGGAACCAATCCAAGGAGTTTAGAAGGAAGTTGGCGAACAACTGAACGAAAAGGTTGCCTATCGCCATGCCATAGCCGTCCGGTACGGTAAATAGCGACTTGTTACGTGACAGGTGCGACCAGTATTCCAAAGGACTTCTTCGGACGCAATTCTTTTCAGGTGCATGAATTATGACCATGCGGCAAAGGTATCGCAAGTCGTCGATGTCTGCCCCGTGGTAATACTCAACAATGAAGCGGTCAATCATCCTTGCCATCATGCGCCTTTCTATACTCATAAAGAAGCCCTCTAAGTCGAGCTTCGCTACACAACAATCAACCATGAAATCCTCACTACATTGACGTATATCACTTTCCAACATCTCAACGCCGTAAAGCTGCCCCTTTCCACGCCGACAGTTGAAAGTCCTGTCGTTGAAAATCTTTTCAAACAAAGGTTCCAGACGAAGGGATATATAATGATGTATGATTCGGTCCCTGAATGTGGCGGCGAACACTTCTCGATAGCGTGGACGTCGGACGACAAACGTTATCGATGCACCCGGTTGGTATCGACGCCCATTAATCTCGTCGCGCAATTCTATCAACAGACGCTCATAGTCCATCTCGAACTCGATGGCCGAGTTGGTCTGCCGTTTTCCTTGCCGACAATCGTAATACGCCAATAACATATCCTCGGTTGTCACCATATCGCTTTTAAAAACATAGTCCTTTATACAAGTGCTGAAACCGGACGCACCCTGTTCAGGTTCGACGCCTTGGTGTTGTTGCCAATGTTGCCGTTCGTCATGTTGAGATTCCAGGCGTTCGTGCTGGAGTTCTCAGAGGATGACCAGTAGTTGGCACGCCACTTTTACGGTGCATTATCCATTTAAGGGATCTTCGCTGTAAATGACAGCCGCACCCCATTTGTAATAGAAAGAACCGCTCTCTCGGACAGGGCCTTGACCCGCCGAATCCCGCCTACTCCGCCTCTTTCGAGGCCAGAGAGTTCCTCCAAGCTGAAGATTGCCGTCCGATTCCGTCCATCGCTTCAATGGCGCGGGCAAGCCGCCCGACGCCTTGAACCCACCGCCTTTCACCGGCAAGTCGTACAAGTGTAGAGAGCGTCTGGAATTTTTGCTGGAACACCAGAAGGTGCGCCAAGCGAATGTCCAGGTCGCGGTTGATGTATGCGGCCGTAATCTCCTCCAACACGTCAATCGCCAAAGACTGCATCCTTGCGCCGACAGTGAACTTGTACTGTCTGGGAAAGGCAGCCGTCATGTCCAATATATCGTCCAACAAATGGCGTGCGTCGATATATATTTTCGTGTGGATGACCAGGCGGCCGCGCTTCTCGTTCGTCATACGCTTTCCAAGTGAAAATTTTGAATGTGTGCGCCTCAAGGCGCACACATAAGGCTAAGGTTAAGATTGCAAGGTTAATTGTAATAATGCTGAAACCGGACGCACCCTGTGCAGGTACGACGCCTTGGTGCCGTAGCCAATGCGGCCGTACGTCATGTCGAGACTCCAGGCGTACGTGCTGGAGCTCTCAGAGGATGACCAGTAGTCGGCACGCTGGAGTGCCGCACCACCGGCAACACTCAGGGCATAGTTGATTTTGTCGAAATTGGAGTACATCATTATGAGCTCGCCCATGGACGGCAGCCACCATTTCCCTGCGGAAATGCCATAGCCGGTCGTCGACTTGAAGCAGCTGTACTGGTTACAATAACCGACGGCGTAATTCCCGGGATTTGATTGCTCGTAGTTGGCGCTCGCCATGATGGCCGCCGTCTTGGACTCGCCGTCAAGGTCGACGGCGATGGACTTCCAGCTCGTGTTGGCGGTGCCGCACAAGCCGGCCGCGCTGTTCCAATACATCGTGCCGGCGGCCGGTTCATCCAAGGCAATGACAAGGTTCCTGCCTCCCTCGACCACGACAACGCCGAGCGCACCGTTCGCGGAATATTCACTCCATCTTTCAGGCGGCACGAATTTCGGGTCTTGCGAAGTGCAGAAAAGGATATACACGCCACTGCTCATCATCGAAAGCGTGTGGTCTCCGATAAGTGAAGCCAGCAGGTTGTCTTTTGTAATGCGCGTGATATTCCCGTTGGCATCGGTCAAGGGAATGTACTGGTCGCTTCCCATGGAGGTGACGATACTCACCTCACCGAAATGTTTTGTTTTAGACATGATTCTTCTATTTAATCGTTATATATTTTCATTGTCATTACCACCGACTTCCAACTGCATTCTAAGGCCGTCGATAAATGCCGGAAATGCGATGGCTTCCACAAGCCGGGTAAGTGTGTCCACTTCATCATCGTTCAACTCTACAGGTCCGTCCGACTCATAGATCTTGTGCGCCAAGGCATGGCCTTTCATGCCCGGACAGCGGTTGTAAAACATGTCCGCAAAGCTCTCGCGGGCATCCACCTTCACTGTTTTCTTGCCCGATATTCCAGTGGGCAGGTCAAATTCTTTAAAGTTCAGTTCCATTTTTTTATTTATTAAAGTTAATGTCTGTTAGTTGTAAGAGAATTGGTTATAACTCCACAAACCATTTGATGCATCGTATATAAGCATGGCTATCTCGCTGGAGCTTATGCCGGTCGATGATGCCGATTCGTTGTATTTTGTACGGATTTTATCGCTGCCCGAAGGCGCAACGTAGACGCTGCCGTCGGCCATCCTTCTGATGTAG
>JAJPZA010000211.1 GCA_021204625.1 Clostridia bacterium | reverse complement strand
ATTTACAAGGAATGAGTTGATGAATCCCGGAGCCTTGGAAGAGCCCTCCGGCCGGCTACAGACAGGGTTCTATTTGCAAGGAATGAGTTGATGAATCCCGGAGCCAAGGCAGAGCTATCCGGCCAGCTATGGACCTGAAGATGGCCTGCCCCGAAAAAAGCTAATTGCCACGGATATGCTAAGAATATGAGTGTATTTTAGAGGCACCCATTTCTTAATATGTTGTTTTTACCTAAATTATGTGATATACTTTTCTGGTGTAATCAGGTATGTATCAGATAGTTGTCATACTGGGTTTGCATCAGAATGGCCCAGCGGGTACTAAAGTGGTCTGAAGGGGAAGAGGTTATGAATGTAGAAGGCTATCCTATTCTTGGTGTTATCAGTAGTGAAGAGTCTAACCTTAAATTGCCGGTATATCAGAGAAGATACACATGGGAAAAAGAAAATTGTAAAGTGCTTTTTAAGGATATAGTTTTTGCTTCCATAAAGAACAGGGAACACTTCCTGGGGTCAGTTGTCCGCGTGGATTTCAATCTTCACAGCAAGGTCCGCGTTTATCTCATAATAGACGGGCAGCAGAGAATTACATCTGTATGTCTTCTTTTAAAAGCTCTTATGGATCATGACACATGTGATGACCGTCTTAAAGATGAAATACGTGAGTCTCTGTACAACAAAGCAAATAAGAAGACTGGCTATATTCCTAATAGTGACAACAGAATCAGATTGATTCTCACCTCTAAAGATGATGAACAGTATAAGCTCTTAATGGATAATAATTTATCTTCAATGAGCGATAGTCTTATCCGCAGCAACTATTTAACTTTTAAGGATTGGATTGATAAGGCTGTTTCCAAAGGCTTGACCTGTGAAGATATTTACAGAGGTATAGAAAAGCTGCAAGTTGCATGTATAACTATCGTTGACGGATCTGATGACAGCCCTCAGGAGGTATTTGAGTCGCTGAACACAACTGGGGTTGAGCTTGCATTTGCAGATAAAGCCAAGAACTATCTGTTCATGGGTGATTTCAATCAGGATATTGACTATAAACATTGGGATGAAATAGAGAGCAATACAGCCAAAAATCTTGACGATTTTATACTGGACTACCTAAGGTTCTCAACCGGAACACGGATAAACAGCGGCACGGCATATTCAGAATTCAAGGGTCTTCTCAAATTCGGATTCAACAACGACAGCCTGAAAATGTTGCTGGAAATGAAGAAGTGCTCAGGGTATTATGCTGCTTTTCTTAAAGGAAGCAACAAGTATTCCAGGACTGTGAATGACAGGCTGGATGAACTCAGAGACCTGCAGCAGACCACAGTTTATCCTTTCCTGCTGCACCTGTTTGACGATTTCAGCCGAAATATTATCGACAAGGCATATCTCGATAAAATCATGGATTTGCTGGTGTCGTATATCATCCGCAGGCGTATATGCAATGTGCCTACCAATTCGCTTAGCGGATTCTTTACGTCCATGTATAACCGTATTTTTCCTGGACGGCCTTTGACAAAGGAAAAGATTACTCCCAAAAAATATTATGAGACCATACTTGGATTTCTTGGATGCCAGGGCAATACAAACAACAAGATTCCTGGTGATGATGAAATAAGGAGCAGCATTCTCAATACAGCCGATTACTACTCAAACACCAATGACAAGAAGCTGGTTAAAATTATGCTGGAGTATGTGGAGAATGCAACAGTGGATGGTTATGAGAGTCCGGAAAAGATGGATTTCTCTGATTTCCAGGTTGAGCATATCATGCCACAGGATTTGGGTAAATATACGGAGGAGTGGCACAAGATTATGGGAGATGACCCTGATGATACTCGCTCTCTTCTCAACACTTTCGGGAATCTCTCTCTCACAGCACAGAATTCGCAGATGAGCAACAAACCCTTTGATGTCAAGCAGGGCATGATAGAATGCAACTCTAAATTAAAGCTCCTGAATGAGGACGTGATGAATTCCACCATGTGGACACGGAAGGAGATTACGAATAGAGCAAATCATCTGATAGAAGTCCTCCTGCTGAGGCTTAAAATCGAAATATCGCCAGAGATTGCCAACGCTTTTAAAGTGGCATCTTCAAGAGTAAAACAAGGCGAGGCTGGAGATAATGGCAAGACAGGTGCTTCAGGCCATAAAAGACAACCGACAATAACTGGTGGCACAGGAACAGAGAATGGTTCATCCGGCAATTCAAGCTCTGATATATGGGTTTCAGTTGCAGATGATTACAATTTTACAGGAACTCATATTGACAAATTTTCATTCAACGGGAAAGAGCATCATGCTTCTTCGTATACGACAGTGCTTAAAAAGTTAGCCAATGAGTTGTATAACGAAGACATCACAATCATGGAAGCAATTGCCGGCGGCGGGCATAAAACTTCTAAGAAAATCCAGCACAGCAAAGACGATATGATTCACAGTTCAGCACAGATTGGTGAATCCGGCATCTTCATCAATACTCACGGCAGTACAAAGGATATTATCCATATAATCCGCAGTCTGTTGGAAGACTATAATATTGATGTTTCGTCCGTTAAAGTCCATTTGACATCAAGTGCGGAAGTGCATGATGAGATGTCCAGCGAATCAAATGCTGATTCTGAAATATCAGCCTCCGAAAACAGCGACGCGGATGATGCCGGAGTAACAGATGAAATACCGGCAGAAGATACGAATGCAGACCGGGAGTTATCATTGAGTGAAGCACCGTCTGGAGAAGATGATGCCAGTCAGGTTGCTGATAAAAAAACAGGTAGCGACAGTGACTCTGAAGCACCAGGTTCTGCAGATACGGAAAAGATCACGCTGTCATACGATGTCAATGACAAAGGAATACTCCATACCAGCAAGAAGAGAAAAGGTATGAGTATCACAGCATATGGGAGATACAATGCAGACACTAAAGAGATGACAGTTCTTGAAGGATCACAGATAGATCTGTTCAAGGACAGTCCAAGTTTGCGTGCCGCAATTAAAGAAGAACGCAGTAAAGCATTGCAGTCTGGAGATATCATTAAAACTGGAGAGACATATATTCTGCAGAAAGCTATGAAGTTCAAATCATCCAGTACTGCGGCCATGTTTGTGTATGGTTCTTCCGTCAATGGGTATGATGTATGGACGAATAAAGATGGTATAAAGCTGGGCAAGCTTATACATGAATCCGAATGAGAAATTGGTGCGGCCGGCAATTTTTTAACGGAGTAATAATCTCTCGTTATCGCACTGGAATAGGAAGGTTGAGCACAAGTCCAATTGTATGCAAGTGGACAAAAAAAGACGTATCAAAGGTACGTCTTTTTTTGTGGTGCCGCAGGCCGGACTCGAACCGGCACGGTATCGCTACCAATGGATTTTGAGTCCATCGCGTCTGCCAATTTCACCACTGCGGCATG
>JAJPZA010000050.1 GCA_021204625.1 Clostridia bacterium | reverse complement strand
CACCGACACCTCGTTGGCATCGAACCTCGGAGGCTGCGCATAGCACGTGAACTCGGCCACGGGAACGAACTCCCCGCAGGCGTTGAACGCGTCCATGAACGGTATGACAGCCTCCTCCTCTATCATCTCCCTTATCGCCTCCCGCTCCTCGGCCGTGTTCTGCATCACCGTGAGCCTCATGAACGACAGCTCCACCAAGGCCTGCTTCCGCCAACCGTACCTGCTTATGTACTTGCCGTCCGACGAGTACTCCTCGAAGAACACGCACGGAAAGAGCACGTCGTCCGCGTTCACGTTCATCATCTTCTCCGTCTCGAACTGAAAGGAATAGCCCGGACAGGCCTCCTCCACCAACGTCCGAATCTTCTCCAAAAGTCCCATATTCACACCTCCTATGTCCTTGAATATCTTGTTATGTTCTGCTTCGTTATGTTCTCCACCAACCCCGTCACCGCGTCGGGCGCGTCGTCGTGCGCGTTCCTGCCCTCCTTTCGGTAGTGCTTGAGGTCAAGGTAGAACTGCGGCCACCTCCTCTCCCATCCGGCGGGAAAATAGACCATGTTCTGCACGTCCGCGCTGTGGGTGAAGATGCGCACCTGCTTGTTGTGCGACTGCGTGAACACGTTCACCCTGCACTTCGTGTTCCCCATCGTCCGCAGGTTCCTCTCCACGTTCCTCGCGAAGCCCCTGCCCCCGCTGTTGCCCTCTATCAGAGCCACCTGAGTGTCGTTCCGGTCCAAGAGGTTGGCCTGCTCCACCTCGTTGACCTCCATCGACTTCTTGTTGTACAGCACGTCCGTCACGTACAGCCCGAAAGCGTACTCGTTGTAGCATATCGAGCAGTGGTTGTCGCTTCCCGTGTCCGCCGTGTCCGTGTAGTTCTTCCTTATGCACCTGTCGGGCGGCAGAACCTCGTACGTCTTGAACTTCTCGTACATGAGCCCCTCCAAAGGGATAGGGTTCTGCATATACTGCGTGTCGAACACGAACTGGTTCACCTCCTCTATCTTGTGCAGCTCCTCCAATGAGTGCTTGTGCGGCCACAGCGCCTGCTCGTTCCCGTTCTCGTCGTAGTATATCGCGGGTATGCTCAGCACCTTCCAGTCGTCCGGCTCCACCTCCTCCAGATAGCCGCACAGATCGTGCTCGTGCAGCCTCTGCATTATTATTATTATCGGCGTGCGCCTCGAGTTGACTCGGTTTCGTATCGTCGTCTCGAAGCGTCTGTTCACCGCCTCCCTCATCGTGTCCGAAAGGGCGTCCTCCGGCCTTATCGGGTCGTCTATCACTATCGCCCCCGTGAACTTGTGCGGGTTGAACACGGCGGAGTACTCGTCAAGATAGGCCTCGTTGACCTCACCGTCAGCAGTGTCGGTCGCGCCCGCTCCGAATCCGGTTATCTGTCCCAGCGTTGAGGTCGCGTACAGACCCCCGCCCTCGGTAGTGTCCCACTTGGACCGAGTGTCGCGTCCGAACTGAATCCTCGCAGAAAAGAGCGCCTCATACAGCGGCGTCCTTATGATGTCCTTCACAGCGATCGAATTGTCCGTAACCAGCCCTCCCGAATACGACAAATGGATGAACCTGCACTTCGGATTCACGGCGAATCCGTAAGCGGGGAACATCTTCGACACCAACTCAGTCTTGCCGTACCTCGGCGCGATGTTGATGATGAGCTTGGTGCACTCGCCCCTCACCACCGCGTCCAACGCGTCGCAGATAAGCAGATGATGCCGCCCGAAGATGAACGGAGTCTTGTGGACGTACTGAAACATCTCCGCCGTGAACCTCCTCAGCGAGGACGTCATGAGCTGTCTGTGCGCCATTACAAGATATTCGTTCTGAGAGAGCATACCCCGTCATCACTTCTCCGCACTTTCTCTGAGGAACTCGATCTCCTCCGCCGTAAGAGGCCTCAGAGGCAGCTCCTCGCCGTCCTTGCCCGTGTGCTCCAGCCTCTGCTTGTTCTGCCAGTGCTCCGGGTCCATGTTCGACTGGTAGTGGATGATGGCTCCAAGGTTAGGGGCCACGTACTTGTGGTACGTGCTCTGCGACCTGATCTTGGCCTTGCTCGGATCCTTCTCGTCGGGAATGTAGTCCGTCCTCTCCTCGTCCACATAGTACCCGTTTATCAGCTTCTGCAATGACCGCTTGCACTCAACCAGCCTCTTCTCGACCAACTTCGCCGTGGCCTCCCTGCACTCCTCCGCGAAGTCGGGAAACTTGACCTTCCAGTCGCAGATGGTCGTGTCGTGAACGCCCACCATCCTCGCTATCTCCTTCTGCGAGTACTCGTCCTCCGCCATGAGTGTCAGTATCTTCTCCCTGACGTCCTCGAACCTTGTCCTGTGCATGGCCTATATCTCCTCTCCCGGATGCTCGTCCATCCATTTCTTCTTCGCGAGAACCTGCGTCCTCGACTCCCACGCCTGCTTGTACTCGGTGTTCTCGAACAGCTTGCTGAACCCGGTGATATGCTTCAACTTCAGCAATTCCTCCGCCTCCAAACCCAATTGGTTGCAGATGTCCTCGTCCTTCCACCCGTTGTCGAGCAGGTCGAACACCAACTGCGACATTCCGTCCACCGAGTGCCGCCCCCTCGCCCTGTTGTGGCGCACCGTAGAGGCCATCCTCTCGTTGATGCTCTTCTCGATCACCACTATCGGAAGCAGACCGTGGTTGCGCTCCCTCACGTCCGCGTTGTTCTTGCAGACAAAGTATCTGTGGAACCCGTCGACGATGATGTACTTGCCCCTGCTCTCGTCCCATATCGTCACCACGGGCTGCGTGTACCCGTCCTGCCAAATGGAGTTGTAGAGCAATCCCATCTCCTTCCTCGCCACCGAGTTAGGGTTGTAGTCGTTGGGCTCCACCATCTCCACCGGGACCCACCTTATGTAGTCCACGGGCTGCGCCCTGTTCGGCGACAGCTCGTGCAGAGCCTTCCTTATCTCGTCCAAGGCCCCCATCTTGTCCTGCGACGCGTTGACCCAATCGGTCACCAGCGTCAGTATCTCCTGCTTCTCCATGCCGTTTTCATATATTCTTGCCGTTCCCGTGTTTCAGTTCCCAGTTGATGTAGGGATTCACGTTACGATACTTCTTCTTTCCCGTCTTTTTCCAATACTCCCACTCAGCGACAGCGACCCCCGCCTTGAAGCGCTGTACGAGCGTCAGGCAGACGTCCGCCCTCAGCACCGACTTGATGCACTCCTTGCAGTAGTCGTCGTACAGAAGATCGTTGCTCTTGTACCGCATCGCGGCGGGCGTGGAGTAGGCCTTGTGGAAGATTGCCCTGTCCTCCTCCCTTATGAGGCGGTCGGTGAGGTAGTCCCTATACTCCTCCCATCCGGAGAACATGAAAGGAAGCTTCCTCAGCCTGAACGCCTCCTCCTTCATCTGGCTCGCGGTGCTGACCCCTCCGAGCCTCGCGG
>JAJPZA010000230.1 GCA_021204625.1 Clostridia bacterium | reverse complement strand
GCTTGATATGAACGGCGAATCCTACAGGCTGCAGCAGTCCAAGCTGGAGGCTGCGGACAAGACAAAAGACACAGGCAGCACTATGTGTGCATAGCTGGCTGCCGACGGGGTGCCGACCGGCCGTGCCGGCCGACATCCCCTGGCAGACAGGCTGTCTTCCCCCTGACAGCCTGTCTGCCAGGGGATGCGAAGGTTGTCCCAACTGGTAAACTCTTGATTACCACTTAGTGCTATCCTGCCAGGACTGCTGGTAAAGTTTTAGACTAGCACTTCTGGTAAACTTTTACCTATCATTTTGGTCCACTTTTAGGTTGACATTTACAAAAAGGCTCTGCTATCTTCTTCATATCCCTTACCTCCTTGGTGTTAGGTATTAAGTTATTTTCTACTTTTATTCTACCATATAATTATTCTGTTATCAACTATTTTTGTGATATCTCCTAATTTTTTTTAAATTATTTTTATCCGTTGCATAGAGAAAGGGCACGGCCATTACAGCCATGCCCTCTCTCGAAAGAAAATCCTTTCAGCCATGTAGCATTGTTATATTACCGCTTTATGCAATGTCTGTCAATCCCTTTTCTACTTCTCGCAAAATATCTAGAAGATATGGGTCTAGATACTTCTCCGCTGAATCACGCATCCACTCCGGCACTCCGTAATACGCCTCTGCCACGGCGCAGGCTATCGCCGCTGATGTATCACAGTCGCCCCCAAGGGCTACACAGGTGCGTACACAATCCTCAAAGTTTTCGGACTCCAAGAAGCACTCCAAGGCCTGAGGGACTGTCCCTTGACATGTGCCGTCGAATTTGTACGTGGGCATGATTCCGGCTATTGTGAAGTCCAGCTTGTAGTAATGCTCATTGATGTACTCTCTGATGTACTCCTTATCCTTCCCCTCACGGGCTAGAAATACGCATACGGCCGTTGCCTCTGCGCCCTTAATGCCCTCGGGGTGGTCGTGCGAGATTGCAGTAACCTTGTATGACATGTCCTTGACCTCTTCCAAGGTCTTCCCGAACCAGCCGCATGCGCTTACCCTCATGGCCGAACCATTGCCACAGCTTCCATACGGCTTAGGGTTGTTTGTGAACATCCACCTGAAGAATCCGCTTCCGTAACCACAGACGGGATATTCACGCCCTACCTTCTGCATCCAGTATATTGCCGTCTGCGAGAGATTGCGGTAATCCCCTTCGCAGGAAAGAATCGCCTTCGCTATCGCAAGGGTCATTACCGAATCGTCCGTGAAAAAGCTCTCATGCGAGAATATCTTGAAATCCTTGTGCCTGTAATTGTCAAACTCAAACCGTGAGCCTGCTATGTCTCCTATAATCGCTCCTATCATATGTTTCCTCCTTATACTCCATTCTTAGAAAAGAACACACCCAAACTGGATGTGTCCTTAACTAGAAAATAAATCCACCTAACCATGGAGGCTATGCTTTGTCTTTATGCAGGTCTGTGCCGTACCTGTTAATGAAGTCTGTGGCCGTCTCCGCTGACACCGGAACTATCCTGTCCTTTACCCCGACCCAATTGGAGTACTCGGCGATAAAGTACCTGCCTTCCTTGTCTCTGTACAATTCGGACGCTTTGCCGTCTGCGTTGTACTCGTTCTTGCCGTCAGCAAAGAAGCTGTTGGATAATGCGTTCGCCTTGCCAGTATCGTAAGCAACATGGTTTACCATCTGCTTTACCCTTCTGCCATAACCGGGGAGCGTGAGCCATTCGCCCGTCTCCTTATCCGCCAATACGACCTCAAAACCTATCCTATCCAGTATCTCTATGAACTCATCCGCATTTGTTGAATTCCTTACCAAACGTGAACTCAACTGCTGAGGCACCCAATTCATGCTCGAAGCAACTTTCGCCTGTGTTGTGCCCCTCTGTTTGATTGCCGATTTAATTAACTCCGTTGCCGTCATGTTTGCCATTAACTATAACCCTCTTGCTGTTTTGCTGACCCTATAATAACACGGCCCAAAAGCTTTGTCAATGATTTTAACAAAATCAACCAAAACTTTTTGTTTTATCATAAGACTTTGGGGTAAGACTTTGGGGAGCAGGTCGCCTTGCTCCCCGTAGCCGGAGGTTTATGTCAAACAGACACGTCTATAATCATAATTCTGGAGGCTCTGTATCGAACTGGTCGAACTCCTCGATAATATCGTCTATGTCAGAATGCCCAACCCCGGCATCTTCACACAGATTAGATAAGTCGAAGATAAAGTCCGTGAACCTGCCATATGCCTTCATTCCGTCATCCGTGAACCAATGCTCAACACCATCTGAATCAACAACAGGTTTCTCTCTGAACAAATCCCCTTTAAGCCAAAAGTTGTCTTGCAGAAATTTCTCTAACGTCATGTTACCACTCCTCATAGTATTGAGCGTAATCGCCAATCTTTGGATTCGTGCCCATGAACAGGTCTCTTTCTATCCCCATACCCCAAGGGAGCTTTATATCCTCGAGCTCTTTAAGGCTCACATAGCCCCACTCCCAATCGGTGATGTGGCAGAACCCATATAACAGCCATGTTCCGTCTTCCTGTTTCTCACCCTCTGTAATGAGCCATGTTCCGGCCCCGATAGGGTTGAAGTACTTCACTATAATGTCCGCATCTTTCCCCTTGCCGTCCTGCAGGACCTGTCTCTATTATCCACTGTCTGATATTGGCATCTTTGCCAAAACTCTTCGACGCCTGCCTCATAACCCATGCCTCGTTTGCTTGGAACAGATACTGGCCCTTTAGGTCGGTAATTTCAATAGGGAATGACGCCGTACCAGTCTTCTTGTCCGTCCAGTACATTGTGTTGAGCCACTTGTTTGAATCGGACGTCTGAAGCAGATTAAGGGTTATGCGGTACATTTCGTTAGGGTCTACAGCTCTTGCGACCTCTCCGTCGCATCCTACCCTTGCCGTAACTCCCTGTCCTATAGGCTCTATCTGAATAAAGCTGTCATCTGCAAGCCCTGTAACCATCAGTAACCCGCACACAACTATAACCTGTCTGCTATTATAAGTCTTTACTCCTGCCATTTGCCGCCTCCTTTACTCCTCAAGGGTTCCGGTTATCTCAACGATATGGATAGCCCCGGCAAGCCTTGCCGTGAACTTGACATTGGCAAGTAGTCTGCTCGCTCTGTCCCCATCGCTCACACCGGACACGGTAGGAACAGTAACGGTGTACCCGTCAACCTCATTACCGTCATCATCAGTATATGAGTCTGCTATTCCTCCGACATCCTGTCCATTCTTTAAGGCAGATATAATCTGATTCTGTATGAGGGCTATGCCGCTGTCCGTGTAGGGTATCTTAGCATTCTTTATGAACAGGTTGAATACTCGCTCCTGTATATCGTTTAACAGATAATCTCTGAAACGGATTACGTCTATCCACTCGCCGCTCATACACTTGCCGTCCAAAAGGATGTCCTTGCCTGCGCATGTAACATAGTAGTTAAGG
>JAJPZA010000141.1 GCA_021204625.1 Clostridia bacterium | reverse complement strand
TGTTTTAATATGGCAGTTGGGTGAAAATTAGAAAAAAATCCCGACTATATGCCCAAATTTTTCTTATTGCGATTAAAATAATCAACAGGTTTTTGTCATATGTCTAAATTCAAAAAATATTACAGCATCCCTTGAAACCGGTCTTTTTCCCACGCTTCCCGCCCGGACCTGATATTTTACCATATGACAAAAAAGCCACCCCGGCAAGATGGACCGGCAAGGCCCGGCCGGGGCCGGCCGGGGCCGGAAATGCCATATAAAAAACAAGGGAGACGTTTATGTCTCCCTCTCCTTATTTACAGCCGCAAACCATGACGTGAAGCAGCGAACCGTATTCTGCCGCCCTTGCACACCAACATAATCCATTTCGTAATCTCCCCTTCAAAGGTTCTTTTCTGCTTTCATCATGGCGGGCTTGTCTATGGAGTTGTACAGCCGTTTTTGAAGGCCGGCTGCAAAGGGCCGGCTTTGAAAGCCGCATATATGGCTTCCTGCACGGCCGGTTATGCGCCGCTTAAATCTGGCGCTCTGTGTCACTGAAGAAGAACAGGGCGATTGTGCCGGGGCCTGTGTGGGCTCCGATGACTGGCCCTATGTCGTTGACAAGCACCTTTCCGTTCATTGAAGGGAATGCTTCTTCAATCTTTTTGGCTATGCCCTCGGATTCCTCCTGCAGCATGGAGTTGCTGATAAAGACCTTTCCGCAGTAGGCGCTTCCGCCCTCCGCCTGGGCCTTCATCTGCGTGACAAGCTCCTTCATTGCGGCATTCTTTCCGAACACCTTCTTGCGGACGATGAGCTTGCCTTCTGAGTTGACGTCCATTACGGGAACTATTCTCATAAGGGTGCCTATGGTTGCCGCAGGGCCGGAAACCCTGCCGCCGCGCTTCAAGTGCTTGAGGTTGGTTGCGAAGAACCAGTGCCTGAGACGGAGCTTGTTGGCCTCAACCCAGTCCCTGACTTCCTCTATGCTCTTGCCTTCCGCCTTGAGCTCTGCGGCCTTGTCCACAAGGAGCCCGTAGCCGGATGACGCAGCC
Organism: Clostridia bacterium; assembly: GCA_021204625.1. Classification (GTDB taxonomy): domain Bacteria; phylum Bacillota; class Clostridia; order Christensenellales; family Borkfalkiaceae; genus Coproplasma. The sequence goes on along the minus strand of JAJPZA010000141.1, from coordinate 49,969 downwards.
AAAGAGTCCACAGCGAGAACCTTTCTCTCCGGGTATTTTGCCTGCAGCTCTTCGCATGCCGCCTTTGCGGACTGCCATCCGCCGGACAGGCCGGATGAGAATTCTATGTGAAGGATGTCCTTGCCCTCTTTAAGGAAAGGCTCAAGGAAGTCCCTGACTTCTTCCGTTGTCACCTGCGCCGTTGTGGGAAGCGCTCCCGCGTCTATCTTCCCGTAAAACTCCTCTCTCGTCGTGGACTGGAAAAGATCGTCCTCGAACACCTGTCCGTCTATGATGTAGTGGAATGAGTTGTACGGCACTCCTATGCTCTTCAGATGCTCCGCAGAAAGGTCGCATGTGGAGCTGCATGTGATTAAGTAATCTGCCATAATACGTATCTCCTGTATGGCTCCGGCATTCATGCCGGATATAATGTGTCTTGCGCCATGCCCTGTCCATAGGGCGGCTGCAGTTTTCCAATTACACATTATATTGTCCGGGAGAAAATTGTCAACCAGTCGGCAAAAACATGTCTATACACTTCACTTTTAAATATCTACCGCCCAAAAAAGCCACTCTACCTAAAGTAGAACCGCCTGTATATGTTTCCTGAACGGCCGGTTTTACGACCTTGGACCGGTATGCGGCCGGGATTGCATAATTGCATAAAAAACGGGCATCCCAGGGTGCCCTGTAATGTGTGCGGGATGCATAAAATATATATGCGGACTGCACAAAAGGCCCTTTGCAAAAGGGCCTTGGAAACGCTATAAGTCGCTTATTTGAGTTTTTTGAGGTATTTGGGCGGAACGCTCTTTGCAAGCCACACGCCGTTTGCAGAGAGATAGAATTTGAGCCCGTCCCTGGCCATTTTTCCGGCTGAAACCTCGTATACCACGGCTTTGCCGTGCCTGGAGCCGACTTTGACGGCAGTCTCCGTGTCCTTGGACAGGTGCACGTACAGGCGGGATTTGGGCAGAAGCCCCTGGGCGTCTATTGAGGACATGTACTTCTCCCCCGTTCCGTGGTACAGGATCTCCGGAGGAGTGCGCTCTTCCAGCTCCACGTCCACGGGAATGGAGTGCCCCTGGTTGGCGCGGATGAGGGTCTTGTCCTCGTTGAACGAGTAACGGGTCTTCTCATCCTCGCGGACGATTTTCTCCAGCATCTCCATATTGAACGGAGTTTTTCTGTTGATGCCGGCAATAAGCTCGTCCACATTGGCCCAGCCGTGCTCATCCAGCCGGATGCCTATGACCTCCGGCTTATGACGCAGTATAAGCGCTATGAACTTGCTTGTTTCGTTCAATGTCATGATGGTTTGTCCTCGCCCTCTGCTGGCTTTGCGGGCTCTTCCAGAGCCTGGGCAGAACTGCCAGGCTCTGTGCTGGTAATTACTTCAGGACTGTCTGCGGGCGTCTCAGCGTATTCTGCGGAAACAGAGAGGTCTGCGGGAGCGGAGGCTGCATCTCCGTCCATTTCGGCGAAGGGGGCGTCAGCCTTATCGGCCGCAGCTGCGGCCGCAGCTGCGGCTGCAAGCTTTGCGGCTTTCTTGCCTTCGGGATACTGTTTGGAGAGACGGTGCACGGCGCAGTATATTGTGGGCGTGAGAACGAGGGTTACTATGGTGCCTATGAGAAGGCCGCCTATTACAACTATTCCGAGCGGCTGCATGAGCTCGCTTCCCTGGCCGATGCCTATGGCGATGGGAATGAGGGCCAGAATGGTTGTGAGCGTTGTCATGAGGATGGGACGGAGCCTTGTCTTGCACGCCTCCTGCACCGCAAAGTAGTGCTGCATGCCCGATTCATGAAGCTGCTTGATCTTTTCAAGCATGACTATGGCGTTGTTGACGATTACGCCCATGAGCATTATGAGGCCTATGAACGAGACTACGTTCAGGCTGGTGCCCGTCATGACCAGGAACAGGAATCCGCCCGTGAAGCTGAACGGTATGGAAGCCATTATTATGAGAGGCTTTATTCCGGACGAGAACTGTATGGCCATCACGGCGTACAGCAGGAACAGGGAAATGATGAGGGCCACAATGAGGCCGGTGAACGCGTCCGTGAGATAGCTTGCTATGCCGCTTACCTCGAACGAATAGCCGTCATAATCCTTGAGCACTTTCTTCGCTATGTTCTGCATCTCGGTGCTTGCGGAGCCTGTGTCCGTGCTGTTCTTGCTTGCGGATACGGAGATCATCTGCTGGCCGTTGGTGCGGCGTATGCATGCGGCCGTCTCAGTCTTTACGATGTATGCGGGCTGGGTCGGATCATCATCATCCATTATGATGTTGCCGTCGTCATCCGTGGCTTCCACGAGGATATCCTTGAGATGTATGGGGCTTGCTCCGGTAATATTGCCGTCCGGATCGGTTGCAGTGCTGTATCCCACAACGAAATTCAGGAGCGTTGTCTTGTCCACAATCGCGTCGCTGTTGAACTGGACATCGATGTCGCGGTCAATGCCGTCTATGGTCACGCTGCAGGCCGTGTAGGATGCTATGCCTATGCGGAGGGTCAGAATCAGGGTGCTGTAGTCCAGGCCCAGGCTCTCCATCTTGTAGCGGTCGAAAGTAAGGTTGTATTCATAGGACGCGTCCGCTGCGCTGTCCGTCACGTCATCGAAGCCGTTGAGAACAAGCTCCTCTTCCACCTTGGCCGCAATCTCGTTGAGGGTGTCCCCGTCGTCTCCGACTATTGTTACGGAGAGGTCGCTCATGCCGGACGTGAGGGATGCTACGACGCCGTCCACTTCCTTTACGGTCACTGTGCCGGTGATTGCTCCGTTTGCCTTGGACTCCTGGGCAAGCTCACGGATCCGGGTGACAACCCTGCTGGTTTTTTTGGTTGTGGTGAGCTGGACTGTTATGATGCCTGTGTCCGTGAGGGCCAGAAGGCCGTTCTTGCCGATGTTTACGGACACATAGTCTATGTTGTCCACATTTTCCGAAACGATGTTCGCGAATGCGTATACGTCCTCCTGCTTCTCGTCCAGCTGGGCGGTCGCGGGATAGCTCATGTTGATCTCAATCTGGCCCTTGTCTATCGAAGGCAGGAACTCCATTCCGGTCAGGAACAGCAGGCCTATGCTGGCTCCGAAGATTACGATGGCCACTATTATGGTAATAAGCTTCTTGTTAAGCACGGCCGGCAGAATCCTGCCGTAGAAACTGGTTATCGGCGTCATGAAATTGGGCTTGCGGAACCATTCCACGAACCTGTGACTCTTCTTCTCCTTGCCGTTTTTGCCCTTCCTGCCCTTGCCGGAGCCGTCCTCTCCGGAGCCGTCCGCAGGGCCGCCGGATACGGGAGAGCCGGACAGGGAAGAACCGGAATCCCCGGAAGGCGTGCTGTCCGCAAGAACCGCTGCCGCGCCTGCGCCGGCCAAAACAGCCTCTGCATGCATTCCATCCTCGGCCTCGCCTGCATATGATGTGCCGCCGAATGTGTCACCCTCCGCCTCCGCGGGAGCCTTGTCATAAGGAGTCTTGCCGGCAAGGGCAAGCTCGCGGGCCGGCTTGCCGCCGTTGAGGAGCCTGCGCCTCTGTCCCGAGAACAGGACATACAGTGCAGGGATTACGGTCACCGCTATTATGAACGAGAAGCCCAGCGAGAAAATCACGGCCCATGCGAGGTCCACGAATATCTCGGCTGTAAGTCCGCCCGTGAATATGATGGGAATGAACACGCAGATGGTTGTGAGCGTGGATCCGAAAAGTGCTCCGCCGACTTCCGTGGTGCCGTCCACGGCGGCGCGGTACGCGTTCTTTCCCTTGTCTCTATGAATCGAGATGCTCTCTATGATGACTATTGAGTTATCCACCAGCATTCCTATGCCTACCGCCAGGCCGCCAAGCGACACCATGTTCAGCGTTATGCCCATGATGTACAGGCACATGAGGGCGGCCAGCACGGAAAGGGGCATCGTGATGGCAATGATAAGGGACGTGCGCACTTTCTTGAGGAACAGGAATATGACTATAACGGCCAGGACCGCGCCTATGACCATGCTTATGAGCACGTTGTTGATGCTGGATGAAATGAACTCGGACTGGTCATCCAGCAGCTGCACTTTGGCCCCGTACGCCGCGCCGTCCGATGACACGTAATCATTGTAGATGTCCTTCACGCTCTCAACCACGGCCGCCGAATTGGCGCCGTTGGACTTGTACACTTCAATGACCGTGCCGTGGATAAGGCTGAACGTGCCGTCCGAATAATATACGTATGATGAGAAGGTCTCCTCATCCGTTATCGTCGCTATGTCCGAGACGTGGACTGTCATGCCGCCGTCCGACGTAAGGCTGTCGAAGTCCGCGTCAACCATTATGAAATGCAGCAGCTCGTCCGAAAAATCCGTTATGGCATCAGGGTCATCCGGGTTGGCCAGAGCGCTCTGGATGCCGCTGTGGATTATGCTGTTTATGGTTGAGTTCTGCAGTATCTGCTCTATGTCATCCGGATAGCTGTAGCCCAGCAATCTGAGCATTGAAGAGGATGATTTAAGGGTGCTGTCTATCTGATTGTAAACGGTCTGGAGAAGAGTGACCATGCTTGAGGGCAGGGTCACGGGCATGTTGGCTATGTCATCGTAAGTGGTGACGTCTGTGGTATTGCGGATCTGGACGGAAAGGTCATCTTCGGTCACGCTGCCTAAGGGCAGGTCATAATCGCCGTATGAGAAGGCCTCCACGATGAGCGGGGAGATGAGCTCCAGGCCGCCGTACGGCTGGATTAAGTATGAATAGTCCGCTCCGCCCTTGATGTCCACGGATTCGACGCCGTCTATGGCGGATATTTTGCTGGAGAGCTCCTGGGCCGCCTCATACGCGTACTCCAGGTTCTCCATCTCGTCTCCGGTCTCGCTCTTGTCGGAAGTAACGGAAAGCGTGGCGAGGGCCTCGGAGTTGAGGTCTATGTCGTATACTGAGGTTATGACGTCATCCGGAAGGGATATGGATGAGAGTTTGGACTGGATCTCGGTCTTCTTCTCGGACGTGTCGGTGCCGTAGTCAAAGGAAAGGACTACGGCCGAGAGGTTGTCGTATGAATAGCTGTCCACGGACGTGACGCCGGATATGGCGGAAAGCCCCTCCTCGAGAGGCTCAGTGACGTCCGTTTCGGCGGACTGCGCGTTGGCTCCGACATAGATTACCTGCACGCATACCATAGGTATCTCTATGTCCGGCAGAAGATTGATGGGCATCTGCATGGTGCAGTATACGCCCAGAGCCAAGACCAAAACCACTATAAGGACGATGGCGACGGATTGCCTGATTATGAACCCAAAGAACTTTTTCAATCGTAATCCCCCTTCTCCTAATTATGCTCTATTATGCTCTGTTTGCTGTTCTCAAATGCAGCTATGGTTTATTATGTTAAAGGACCCGCTTTATGAACGGATCCGTCATAAAAATCTTTATCTTTATTTCCCGGCTCTTCTCTGAGCCTCTGCCGCCTTCGCCCTCGCCTCGCGGATCTTTCTCAGCCTTCCGGAAAGGATGGCCGCCCAGACGCCCGAGACGAAAAGACCCACTACCACCGCAACGGCCGCGCAGCAGATTGCAATGAGCAGGTTGACGCCCCATACGGGGGAGTCTTCGCTGAGCAATCCGGATGAGTACAGGGAAAGAAGCGTTATGAGAAGAATAACCACAAGGGCTATTGTGGCTATGACAAAGGCCTGGAGAGACCTTAGCACCCTCTTGGCGCGTATGTTGAGCTTGTCTTCATCCACGGGTTTCTTCATGGATCTTCCTTCAGGGACCGGGTTTCATGAGCCCGCCTTCGCGGCCCTGCCAAAGCGCGGGCCCTTTTGCGGGCTAGGCTAAATAGCTGGAAAGGATGGCAAGGTTTGCGGCCACGTCCATGTTGCGCACAACGCAGGTGTCCGGAACGGACAGAAGAATGGGCGCGAAATTGAGAATGGCCTTCACCCCGCAGCTTACCAGCAGGTCCGCCACTTCCTGCGCTGCCGAGGCAGGTGTGGCTATGATTGCAAGACAGGCCCCCGTCTTGCGGATGCCTTCCTTTGCGTATGAGTAGTTTATTATGGGCTTTCCGGCAATGCGGCCGCATTTCTTGGAATCCGTGTCAAAAGCAGCCACGATATCTATGCCGTAATTCTTGAAGCCCTGGTACGCGAGAAGCGCGCGCCCGAGGCCTCCGGCCCCGAATATGACGGCGTTCTTCTTGCTGTTGCACCCCAGATATTCCTCAATGGCGGCAATAAGCTCCTTGCGGTTGTACCCGACCCTTGTCTTGCCGGTGGCGGGCGTGTACGCCAGATCCTTGCGGACCAGCACTTCGCCCATGTTCAAGGCATCCGCTATGGCCTTGGACGAGATGTTCACGATGTCGTCATCCAGGGTCTTGAGATAGTTGAGATAAATCGGAAGTCTCTGCAGGCTTGTTACAGGAATTTCCTTCATGATACAGACATTCTCCCTTTGTCATCCGCGCCGGCACACCAAAAATCAGGCGCTTCCCCACTTTTTCTGCATTACATATTCAATATTCAGTTCAAGCCCTTTGCCAGCGCCACGCGCGGCCGGCAGGGCTTATCTCAGCGCCAGGGCTATGGCGCCGTATTCCCCGGCCTTGGGGCCAAGGGAAGCCACGCAGACTTTCACGGGGGCGTAATCCCCGCCGCCGAAAAGCTCCGCGTCCACAAGCTTCTGGAGAGGGTCTATGAGCCTTGAGCCCTGGGCAGCCACTCCTCCGCCTATCATGATGACCTCAGGACGGAAGATGTTCGCAAGATTCACGCATCCGCACGCCAGGTTATTAAGGTACCAGTCCACAATCTTTCTGGCCGTCTCGTCCGTGTCCATGTACTCGAACGGAGTCTTTGCAGTAGCCGTCTTCTCCGTGTACGTCTTCCACATGGCCGTTGCCGTGTCGTCCGCCATGACCTGTCTGGTCTTAATCTCCAAAGCCCTGGCCGAGGCGTACCTTTCAAAGCATCCCTTTCTGCCGCAAGTGCAGGGAATGCCGTCCTTTTCTATGACCATGTGCCCTATTTCTGCGCCCGCTGACTTGAAGCCCTCGAAGAGCTTTCCGTCTATGACTATTCCGCCTCCTATTCCGGTTCCCAAAGTCACGAGCACGCTGTTGCGGTACCCCTTTCCGGCTCCGAACCTTGCCTCGCCCAAGGCCGCCGCATTGGCGTCATTGCATATGCGCACCTTGACTCCGCCCAGCTTCTGCCTGATGAGCTTTGCAAGGGGATAGTCCTTGAGCTGAAGGTTTCCGGCGAAAACCACCTTTCCGTGCTGGCTGTCTATCATTCCCGGGCAGTCCACGCCGACGGCTGCAAGGTCCGAGGACACTTTCCCTGCGGCGCAGAGCAGCCGGTCCGCTATCTCTATGCAGCAGTCCGCAAGCTTTTCTCCGCATTCGGTAGGGATGCTGTCTTCCGCGGAAACATTGCCCATCTCATCCATAACGATGCCCTTTATGGTTGTTCCGCCTATATCCAGGCCCATATAAAGTGACATATTCTCCCTCCTGCGCATGCCTTCCGATCCGGAGCGCACACTTCCTTATTATATAGCACAAGTATACACTTCAACGCAAAAACCGTCAAGATTTTAATGTTAAACTTGCGTGAAATACGGCACATATGCAGGATATGTCAATTAAACTGTTTTTCCGTTTCAGCCTTCATTTTTGCTGTTTCTGCAGGCAGGCGCCAGGGATACTGGATTGACGCCCGCAACGCAGACAATCCCGCCACCCTTATCCATCCCGGCAAATCCGGATAATCCATCGTGTTTATGGCTTGCCCGGATATGACCTTTCCACGGTTATGTACAATGAGATTGCCAAGAGAGTCCATGGGCACAAGCACCATATCTCAGACGCAGTCATTTGCCCCGCGGAGACCGGCGGGCCCGTGTACCAGATAGGCCCAATCATATGACACAACAGCCAAACACATCTGTTCCGTGAAAGGCCTGCCCCTGCGGCAGGCCTTTTTCTTAGGCATAATGCAGGCACACGCGTGGATGCGTGAGGCCGGCATGCCAATATTTCAACAATAGCACTCCTCATATGTTCCATAATCCGGACGGTTGCACAGGAGCATCGCATAATTGAATGCGGCGCATACGGCAGCCCGCGTTCCGCCCGAAGATCTTCTATTTGAGTGGCGTTTCGGGACAAACGAGAGGCCTGCATTGGTTTTTTAGCCGCCTGCAGGCCAAAATGACGGTGTCAAATGGATGCGGCCTTAAACAGCGGCATCCGGCAAAAACGGCAGGTCTGAGGGTTGCGCATTGATCCGGCGTGAATCGGAGAGAGCTGCTCCTGACGGCCGCATCCTTATTGACTTCATACGATATATACTGAAGGAGCATAAAGACATGAAAACAGCAATCAAGGCAATGATCATATTCGGCATGATTACGGGATTCTGGTACATCCTGCCGCTTATATTCGGCGGCATCGCGCTGCATAAGATAAACAGAGGCAAGAGCGGCGTAGGAATAGGCGTGTGCGAAATCCTTTTCGGCGGACATGTTTTCGGCATAGTCGCAGGCATACTTATGCTTATGGCCACAAGTGACGAGTATTCACACTGGCTTAAGCCCGATACCGTCACCATCAGCAGCGACTGACCAATCCAGACCCGCGGAATTCCCTTTTGCAGCACGCACGGGCCGCAAACTGCGCGCGGCGGACGGACGCCGCCTGCCGGACAGAAACGCCTATACAACAGACACAAAGAATTGTCAGAAAGAGGCTGCCGAAAGGCGGGCCTTTTTTTGCGCCCCGCTGTACGTAAAAGCCCCCCGCACGGATGCGAGAGGCCTTTGCATGCAGATTTAATTGAAACACCGGCCCAGGGCGCAAAAAGCCCGGAAAATGAGACATATGCGCAGCTGACCTGCGTGGACCGGAGGCGGTTACTTCGTGCCCGTGGAGCCGAAGCCGCCCTCGCCGCGGGCGGTGTCCGAAAGCTCGTCGCAGACTACGAACTGTGCCGTTATGTACGGGGTTATGATGAACTGGGCGATGCGCTCTCCGGCCGCTATGGTCTGGGTAACGCCGGAATGGTTGTGAAGGGCAACCTTCACTTCCCCGCGATAGTCGCAGTCCACAACCCCCACTTTGTTGGCGGGAGCAAGGCCGCGCTTTGTGGCAAGCCCGGAACGGGCATATATGAGCCCTGCGTATCCTACGGGCAGCTCCACCGCTATTCCTGTGGGAATGACACGGGTCTCATGAGCCGGGATTTCAACCGGCCCGCCTGCTGCGGAATAGAGGTCCGCGCCGGCCGCGAACTCGCTGCCGTACGTGGGAACCGTTGCGTTGTCTGAGAGCTTCTTGATAGCAACTTTCATCATAAATCTCCTGGCTGGTCTGTCTTTTCACGGGCCGCGTTTTGCGGGCCATGCATGAGGCATGTTTGCGCCATATCCTCTGTCCTTCGGCCTTCAGGCCTTTGGGCCAGGGGCGGGCGTCAGATGTCGTACTGGGTCTTGCCGTCCCAGCATACGACCTCGTCTTTTTTAAGGGATTCCTGCACGAGGATGAGGCGCTGGTTGGACGAGCCGCGGAAGAGAAGGGAAAGGTCCTTGAGGGCCTCCACGAAGCGTCCGTCCACGAGGATGTCCAGGCATCTGAAGATGCGAAGGACTATGTCTATGGGCACGCGCTTGCCGGTGAGAAGCTCGTCGAAGGTGTAGCCTGTGTAGCACCAGATGGTCTTGTTCGGGTAGTTGGCCCGGACGCGCTCCACAAAGGGCGCCAGCGCTTTGGCGTTCTCCGGCTCGAAGGGGTCTCCGCCCAGAAGGGTGAGGCCCTTGATGTGGTCCGGCTCAAGGCCCTTCATTATGGAGTCCTCCACTTCCTTCGTGAATGGCTCCCCGTATCTGAAATCCCATGTCTCGGGGTTGAAGCAGTTTTTGCAGTGGTTGCGGCATCCGCTCACGAACAGGGCGACGCGCACGCCCGGGCCGTCCGCTATGTCAAACCACTTGATTTTTCCGTAATTCATTTATTGCCTCTCATATATGCGGGATTTGCCGTAAAAAACGGCCCCCTTCCGCATCTTCCGTGTCTCTTGCGGACCGGGCCTTGCGGCGCATCCGGAAGGCCATTGGCCCTGTGAGTTAACAAACGCCGCAGGCGTGAGGCCCACGGCGCTTTCATAGGAGCCATATGGCAGAAAATTCGTCTTTGTGCAGCCTTTGGCCGGCTGAAGATTACAGATGAAGAACCCTGGCCTTGATTTCCTTGGTCTTGCCGACGTTCCAGAAATTCTCGCCGAGATATCCGCAGGTGCGGCGGGTGACGTTCATCCTGCGCTGGTCCTTGTTGTGGCAGATGGGGCACTCCCACTCGTTGTCGTCGTTGATCATAATCTCGCCGTCATATCCGCATACCTGGCAGTAGTCTGACTTGGTGTTGAACTCGGCGTACTGGATGTTGTCGTATATGAACTTCACTACGTCCGCAAGGGCCGTGAGGTTGTTGCGCATGTTGGGGATCTCGATGTAGGAGATTGCTCCGCCGGCGGAGATCTTCTGGAACTGGCTCTCGAACGTGAACTTGGAGAACGCGTCGATGTGCTCGCGGACATCCACGTGATAGCTGTTCGTGTAATATCCCTTGTCCGTGACGTCCTTGATTGTGCCGAAACGCTCCTTGTCTATGCGGGCGAATCTGTAGCACAGGGACTCTGCGGGCGTGCCGTATAATGAGAAGCCGATGTTTGTCTCTTCCTTCCACTTGTCGCAGTGGTCTCTCAGGGTCTGCATTACCTTAAGGGCGAACTTTTCGCCTTCAGGAGTGGTGTGCGAGCATCCCTTCACAAGAAGGGTGCACTCGTAGAGGCCGATGTAGCCGAGTGAGATTGTGGAGTATGAGCCGTACAGATACTTGTCTATCTTCTCTCCCTTGTCCAGGCGGGCGATGGCGCCGTACTGCCAGTGAACGGGGGAAACGTCTGACGTTACGCCAACGAGTGCGTTGTGGCGGACCATGAGGGCGTCGAAGCAGAGCTGGAGCCTTTCTTCTAGAATCTCCCAGAACTTGGCCTCGTCTCCCTTTGCAAGGATTCCGCACTGAGGAAGGTTGATGGATACAACGCCCTGGTTGAATCTTCCCTCGAACTTGTAGTTGCCGTTCTCATCCTTCCAGGGAATGAGGAAAGACCTGCAGCCCATGGGGGAGAATACGTTGCCCTGGTAATTCTCGCGCATCTTCTTTGCGGAGATGTAATCGGGGTACAGTCTCTTGGAGGAGCACTTTACGGCCAGCTTCGTGAGATAGTCATAACGGCCGCCCTTGAGGCAGTTGTTCTCGTCGAGCACGTAAACGAGCTTCGGGAACGCAGGTGTCACATATACGCCCACTTCGTTCTTGATGCCCTGGTAGCGCTGGTTGAGAATCTCCTCGATTATCTGCGCGTTCTCTTCGATGTACGGATCATTGTCGTCCAGCCAGAGGAAGAGGGTCACGAATGGGGACTGCCCGTTTGTGGTCATGAGGGTGTTGATCTGGTACTGTATTGTCTGCACGCCGGACTTGAGCTCATCCTTGACTCTCATGTCCACGAACTTCTTCTTCACGTCTTCGGAAACGGAGTCTCCGAACATCTCTTCGCACTGGCGCGTGTACTTCTCCCTGGAACGGCGCAGATACTTGCCAAGGTGAGCCATGTTGACGGACTGTCCGCCGTACTGGCCGGAAGCCACGGAAGCTATGATCTGCGTCACGACTGTGCAGGCTACCTGGAATGACTTGGGGCTCTCTATCATCTTGCCGTTCATGACGGTGCCGTTGTCCAGCATGTCCTGGATGTTTATAAGGCAGCAGTTGAATATGGGCTGGATGAAATAGTCCGCGTCATGGAAATGGATGGCGCCTTCGTCATGCGCCTTGGACAGGTACTCGGGGAGAAGGATACGTCTTGTGAGGTCCTTGGACACTTCGCCGGCAATAAGGTCTCTCTGGGTTGCGGCCGTGTGGGCGTTCTTGTTGGAGTTCTCCTCCATTACGTCCTTGTTCGTGTTGCGGATGAGAGAAAGAATGCTTTCATCCGTCGTGTTGGCCTTTCTGACTAAGGCGCGCTCATAACGGTACAGGATATAAGCCTTCATGAGCTGGAACTTCTGGAGCTCCATGAGCTTTTCCTCTACCATGTCCTGTATGTCTTCCACAAGAAGACGCACGCGGTGACGGCTGGCGATGTCGTCCGCAATTGACTCTATCTGCTCATTCGTTGCCCTGTCTTCCGGATCAACTGCATCATTAGCTTTCCTGATGGCGTTGACAATCTTGCTTCTGTCAAAATCACATGTCGAGCCGTCACGCTTGATAACCTTCATATCTGACTCCCCTAACTGCCGCTTTCTCTCTCTTCCACGCAGCTATTCAACCGTTTTTCCAAATCATCTCTGACTTTTTCCACCACCCCTCTCCAGACGGTGCAATGAAGAGTATAGACCTTTGAAGACCGTATGTCAAGCTCACAGACACAATATATTGTGTTTTTTTAATGGCAATTTGTCCACATGTTGTGTTTGCCGTTCATCTGTCCACCGCCTCCAAATCTTGTCCACAATCCGTTGTGGACAGAAGAAAATTGCAGAAATACCCTCCGAAACCCCGGATTTTATCCACAATCTGGCGAGTTATTCATCACTTTGCCGCATATCTGCTTCATCCACAGACCCATCCTATGTCCGTCCGGACCCTTATTCTGCCGTTTATCCACAGCGACTTATCCACATATGAAATTTGTGCACACTGCATGCGGCCCGCAATATATGGCATGCGGCCCGGGTAAAAGGAGCCGCATTTTGTCCGCATATTCTGCCCGAAGGCAATATTCTTGTTCAGGGATGGTCCGCAGCCAGGACTATGAATAGTCCTAAATATAGCTGTGGCTTTGAATTGCTGCAATTCAATCAGCAAAATCTCTGGAGCCAGGTGAGGTCCAGTTTCCATTCATCTATTTTGTTCCTGCGCTGGTGGGCGGCGTTGGCTTCGCCGAGGGCCTTGCGGTACTCGGCGTAGGAGCAGCCGTTCACTTTCATGTAATGCTCGCAGGCTTCCTTCTCCCGGCCCATGAGCTGAGTGCGGCCGATATGGATGACTTCATGGCAGGCTCTGCAGACGGCCACGACATCCTCCAGCTTTTGCACCTTGTTCTTCTCGTCATAGGACCATTTCTCGTGGGCCTCAAGGCGGGCGGTGGGTTTCCCGCATATCATGCACTTGCCTCCGGCGCGGGCATAGGCGTCCTTGCGGACGAAGTCCCACTGCTCCTTGGAAAGGATGGATCTTAGGTTGGAGTACCAGCATGAATCCGGCACGGGTTCAAAGTCAAGCTTCATAAACGCCTCTTGCGTTGCGCCGGTCCTCCGGCGCAACGCATAAATGGTACACCGCGCTTCATGACAATGCAAGCGCACAGGCGGTGTTTTTGTATGCAAAATTCGGTTTACAACCTGCCAGCTCGTGTGATATAATCCCTGTGATTTTCAAGATTCGCCACATTATTGGCTATTCATTATTGGCTATTATTAATTAGGTAACAGACGGAAGATACATTCATGATACTTTCTCTTTTGGAAGATGCGTCAGAAACCACTGCGGGAGCATCCGAAAACTTCTTTGTAGGGATGTGGAACGACATAGTGGATTACTTCACCAACAACTACTGGGGAGTAATATGGTTTGTGGTTGCCCTTGTTCTGGGCATCATAATCATCAAGCTCCTCATGAAGCTGTTCAAGAAGATTTTCAGCCACACCAAGATAGCGATGATTGCCCAGCAGTTCATACTGACCATTATCCGGCTTGTCCTGTGGGTAATCCTGATCCTCATCCTTCTCGGAATCCTGGGAGTGAACCTTTCCGGAGCAGTTACGGCGATAAGCGCCGTAATCCTGGCAGTAGGACTTTCCCTTGAGGACTGCCTGGCCAACGTTGCGGACGGCCTCATCATTGTTTCATCAAAAATAATCAACAAGGGAGACTATATCTCCGCCAATGACGTCGAAGGCACCGTTGTCAACATCAATTTCCTGTTCACGACACTCGACAGGTATGACGGCAAGAGGATATCCATCCCCAACTCCTCGATGGTGTCCGGCAACATCGTCAACTACGGGGCAACAGGCTCCCGCCGTATAGACTTTGACGTGTCCGTGGCTTACGAAACAGACATTGAGCTTGTAAAACAGATCGCTTATGCCGTAATGTACAGTGACGGCCGCGTATACCAGGACGTGGAAGGCAAGAAGCCCTTCTGCTCCATCAACTCATTCGGAGACAGCGGCATAGGACTTGCACTCCGCTGCTGGTGCGACCAGCAGGATTACTGGGATGTGTTCTTCTATGTAAACGAGCATCTGTACAATGAATTCAAGCGTTACGGAATCACCATTCCCTTCACGCAGATCGAAATGCGCGAGAGAAAGGACGAGGTTGTCATGCCCGTTATTCCGGATCCCCTGCCTGAGAGAGTTGAGAAAGTGCGTACCCAGGAATCCCACCGTTTTGACCTTGAGAACGACAGCATCACAGCTCTTGTGAAGAGCCAGAAAGCAAAGTATGACGCATTGAAGGAAGCCAATGACGCCAAAGCAGCTGAAGAAAAAGCGGCCAAGACTGCGGAAAAAGCGGCCAGGGAAGCTGAGGAAGAAGCGGCTTCCAAAAAGAAAAAGTCTTCAAAGAAAAAGAAGTCCGATCAGCCTGAAGAACCCGTTATCAAGACCTCTTCCGTTGTCGGCTCCGAGGGAGACGACTGACCTTTTCTATCAAAGAATAACCATACAATCGCCTGCGGGAGCCGCAAAGCTCCCGCATTGCTATATACAGGCACAGCTATGCAGTCCTTAACAGGGACATATGAAGGATTCAGGCATGCGCAAAGGCATCATAATCACAAACGCATACTCCACTCTGCCCTCCTCTCTGAACCAGTCCTTACGGCTCAAGGAAGAGTTCTCCAAATTTGGCGTTGAGGCGGACATATGCCCCAACAATTCCTTTCCTGTGGAAGTCTCCGGAAACGGGGAGGCCATACGCCGCATTGCGGCATATGACTTCTGTGTATATCTGGACAAGGACAAGTACGTTTCCGTCCTGCTGGAAAAAACCGGACTAAAGCTCTTTAACAGCGCCGAAGCCATTGCCACCTGCGATGACAAGATGCTCACCCACATAGCCCTCACAGACCATGGAATCCAGATGCCAAAGACCCTTCCGGGGCTTCTCTGCTATGATCCCCAGGAGCCTGTGAAAGAAAGCACTCTGGACCATATAGAGCAGGCTTTGGGCTATCCGGTTATCGTAAAAGCGTCGTACGGGTCCCTCGGGAAAGACGTCCACAAGGCAGACAGCAGGGCAGAGCTCCGTGTCCTCTGCGAACAGTACAAACTGGCACCCCACCTTTTCCAGGAATGCATAAAGGAATGCGCCGGAATGGATATACGTGTCATATGCATAGACGGAAAGGCCGTTGCCGCGATGCAACGGGAATCCTGTACGGACTTCCGTTCCAATATAGAGCTTGGCGGCAAGGGGTCTGTTTATGAGCTGGATCCGGAATTATCTGCGCTGTGCGGGAAAGTCTCAGATATCCTGGACCTGGATTACTGCGGGATAGACGTGCTCCCCTCTTCCAGAGGGTATCTTGTGTGCGAAGTAAACTCCAATGCGTTTTTCGGCGGCATAGAGGCCGTTACAGGCATCAATATAGCCAGGTTATACGCTGAATACATAGTGCGCAAGATCTACGGCTGAGGGCATGTAAAATTCCGCTTACCATAACGCGCAAAAAAGTCCTTGCCGTGCGAAGTAAAAAACTGCTTACCGCAGGGCGTAAAAAGTCCTTACCGGAGAATGCAAATTCTGCTTACCGCAAGAGTCTTGGACGCCCTGAAAGTGTAGTCCTAAATTCCATTTCGCAGGCCTTTGAAAATCTCCACAATAACGGCGGTTAATGTTGCTTCTGCGCAACATATGCCGCTTTTTTTTATGCAGTGAAACTGGATTTTAAGGCGACAAAAATTCCAGTTTGTACTATACTGCGTACCCGCACTTAGCACTACACGCAAGGGACTTTTCCGGGAGCCGTCAACTCATTTCTTCAATATAGCCCCGGTCCGCAGAGCGGCAGATATACTGATGAGGGCATGTAAAATTCTGCTTACCGCACATCCGGAAGTCATCAACTCCAATTTACGATATAACACCCGGCGGAAATGCCGCAGCAGGTACTGAATTATTTTTCAGTGAACTTTTCTTCAGTGAATTTATATTCAGCAGATGCCAGTCCAAGATTATGGCCAGCTGGGATCCGTCCACTCCTTTCTTGTAAATAGCTCCAATCCGTAGAGCGGCAGATATACTGATGAGGGCATGTAAAATTCCGCTTACCATAACGTGCAAAAAAGTCCTTACCGTGCGATGTAAAAAATGCTTACCGCAGGGCGTAAAAAGTCCTTACCGCAGACCAAAGCATGTAAAAACTGCTTACCACACATCCGAAGGCCGTCAACTCACATCTATGATACAGCGCCGTCAAAAATCCCGCACGGAACACTCAAAAAAGCAGGCAATCAGCCTGCTCTTTTCAGTATATTGGGGTGCGAATATCCTGGGGTTATCTCCTTGCGCGCTTTACGGCGTCCTGCCATCCGGCGAGAAGGGATTCCCTCTCTGTCTCAGACATGTTGGGGATGTAAACCCGGCAGTCGCTGGCGTTCTGGCGGAGCTCGTCCACTCCTCCCCAGTATTTGCAGTACAGGCCTGCAAGGTATGCCACGCCAAGGGCCGTGGTCTCAAATACGCACGGGCGGACCGCCTCGCAGTTTAAGATATCGCTCTGAAACTGCATGAGGAAGTTGTTGGCGGATGCGCCGCCGTCCACTGCAAGCCTGGAAATATGCATTCCGGAGTCGCGCTCCATGGCGCGCACCAGATCGCTTACCTGGTAGGCTATGGCTTCAAGGGTGGCCCGGACTATGTGGCCGCTTGTGGAGCCGCGCGTGAGGCCTGTTATGGTGCCTCTTGCATGGGCGTCCCAGTAGGGGGCGCCGAGGCCTGTGAAGGCAGGAACCACGTAAACGCCTCCGTTGGATTTTACGGAAATGGCTATGGCCTCGCTTTCGGCTGCATTTGAGATCACTTTGAGCCCGTCTCTCAGCCACTGGACTGCCGCTCCGCCGGCGAAGACGGATCCCTCCAGGACGTAGCAGGGCTTGTCGGTAAGGCCTGCTCCAAGGGTTGTAACCAGGCCGTTCTCGCTCTTCACTGCCTTGTCCCCTGTGTTCATCAGAAGGAAGCATCCGGTGCCGTATGTGTTCTTCACGTCGCCTGGCTCGAGGCAGAGCTGGCCAAAAAGCGCCGCCTGCTGGTCTCCCGCTATGGAGCAGATGGGAACGCCCGCCAAGGCCCCGCCGGAGATTTTGCCGAAGAGTGAGCCGGAGGGCTTGACAGCCGGAAGCATGGTTTTGGGAATACTGAAGAGCTTTAGAAGGTCTTCGTCCCACTTGAGGGTGTGGATGTTGAAGAGCATCGTGCGGCTGGCGTTCGTATAATCTGTGGCATATGAACGGCCCTTTGTGAGCTGCCACAGGATGTACGTGTCTACGGTGCCGAAAAGGAGCTCCCCCTTCTCCGCCCGCTCGCGGGCTCCCTGCACGTTGTCCAGAATCCACTTTATCTTCGTTGCGGAGAAGTATGCATCCAGAATAAGGCCCGTTTTGGAATAAATCATGTCGCACATCTCCTGCGGGATGCTGTCGCAGTAGTCGGCCGTGCGGCGGCACTGCCAGACTATAGCGTTGTATATGGGTTCTCCGGTGGATTTGTCCCAGACTATGGTCGTTTCTCTCTGGTTCGTGATGCCAAGGGCGGCAATGTCCTTCGCAGATGCGTCCGCGCGCACGAGAACTTCGGCTATCACAGACATCACGGATGCCATGATATCCTGCGGGGAATGCTCAACCCATCCCGGCTGAGGATATATCTGCCGGAACTCCTGCTGCGCCTGGGCAACTATGCGCCCGGCTTTGTTGAACACAATGGCCCTGGTGGACGTGGTCCCCTGGTCCAGCGCTAATATGTACTTCATCTTTCTCCCCTTTTACTGCAGACTCACCTGGATTCGCCGAGATATGCCAGAATCTCCGCTGCGTTGGTGTCCGGCTTCACTTTGGGCATGACCTTCTCAATGGTCCCGTCCTCTGAGATGACGTACGTGGTGCGGGTGACGCCCATCGTCTTCTTGCCGTACATGGTCTTCTCCTGCCATACGCCGTACGCCTGGATTACGGAAAGGTCCGTGTCTGCGAGCAGGATGAAAGGCAGTGAGTACTTTTCCGCAAACTTAACATGAGAGGCGACGCTGTCCTTGCTCACGCCAATTACCACTGCGTCCAGAGCCTTGAACCCTTCATATGCCGCAGCGAACGCGCAGGCCTGGCGGGTGCATCCAGGAGTGTTGTCTTTGGGGTAAAAGTAAAGAATCACTTTCTTGCCCTTGAAATCTGCAAGGGAAACCATGTTTCCGTCCTTGTCCGGAAGAGTGAACCCAGGGGCTGTGTCCCCCACGCTTAAATATGTGTCTGCCATGATATGATTCTCCGTGTGTTTTTATATATGGCATTACGGGGCGCCTTTTAAGGCTCTCCGCAAAGATATGCTTGTTGGGGCGGCGGCCTCAGAGATACAGCTGGATCTCCTTGACGTCATCCTCTATGAGATAGCACATTTCGGCGTGCTCAACGGCGGTGCCGCCGAATTTGGAAACGGGCACCTTCATGTACTTCACGTCCCCTTCGGCGAGAAGCGTGCCGTCCGCAAGATACAGGCAGCTGTGTACGCCGAAGAAATGCCCTGTGTTCATATACAGCTTTCCCCTGCCGACGAGCGGCGTGTCAAAGGGCACGGGCTTGCGGAATTTGGTCTGGAGGGATGTCGTCACGCCGTACGTGATCTCGCTTCCTTCCTCCGCCCACATGCCTCTTAGGCCCATCTCGTCCAGCATGGCGGTAATCAGTCCGCCGTGCACTGTGTTGGGATAGCTCTGGTGCTCCTTGCTGTACTGGAAGAGCGTTACCACGCTCTTGTCCTCCATTGTGTAAAAAGGCGCCCGGACGCCGTACGGGTTGTCCAGCCCGCACATGATGCACATCCTGCTGTTGCGCTGCCTTTTCTCAACTTTCATATTCTTTCCCCTTTGATTGCCAGGTTCAGTACACCGTCTTGTTCCATCATCCTTCTTTGGGAACCGGCGCAGGGAAGAGGCTTTGGCCTCATTCCCCGGCTTTCATATTCTCTCATTCATGCAGGCGCCTTCCCGCTGCGCCTGTGCGCCTTTTCTATGCGCCGCCTTCCCCTGAAGCGGTGAT
This sequence comes from Clostridia bacterium, assembly GCA_021204625.1. Classification (GTDB taxonomy): domain Bacteria; phylum Bacillota; class Clostridia; order Christensenellales; family Borkfalkiaceae; genus Coproplasma. The sequence goes on along the minus strand of JAJPZA010000141.1, from coordinate 30,606 downwards.
CTCCACGCTGAGACCAAAGCCTGAGACGGAATATCTGGGAGCCGGCAGACCGGCCTTTTCACAGGCCTTCTCCATCTTTTCCGCTCCTATTCCCCAGCCGCTTGCGCGGCCGGCTCTTTCAAACAGGTCCGCTATTGCCGGATTGCGGGGCTGTGAGAGATGGACGCCCGCGAGCGTTTCAGTGGTCCAGCCTTCCGGAAGGGAGCCGCTGTTGAGCACCCTGAGGCTGTCCCTGCCGCAGCGGACCTGTATGGGGTCTCCTGTGGCATAATCCTTATGTATTACGGCATTGAGGACTGCTTCCTTCACGGCCGCCTCCGGAAAGGGAAACGGTGCCGCATATACATGCGGGTATTTGGCGGATATTTCCACTGCGGCGGTGTCCGCCTGCTCCAGGATGGGCCCGCGGACATCTTCCTTGCGGAGGGTGTTTCCGTCGTCGTCAAAGAAGCCTATCTTTATGATTGCCCCTATCACCCAGTACTCCGGATGGTCCGTGAACATCAGCGCGGCCGCGTTAGTGTAGCAGCCGTTTTCCGCAAGGCCCAGGCTCCGGACGTATTCCGCGTCCGAAGCGAAATGCGTATCCGTGTCCGCAGCCGCAGACCTGTACGCCTCAGCCGCCCTTGAAGAGATGTCCCTGTCCTTCATTGCGGAAAGAGGGGCGTTCTCCCACCTGTTTCCGTTTCTCTCCAGAAGAAAAGCCGCGAGGCTGTCTCCGTCCAGCCGGATAGTAGTCCCGCCGGATCTGTAGTAATACCTTCCTTCATATGATACAGGCTTTCCGGACGCATGCACCATGACGCGCACGCACTTATGCTCCCCTTCTTCCATAACTTCCGCTGCGGCGCGGACTCGCAGCTCGCGCAGCACCGTCTCAGGAACACTGTCCAGAATCATCCTGCAGTCTCCGGGCGAAAGCCCCGTTACTGTTCCGTTTTCATTCATGCCTATGTAAAGGGTTCCGCCCTTTGCGTTGGCAAATCCGCAGAGAATGCGGAGGCAGTCTCTCCTCCACTTCTTCCTGAAGCTTGTATTCTGCGCTCTCAAGAACACGCCATCCTCCCAGCTCATACAGTTTGGCCGCCGCATGCCTGGCGGCGATGGGCTTCACTATATAAATACCCAGTTTGGAGGCGTTTTAAACACAGAAAATGAAGTTTTCTGGCGGAGCAAAAGGGGGCTGTACGGGATTTATGATTTTAGTGCCTGTTTTACACCGCAGTATGTATCCGTTTCCGCAGATGCGGGTTTTTTAAAATTCTTTATGGAAAATTGCTGGGCGGGAAAAAATTCCGGGGTGCAAAAGCGCCGGATATGCCTTGCTGCAAAGACGTGCAAAACCTGCAGCAAGGCTATTTCATGGAGTTGAAGATCTCAACCCTCTCCGGGTCCCTGTGGGAGAAGAACAGGCTCCTGTTCTCATCCAGAGCGGACATTGCGGCCATGTCTTCGTCCGTGAGGGAGAAGTCAAAGACGTTGAAATTCTCCCGTATCCTTTCCCTGTGGGCGCTCTTGGGAATTGCAATCACATCCCTCTGGATATGCCAGCGCAGGATTACCTGCGCAGCGGTCTTGCCGTATTTTGCGGCAATTCCCAGGATGACGGGGTTTTCAAAGAGATCCCCTCTTCCGCGGGCGAACGGGGACCAGGCCTCCAGCTGCACGCCGTACTTCTTCATCCATGCCATGAGCTCTTTCTGCTGGTTTACCGGATGGGTCTCCATCTGGTTCACCATGGGCTTCATGTCCGCATACAGGCAGATGTCCACAAGCCTGTCCGCATAGAAATTGGAGACGCCTATGGCACGGATTAAGCCTGTGTCATAGAGCTCCTCCAGGGCTTTCCACGCTCCGTAATAATCCCCGAAGGGCTGGTGCAGAAGACACAGGTCCAGATAATCCGTCTTCAGCTTGTCCATGGACCTGTACACAGAGTCCTTGGCCTTCTCATAGCCGTAATTGTTCATCCAGACCTTGGTTGTGAGGAAGATGTCTTTCCTGGGAATCCCGGACACGGAAAGGGCCTCCCCTACCTCTTCTTCATTATGGTAGAACTGGGCGGTGTCCACGGACCTGTATCCTGTCTCCAGTGCGTCCAGGACGCACTGCTCGCAGTCTGCCTTGTCTATCCTGTACACGCCGTATCCCAGAACGGGCATACGCACGCCGTTTGCAAGTGTTATATCTCTCATATGAAGCCTGCATTGCGCTGCCGGCGAATTGTCTTCCAAGGGCTGCGCTCACAGGATATTATACCATCCGGGCATGGATATTACAAGATGTTTGGTCCGGCATAAATAAGGCTTTTGTGACAAACGGAGCCATATTAAAGCCGTATAAAAAAGAAATCGGGAACGCCGCCAGACGGATCTGTACGCTCCCTTTAAGAATAGTTTCTTTCAATCATGCTTTCATTTTACACCGCCAGGCGGAGGCTGTCAAAAGCCGGAGCCGGAAAACTGACTGCCGTGCCGCGTTTTGGCGTTTGTCATATCTGTAAAGATATGCCGTTCAGCCCATACTCCTATATGTTTCATCCATCCCCTAACCAGTTTGCCTTGTCATTTGCGCTCCAGAACGGCCACGGTCTCGCACCATTTGGTCTGCGGGAACATGTCATATGGGGTAACGGATTTGAGCCTGTACGGAGAGACGGGCCTTGCGCATTTCACGAGCTCTCTGCCCTCTTCCGTCAAGGTGCCCAGAAGGAGCCCCAGATCTCTTGCGAGCGTTGCCGGATTGCAGGAGATGAGAATCACCTTGTCCGCGCGGCTGTCCCGGATGGCCTTCACCACGCTTCTTTCCATGCCCTTTCTGGGAGGGTCGCAGACTATGACCCCGCCTTTGGAGGCCATCTGCAGAATCTGTATATTATCCTCCGCAGCCCCGCAGATATTGCGCATTTTGCCGGAAAGGCCGTTCTCCTCCATGAGGGCGTTGGCGCACTGCGTGGCCTCCGGAACTATTTCTATGCCCACTGCCTTTCCGCAGGCCCTGGCAAGCATGGCAGTAAGGAGCCCGCCTCCGCTGTACAGGTCTATTGCTATGGAGGCGCCCTGCGCTTCATTTAAGACATGTGCGTACAGTTTGGAGCGGATCTCGTCATTCACCTGCATGAATGTGTTTGCGCCAACGGTAAAGGATATGCCGCCTTCTTCGGTCTTAAGATACCCTTCTCCGCGGACGGTGTGCCATTCCGGGCCGAAGATAACGTTGGTGTCCGCCGGGTTTATGTTAAGAAGGAAAGTGCAGTCCGGGAAATTGCTGTCCAGAATTTCCATAAGAGGACCCGTTGGAACCATTTGAGAGGCCACAAGGGCTATTATGTGCCTGTCTCCCACCCTTCTGGCAACTACATGCCGGAGTTTCTCCCGCTGAGCCAGTGGCAGTATGCGGGCGTACGCCGTTATGCTGTGTATGATATCTTTAACCCACTCTTCCTGGATGTAGCAGTCCCGGATTGGGATTATCCTGTGAGATCTTGGAGCGTAAAAGCCGCAGACGGGGTCTCCGGACGGAGTGAGGCCAATTGGCAGAGCGAGCTTGTTGCGGTAGCGGTATGCGCTGTCACAGGGAATTGTGTATGAGACCTCGGCGTCTATCCCTCCTATCTTTTTAAGGGACGAGCGCACCATGGCGCTCTTGTAATCCAGCTGCGCGGGATATTTCATATGCTGCAGTGAGCATCCCCCGCACTGCGGAAAGACAGGGCACATTGGAATTGTCCTGTCCGGGGAAGGCCTGGACACGTACATGACCTTTCCGTACGCTATGTCCTTCTGGACCTTCAGGACCCTGAAGAACAATTCCTCTTTCGGAAGGCACAGCGGCACAAACACCGTCTTGCCCTCGCACTTTATAATCCCTTCCCCTTCTGTTCCGAGGCCAATGACCTCTCCCTTGTAATCTTCGTTCTTTTCCATATTCTCACTCATAAACTGATATTGATTATAGTTTTGCCACTATCTCATTTTCATACCAGCTCTTCGGATCCCCATTATACTGACTGGAATTATATGCATCTTCAAACACCGCATAAAGGTCCTCATACTTCCTGTGCTTTTTGATAATGGTCTTGAGATTGCCTGTGTCGAGCGTAATAATCTTCATGCCGGAAAGAGACTTCGTTCCATCATCACTATAATAGGTATAAGTCTTTCTCTGGCGGAAGTCGGCGATAACGTTGATATGAAGATATGAGGCCACAAATAGACAGTAGGCGTTTTCTCTCGGATGAGCTATTATATAGTCTCCCATATGGCGGGAAACCGGTTCCATTTCCATACGACGCTGATTTGTCTTGCTGGACAATGTCACTTCAAGCAACAGTGTGTGGGCGGGATATGCCTTGGAGGCACTGTACATATAGGTAATATCTTCATGGCCGCCGGCAGCATGTGTTACTGGCAAAAGATCCGCGTCAAGGGAAAGATTCATTGAAGCAAGGATATTGCCGCGTCTATCAGAAATCTTGTGCCAGGATATAGCCAGTACATATTCGAAAATTGTAGGGGCATCTGCATTATCCGTTACAATTTCCTGTATTTTTTTATCCTCTTGATGTTTGTTGTCGTCTCTCTCCTCAAACAATGTCAGCAGATTAATTAGAACCTCATCAGTGAACTTCGTGTCAATCAGCTTGTTGAAACGAGCCTGTCTTTCCGCATCAACATATTTTTGGATATCATTTTTGGATTCAAAGAACTGCCCGTACTTCTCTTGCGCTTTGTTCAAGATTTCCCATTCCTGAACACCAAAGGCATCGTCCATCTCCTCAAGGGTACAGTCTCTGTAAAGATTCTCATCTTCAGTAAATGCAAGTCTGAGGATGTCGGGTTGTATAATTGTAAAATAGCAGTCCGGCAGAATATCAAATTTCACAGTATCATCCTGGAACAGGATTGCATCACAAGTCTTAAAGTAACGGCGGTTCAAGTCATAATAGTCATCCAAAAGACTCTTGGCCTTGAACAAGTGCATGGTTGTAAAAAATACTTTACGGAATGTATCCTCCGTTTTCGCCGCAAAGATGGGGTTACCAAGCCTTAATGCTTTAGTGCCCAGCTTTGTTACTCCGCTTGCAGTTGTGTTTTTAAAGAGATAGGCTTTCCAGTATGTCTGCGCCTTGCCGCTAAGGCTGTACACGGCATCATATAGCTCTTTTACTGCATCATTTGTCCAGCAGGATCTTCCCTTCTCAAAAGCATGATATAGCAGCAGATATCCCTGATTATATATCGTGCTCTTTCTGTTCATTGCTATACTGTCAATCACCGACTCGTCGATAACAGTTGCATCCATGAACTCACTAAGAGCCACTTGATATTCAGACAAACTCATTACTACTTCAGTAATTATATCATCCACAGTCAAAATGCCGTCTCTGACTTTCCTAATGCAATCAATAATATACTGAGCTTTACCGCTGTCTGTGATAAGCGGAAGCAGGTATTTGAACTCATCTTTACTGAGTTTATCAAGCTCCAGCAGAGCATATGCAAGCACTAAAAACGGACGGACCGGTCCGTTATCAAAGGGATATGACAGCTTCATTAACTGCTTTAAGTAAATGTAACTGTCTCCGGCAATTCCAAAAATATTGTCCCCAGCAAAATTGCCGGACTTGGATATGGCAAGCAATGCTTTACCTGCATCTGTAAGGCGTCTCTCTTCATCTATGAGGCCAAGATCCACTAGCCCGGAAGTCTTCTGACGAGCATCCTTGTCTTTCCTAGGAGCATCCTTGTTCTCAATAAAATTATTTTCCTTCATGAAGAGATAATATCTTTCCTGAAGTGGACTGTTTGAGGACCAGTTTACTGATGTATTCTCCGGCAATGACCAGAATTTATCCAGCAGATCAAGCTGTCTCTCTATCTTCCTGTTGAATTCCACCATTCGGAAACTGGTTGTGCCTAACTTCCAGCAATAGCTTTTATATGCCATTTCCCTCCCCCTTAGCTGAGTACCTTTAATAGTTTACAATCAGAACTTCATCGGTACTTTCTGTTCTATCCTTTGTATGATAGTTTGAGTTTGAATAGTCGTAGTCAAGGTGGATGACTCTGTATACATCCTTGTTCCTTTCTACCCAATCCATAAGAATCTGGTTAACCTTCCCCTTGGAAGTCAGAACATTTGAAAGAGCAAAACGTATCCCACGAACATTGAGCCTGTCAAGATAATTGAGAAGATCCTTTTCATCTGTTTCGTTCCATCCATCACGTTCATTGTATGTCGCACAGGTTATCAAGTAAGGCGGATCTGCATATACGAAGGTTTTGTCATCCCATTTCTTTGTGGGAAGGAAACGGAAATCCAGACTGTTGAAGGTATAATCGCCACTCTTCAATCGGTCTATAAATGCAGAAAGCTTCTTCCTCATCTTCTCATTGAAGTCTCTCTTGCCAACCGGTAAATTGAACTCCCCACGGCTGTTAAACCGAATCTGATTATTGAACGAGTAAACTATCAGAACAAACAAAACCAGCATGTGGTTATATCCCTCGGGTCCTCCATTATTATAATCATCTCTCAGCTGTATGAAATGTTCCTTGTTGTAAGAAGCAAGCCCGTCACCGCTGGTGCAGCCGTATGGCTCATAGCCGTTCTTGCTTGAGTTTGACAGATGATAGCTTGATATGATGGAGTCTATGGTGTCAAGAATATATTCCTTGTCCAACTTCTTGAATGTTTCAAACATCTCCTTGAGAAGCTTATTGCTGTCATTAAAAATCACCTTGTTGCAATCCACGTTTATACCAACATTGCACCCTCCGCAGAACAGGTCCACAAATGCCTCTATGTCCTTCGGGAACAGCGGCAAAATCTGGGGAAGCAGCTTATACTTTCCCCCGGCATAATTGAGCGGAGACTGTATAATTTCCTTTCCCTTGTAATCATTGCACTTGCAGAGGAAAAGACGTTCCTCATTATCCTGGATGGCAGACTTGCCTGCCGTAAAAGCCTTGTAACTCTCCGAAAATACTTTGACCTCTCCCTTCGCAGACAGGATTCTCATAATGTCATCATCGCTGATTTTAGCATTGGAGCGCCCATTGGCTTTATCCGCTATGTTATTGTATGACAAAAGGATATACTTAGCCTTTATATGAGATATTAGGTCTTCAAATGCAGCCGCAGCATCCTGCGTGCAGTAATCACTTTTAAGATTATCCCTGTCCATCTTGCGGGCTACGCCATGTACAGCAGGCTTCTCCCATCTAGCTACATTCTCTAAAAGGTGATAGGAATCGCAATACTGTCTGGAGTTGTACGGCGGATCAATGTATACCAGGTCTGCTTCAATGCGCCTGACAAGATTATTGGCATCTTCGTTATAACACTGATTATTGAGATTGTTGTCGTTTGCAGCAAGCGGAACGCAGAGCTCAATATGCTTCTTGAACTCTGCTTTCTGTATATATGCATCATAGTGCCCACAGGTGTTGGCGATTTTATCCATAGCATAAAGGAGAGAGGTTATAAGAAGAGCCCTCTCCCTGCTGTTGATTTCACCGTTATGGTACTTTGCTTCTATGTCTTCACGGATAAATCCAATCTTTCTGCAGTCTTCCAACGAGAAGAATGTGTTTGCAAAATTCTCAGACATGTAATTATCTTCATCCGTGGTTATGGTATTGTAACTGCAAATGAGAGCCGTTACCTTCTTCGCATCGTAATGTTCAGAGCCAAACCATGCTACATGGCAAATATAGTTGGAGTACAGAATATCGTTGGTTATGAGCTTCCTGTCAATGAAAGCGGATGCCACAGAGCCGGTTCCCGCAAAAATATCCGCAACGGTAATAACACCGGTGCATTCAGCGGCAACAGTGCTCTTTATGAAATCCAGAAGCTTATACTTGTTGCCAAGATATCTTCTGTTATTAATCCTGATGGTTTTGTATTCAGGCGAGACTTCCTTTTTAGACTCCTGTCCTGCCGGGCTTGGAAACAATCCAAGCTGCTCTCCCCACCTGTCATCTTCTTCCTTGTATCTTCTCTTTCTCGCCGCCGGATTACATGCGGCTGCAGGCTCAGCGCTCATGCCAGTCTCCTAGCGCAACTTAAATTTGCCCTTAAGTTGCTAGATAAGCATGATTATACTACCATTACTCGCTGTTTACAAGGACTTTTTGTATGCAAAAACGATAATTTTTAACAAAAAAATGATGCGTATACCTTACACATCATTTTGCTATCCAGTTTATTTCTGCTTGCCTTTGCTGACAGGCTACGTCATTGCCGCTTTATCCTGCCTATGACCATGTTCACGAGCATCTGCACCTTGAAAATCAGCCAGTCATAGATGAAGAAGAGGACGGTGCCGCCAACGAAGATCACGAGATAGATGTACTTGTTGAGCCATTCGGCTATGCCCTCCGGAAGGAAGTTCCCGCCGAGGAAGCCGTTGTATATGAGGAAATAGCCGGCAATGAGGGTGCAGTCAAACCAGATGGCCTTCAGGATGAATGCCACGACCCTGTTCCAGCGGTATCTTAGCTGCAGGGCGTTTATGAGGGGATGCAGGCCGAAGAACATTATAAAGGGCACGAGGTCCCAGAACTTGGCCACGGCGCCGAGGATGACGGTCAGGATTACGGTTCCGCAGTACGCAAGAAAATCCCCTCTGTAGAACTGCTTCGCAAGGGGAAGCATGAGGGCTATTACGCCTATGAAATAGCCGGTGGCAAGAAGCACGCCGCTTAATATTCCAAGCGCAAGGAAGGCCGCCGCCACGGCGCAGGAAATCGCGGAGAGGGCTATCTCAAACGAACTGGCGCGCCTGGGGCCCTTTCCTCCCCTCTTTTCTTCCTTCCTCTTTTCCTTTTCTTCTCTTTGCTCTTTCTTCCCCATTGGATGCCTTGCCTGTGTGTTTCGTTATCCGTCCGGATTATGGCTGCGGGCCTAAGGCTTCGGCCCGTACAACTGCGCTGAAAGAAACTTATGCTGGCTTTATGACTTCTGTATGAATTCCTCCAGACAGCCCAAAGCAGCCTTGTCCGTCTTCTTGCTGAAGCCGTGACGGCCTCCCGGAATCTTGTACAGGACTGCGTTCTTATACGCAGCCAGTGCTCCGTCCATGTACTTCTCCGCCACTATGCCGTCCTTTGTGCCCCAGCAAATGAGAACGGGGCCTTCATATGGCGAGATCATGTCCTCGAAGTGCTTGTCTATAACGGTCCTGGCGTAATCCCCTCCGAGCTTTATCGGCCCGAAACTGAGCGTGTCCGGAATGCTGGCGGGGTCAAACTTCATTATCATCATCCTGCCCGCCCTGGCATCGTCCGGGATGCAGAGGGCCGGGTAGAAGAGGATGAGCCGACGGATCTCGTCTTTAAGCTCCGCCGCAAGCATGGCCGACACGAATCCGCCCTGGCTGCAGCCCATGAGGGTCACATCATCCGGGTTTGTGTTTTTGAGGCCCCTTGCGTACGCAAGGACGGCCCTGAGGTCCTCAACTTCGGTGTAGAGGGTCATTTTGGTGCGGTCCTTGCCGCTGTGGCCGAAAGCGCACCCGCCGTTGAAATCAAAGCAGAAGGACATGCAGCCGTGCTCGGCAAACCACCGGGCATAGCCCTTGGTTGTGCCATAGTTGGCCATGAATCCGTGGGAGATTATGGCTATGGGCAGGTTTTCGCCCTCCGGGCTGAAGACAAGCCCGCGGATGGTCATGCCGTCCCTTTCGCAGCTGAACTTCTCTTCCGTCATGTCAGCGCCTCTCCATTTGTGTCTGTCCATGCCGGCCGCGGCATGCCGGCCGCATGAACCGGCCGGAGATATGAGATATGCAGCATGATGCCACGTATCTGCGGGTTTTTCGCTTTTATATGGCATGCAGGCATGCCATAGGCGTGCCTGCATTGTCTTTGCGTATGAAATGTTTGTGAAATGTTATCTGCAGCAGCCGTTGCAAAGACAGCTGAGGCAGAGATAGGTGTAGCAGCACTCAAGACAGTTGGAGCAGCAGTTGCCGCCCATCTGGTTGGAGTCGCCGCTGTTGGAGTTCATGTTCTGCCCGTCGTACGCGCTCTGGTTCTGCTGTTCCGGAGGGGGAGCCTGCTGCTGTTGCTGCTGCTGGCGGTTTCCCTGCGCGGCCTGCGCGTCTCTGGCAATCTTGTCATTGATCTTTCTGTAGCTTTCCTTGTACTTCGCGTTGTCCGGCTCCAGCTGTATGGCTATCTCCAGCTGCTTCTTGGATTCGTTGACCCAGTTCTTGCGGTAGAAGACAACGCTCTGCAGGTAGTGCCACTGGCCGTTCCTTTCATTGAACTGGTCCAGAACCCTCTGGGCTTCGGAAAGGTTGCCCTGGCGGATGAGGTCCTCAACTTTGGCGTAGTTGTCCCCGCCGTCCTCCGGATTCTCCTCCCATTCGCGGGAGAGCTCCGCATATGCCGTGTCTATCTTAGTGAGCATCTTGGCTGCATTGTTGCCCACTTCGCCGTCCATGAATCTTTCCTCAAGATACTTTGCGCGAAGCTCCTGGTATGCGGTCTCGACCTGCTCCCTTGTGGCATCCTCGGGAAGCCCCAGTATCTCAAGATTTTTCTTGTTCATATTCCGCTCCTTTAACGTTTGTCTCACGGGCCTGCGCTAATTGTTCTTCCCCGCAATGCTCGCAGTCCCTGTTGCAGCTGGGACATGCCTTGTCAAACAGCGTCCGTGTCCTGAGAGGAATCCCTCTCATAATTATATTGTCTGTCAAATCGTGATTGAAATAAAAACGGATGTGGCCTATTGAGTCCTGCATCTGTGCGAACTGGTAGTTGAAAATAAAGTTCAGCTCCTCCCTGTTCGCTTCTATGGCCTCCCTGAAAGTCTGCACCCCGTACGCGTTGTACAGCACGTTGTAGCGGCCTTTCTTTACGTCCTTGTCATAATCGTCCGCAGCGTCCACAAGGTATATCCATTTGCCAAGGGCATAGAACAGCTGCCTTGTGTATCCGTTCGCATGCTCGCCCAGGAGATAGTCCGAAAGCTCCTGCATCATCAGGGCCGTGGGCTCGCACGCCTCATCTATTATCGCGCACTCCTTCTCCTCCAGCCTGCGCTGGTTCTCCATCTGCCTTGAGATTATCTCCGCTATAACCGGGTGCTTTTTCAATACCTTCCTGTATCCGCGCCTGTACAGGAAACGGAACATGCCTTTCTTGTCTCCGTCCAGGGCGTCGTCGCAGAGCTTGTAGTATGCCATCGTGGTGTTCATGCACGCCAGGGCTATCGTGGTATCGTCCGGCATCGCCATGGGGCGCCTCTTTATGAGATGCAGCCCGCAGCGGCGCTTTTTTACAACCACGTCCTCTCCCTTTATGTTGTGAACTATGGCGGACGTAAAGGCAATGTCGTACGTCAGACCCGTGCGGGCCAGCTGGCCGCACGCCTTCCCTATGCCCTTGCACGCTCCGCAGTACAGGGCATTGTACAGTGTCTCATCCTTTATGAAGAGATAGGGTTTGTCTGGGTTGATGTATCCGAACATCTCTGTGCCTTCACCCGGCCGCATCATCCGGCCTGCGTATCTTCTTTTCCGTGTATTTTCTGTATCATGCGGCCTTTGAGCCGCTGTATATCATGCAGCCTGCGGCTGCCGTTAAATTCTGCATATGCGCCCCTTTCAGGGGCATCCCGGCCGCGGATCAGTTTCCGCAGCGGTAGAAGCCTATCTTCCTGTACACCTTGTCCAGCGTCTTGTTGGCCACTTTGGCCGCATTTTCTGCGCCCTTGCGGAAGATGTCATCCAGGTACTTCCTGTCTGCGAGGAGCCTTGCGGTCTCTTTCTGGACGGGGTCTAAAACGTCTGCCACGGCTTCGCCTACTGCCAGCTTGAAATCCCCGTATCCCTTGCCTGCAAACTCCGCCTCGGCCTCCGGGATGGTCTTTCCGGTGAAGCATGAGTAGATGGAAAGCAGGTTGCTCACGCCGGGCTTGTTCTCCTCATCGTAGCGGACCTCGCTTTCGCTGTCCGTCACCGCCCTCTTGAACTTGCGGATTATGGTGTCCTTGTCATCATCCATGAAGATGGTCCCGTTGGGGTTCTCCGCGGATTTGGACATCTTTTTGGAGGGGTCCTGGAGATCGTTTATCTTGGCCCCTACCTTCGTGTAAAGCCCCTCGGGCACCACGAACGTGGGGGAATATATGTTATTGAAACGGATGGCGATGTCCCTGGTTATCTCAAGGTGCTGCCTCTGATCTATTCCTACCGGAACCACGTCCGCGTTATAAAGCAGGATGTCCGCAGCCATGAGCACGGGGTAGTCCATGAGGCCCATGTTGATGTTGTCCGCATGCCTTGCGCTCTTGTCCTTGAACTGCGTCATGCGCTCCATCTCGCCCACATACGTGAAGGTGTTGAGAACCCATGCGAGCTCCGCATGAGCGGGCACGTGGGACTGCACGTAAAGGGTGCATTTCTCCGGATCCACTCCGCAGGCTATGTACGTGGCCAGAAGGCCTAATGTCTTCTGCCTCAGCTCCGCCGGATTCTGGCGCACCGTTATGGCGTGCATGTTGGCTATGGCGTAAAAGCAGCGGTACTCATCCTGGAGCTTTACGAAGTTGCGTATCGCTCCGGCGTAGTTTCCTATAGTAAGCGTATTCGTGGGCTGCACAGCTGAGTACAGTGTCTTTTTTACCTCTTCCATAATCCCGGCCTGAAATTAGAAAATTCTACAGATACATATTAGCACAACGAAAATCAAATAACAAATGATTTTGCAAAAGTTATGCCCATGTCACTCAATTAAGCGGATTCTGTCACCCCGTCCACACAGTTTTATCATAAACCACGGCTTTTTCACGCCTCCGGGCGTCCGCAAAATTTCACAAACCGCCTGCACCGTAATACCGGCGTCCGCTTAGGGCATCCACATCATATGCTCCGGAAGAGAGGGTGTCAACCGGCCCGGGCTGTTTCAGTCTTCGCCGTCGTGTGTCTCTGTTTAATTTGTAATATCCGACACTCTGTGGATTATTTTGTGCCCTGCTGTCTGCATCGTTCTATCCGCCGGGTCCGCTTGCATTGACTTTTGCTGTACAGGATGATAGAATAATCATACAAACGACCGCTACCATATGCGACACGGGCAAGGCTCGCCAAAGACAAGCCGTGGCACAGTATAGTATCCTTTATAGTTTTAGGGGAGCAGCCCAAGGTTTGCCAGACTCGGGGGCTGCTTTCTTTTTGTTTCGTTTTAAAAAACTAGCGCATGTCGGCTTTGGTGCTGACATGCGCTTTTCATCCGGATTATACGCTGTTTGGTTTAATCTTTCGTCTCAGCGGATAAAGATCCGGAAGACGAATGAGATGATAAGGTACAGCAGGGAGATTATGAGTGATATGAGCATTATGCTCAAAAGGTACCCGCCTATGCTTATTACAACGCTTGTAAAGGACGTTAGAAGGCCGCCGCTCACGGCCTCCAGGATGATGTCCACGATGAGCAGGACAATGAGCAGCAGGACGAAGCCGCTCCAGGCCCCCTTGATGTCCGCCGTGCTCAGGGTCATGTGCAGGCATAGGAACAGGCCTATTACAAAGAACACCCACCACTGCCATGTGCCTATGAGCGAAAAGAAGGTTTTTATGATCTCCCATATATTCTTCATAAGCGGCACGAACTCCACGTCCTCTATGGATGCCGGCAGTGTGCCGAGGGTGTCCACGAACGCGGGAAGCAGGAAGTAGGCTATGACGAACATGATGACCGAGATGACCAGTATGGGAGCCACGCCTATGAAGAAATTGCCTATGTTCTGGTACACGTTCCTCTTGTTGTACGCATGCTCCACATAGCCCAGGGTGCCGTCCGCCGAGTTGATCTGGAACAAAACTATCCTGGTTATCCTGTGGCCGAAAATGAGGCAGAAAAGCGCGTGCGAAAGCTCATGCACCGGAGTGCCTATGAATCCCGTAGCATAGCACACCGCCCTTGCATGCCTCTTGAAATTGGAATAGAACGCCTTGTTGCAAAAACCTATCAGAAGTCCGAATATGACTATTACGCCTACCGTGAACACAATCTGCAACAGGAGCGATATAAGCACATCTTTAAAGTATTCCATAATCTTCCGTCTGCCCCGACCGCCTTCCCGGGCCGCCTCTTCTGCATTATATCTTGAATCTGCCTCAAATACAACAGATTCCAGGCAAGAGACTTGGGCTCCGGCAAAATCCTTTATGCGGAAGAACTCTACTGTGAGGAACTGGTAATATAATAAAATCTCCCCTGAACACATTATCAGTATGAAAGGTGTTGGGGAGTTTGATTATTTATGTGTTCCGAAGTATATCTTTCCAGTTTTTCTGAAATCCGATATGGTCCAATGTAATATCATTTTGATATTCATCAATTAGTGATTCCAAATCAGCTAATGGACCATCATTCCATTTCTCAGGCTCGGGATACAGGCATTTAAGAAGAGCTATCTGAATAAATACATGCCTATCATCTACAATCTGACTTCTAATTTGAGGCGGTAATTTAGGTACAGCAGAAAACTTCCAATAATAAAGCCTTGAGAAATGTGCACATTGGTTCCTCAGTTCTGTTAAGCAGCGCAACCATGAATTTACATATGGTTTAGCTGTAGGCCCATACATCTCGTAAGCAAGTCGTTTTTGATCACCTGCTTTTAAGTCGCTATAAAAAAAGGATAGCATTCCCATGGAGAAAAACTCTATAACAACCCATATAGGAAACTGACCATTATATTTTGATATATGGTGCTTAACAACATCCGTAGTGCTTTTTATAGTGATAGAATTAATAACTTTTTGTATGAATGAACTATGATTATGGACGAGTGAGAAGTTATTTGAATCTATAGTAAACGAAAAAAGTAATTTTAGATATTAGCACACAATGACTTCAGCTGAGCATTGGGTTTGCTCCAAGCAGCAAAGGCTTCATCAAGTTTAGTTTCAAGCACGGATATACTCGGGAAAAAGCGGTTATGTGTATTTTCTCTTCTTGTTACACGCCACACCCTTTCAATTGGGTTCAAATCCGGAGAATATGGGGGCAAGAACAGAAAAGTAATTTTAGATGCTATGTCTGAATACTCTCCCGTGGTATCCTCCTGTATGAGGCGATATGCCTTCTTGTGCCATTGTGCATTATCCAGGACCAGGATAATTTCCCTGTCATCTTTTTCATCTATAGTTTTTAAGAAATTGCGAATAGATTGTATGATGGTCTCTGCATTGAATTCACCAGGCTTATCTACAAACAGAGCACCTGTGTCCGGTATGATAAATCCAGCATATGCTACTTTAGCTTTCCCAGGATATGATTTAAGCCTTGGCTTGCTGCCTTTTTTACGCCATGCCACAGTGGTTGTTGATTGCTGCTGAAAATGAACCTCATCCAGAAATGCAACAATATTCTTACTGTTTTGTCTTAGTTCTGGGATTTTTTTTTAAAATCACCACGTTCCGGTGTGTCTTCGGCCCCCTTGCTGGGGAATGTTTGCGAACGAATACGGGAGTATCCGAGCTCACTGAACAGCAATTGACAATACCTGACTGTTACCTCTATGCCCATGTGTTTTGAGATATAATCGCTTATGCTTGGACCATCCCAGACCTTGTAACCGTTATCATGAGGATCCTGTTGCAACAGAACATCTATCTCATGTTTTTGGCTGTCTGTAAGCTTCTGAGGACGCCCTGACTTCGGCTTGGGCTGCAATGCCTCAAAACCTTCTTCAATAGCGGTTTTGACCCATCCAAATATAGTTGCTTCTGTATATTTTGTGCTTTGGGCAATCGCCTTAACTGGAAGCCCACCAAGGACAAGGCTAACGATTGAAATACGAAAAGAATAGCTTCCGTCTGGCAGCGAGTTCAGAAGTTGCAAAGCCTCTTCACGCAGAACCAGAGGATCCTTTTTATACACACGACGACTCATTGTGACATGCCTCCTATATACAGGATAGCATGTTACGGAGAGGATGTCAACTCAAATTACTTTTTTCGTTTACTATAAATAGCCAAGAGAACCATATTTGTGCCCATAGTAATAGGCTATCTGTGATCTAATATAGAATTCTATTTTTTCAATGCAATGAAAAATCCAATTGCTCAGCTTTCCGTCAAATTCGTATATATTTTGTATCCTTTTAAGAGGAATATTGGGCTTATATGTTCCATCGGGAAGCTTATAAGGCAAAAGATATGCTGAAAACCTGTAATAATTTGCCTCGCGCAAGAATTTAATACATTCCTGTCTATCCTCTATAATAAACCCCTTCATCTCTAAAATGGAGACCTGTTCATCATAAGTTTTAGGCTGCTTCATCTGTATGTTTGGATCGATATTAGATATACTGGTACAAATTCCCGCCATTATCAGCTACCACAAATGTTGAAAATAAAAAACGTCTCCCCTATTGACACACCGCTTACATGAGAGTTGAGAACACATCATATAAGTGGGAGGTGTGGGGAGTCCTATCACTTTATATTTTATATATTTTTGAACAAATGTCAAGTGGTTATGGAAAATTTATATACAAATTTTTTAGATTTTTTAGATTTTTGGATTTTTTAGAACCTTGACATGTCTTCCCCACTCAGACTTTTTACATTTACATGCCGATGTTTTTCATGTCCACAAATCCGGGGTAAATATTTTATATAAAAATGAATACATGGGTACAGCATTACATGCATGTTTACATGCATGTCGATACTCTTCTTACCTACAAACTCAAATTATATGCAGTGTTGTATGCGGCTTTCATCTCATATCTCCGGAACTCTTACCTACAGTCATATAAAACTATATAAAAAATGATGCCGATTCGGTACCCCTTGGAATTGCTGTATGGTTGTTGCATGCCTTTAAACCTGGTCATCCACGAAGGAGAGGACTTCTTTGAAGAGTTTCTTCATGATTGCCACGCAGGTTAATTGGATAAGCTTGTCACAAAAAGGCATGAGACTCTTGAAAACTTCCATGACGATTGCTGCGGGCGCGGAAAACATTTTTCGTACCTTCCGCTCTTTTTGATGGCCTTCATGCACTTTAATACCCGCAAAAGAGCACTTCTACAGGAGAGACGCAATCTTGTACACAGCCTCATGCCAGTCAAACACCACTCCCTTCAGCAGCAGCGGTTCCAGGAAGTATCTGAAGTCTCTTTCAGTAAGGCTTTTGAGTTTTGCCTTCGTATATGCCAGCACATCTTCAAAGTACCTTCCGACACTCTGGCCGCATATTCCATACAGCTCTTCGCGTGACCTCACGTTATTTTCTGTTATGCAGATGAATAAGTCATACACATCCACGGGACTAGTGCGCTGAACTAGCGAGTCAAAAATGTCCCTGTTCAGCTTGTCCAAGCCGAAAGTATTGACCGGCAAATCCCCTTCATATCCAAGCACCTTGACTGTCTTTTGGATGACAGGCTCCGGCTCGCGGGAGCCGTAATCTATGATAACAGAAAACCTGCTCATGTTGCGGTTATAATTAGAGTACTTGCAGGCATACGCTTCTGTCTGGCCTTTTGCACTGCTGAGTCTATCAAAAGAAATAGACATGTACGGCACGAGCATACGGCTAAGATTTACCCCAAAACTCTCCCTGTATGGCACCCCCATATCCACATACTCTAAATCAATCTCCGTACTGATGCGTGAAGGTGTATACAGCATATTCTTTGCTGAAGCACCCTTGAGAGCAAAACAGGATGACTGCGAAAATGAGAATATAGACTCTGTCGCGCCGGCGGTCATCAAGGCCTTCTCAACAGTCTCTTTTGAACACCCGGTAGCTGATGACAACCGGGTTATGTTTGCGATTGTATAGTCTATTGTCATATCATTACGTCTCCATCCATCCTTCCGGGACATACAGCTTCCATTCTTCGTCATAAGCGCAAGACCCGCAGTATGCTTCATCCAAACTCTCTTCCTTTGAGGACATATTCTGCCTGCACGTGTCATAAAAGCGCGAAGACAAACGGCTTCCAAACCTTTTACCAAAGAACCTTGAAAGCATATAGCCGCACTTCTTATACAGGATGCCCTTGTTGTAGATATTCAGATACTTCAAAAGAAGCTCTTCATCCAGCTTTATGACCAGTTTATATGCAGTGCGCAATTCCTCCGCCCCGCCGCAGAGATCCATCCTGTCCGTACAGTCTATTACAGTGCGCTCATGATCAGTCACGCGGACATCCGAATTTCTAAACACTTCATACACCCCTTCCTGTATATTCATTACAAATCCCTCAAACAGCAGCCTGCGCAAAGCCTGCGGCTGCAGCGGCTTAGCGCCTGCCAGCTGGACAATATCAAAGTCGTGTACGGTAAGCCCGTGATACTCCAGTGCTGTATGGTATGCGCAGCAACTTCCGGGATACAGTGCCGTTGCAAGTTCATACTTGTCCGCATATATGTCCCCTGACAAGGGATTGACTGTCCCATATAAGCCCTCTGCTACCAACTGAACTCTTCCCTTTTCCACTAGAGTGTCCAGATCCTTCCGCATCTCCGATTCATCTTCATAATATTCATTAAGCTTCTCCACTGTAAACAGGGAATCCTTTAAAAAGTCATACCTACTCATATGCCATCTCTCCACTTAAATGTTATATGTGTTACATTTGACATGTACTAAACAGAATATTCCCTATCACCAATTTTTATCTTGGTATTCATCCTTCCCATTAATATAACTGTTGTTCTGTCTGTTAATCTGAGACCCTTTGCCCCTGGTTTCCGAGGCACTGATTTTTTTCGACTCTTCCTTAATAATGGCAATATAGTGCGCCTCTGACTTTGTTTCATCTCTCAGCGCGGAACATCTAAACACCTCATATACAGCATCTGTATCTTCCCTGATATTTTTTGATGCCTTGACCAGTTGGGAAATAAGCATTCTCTCATCATCTTCTCTAGTATTCAAGACACGGCATCCATAAAACAGTTTATAAAAGATGAATCCCTTCCTGTTATTGCACCTTGCCGCATCAAAAAGATCTCGCGCTTTCATCCCTCTGATTTTTTGTTCCCCGCAATGCTCCAATGATTTTGCCATTGTTATTGCATCTTCTTTGGACACCCATGTGTTTTTGCAAAGCCTGCAAGCACCAGGATGCCAGCCAACCCTAACAGCCATATCTGCAGATTCAAACAATAGTGTCGGATCATAGAAGGAATTCCTAAACTTGTCTACAAATTCTTTCTCATTTGCAGTTAAAGTATAAAACGGTTCCAAATATTCCTTGATGATTTTTGCCGCAGATTTATAATCAAACGTGGATTTATCTTTAATAAGATAACCTAACTGGCTTTCGATAAGTTTGTCATTCAATCCCTCTATCTTTTTCCAGTCCGGATTAAGCAGAACATTGATTCTTTTCTCCCCGCTAATACACTCATCAAAGACAAGGCACTGATGCAGCAAGTCCTTATTCAGCCCGGAGGGGGATTTTATGTACTCATATACATCAAACATATCCCTCGCAGTAGCTCTCCTGACGACAGCTCCAAATTTTCCAGCATAAAGCTGATATTCGTTCATTAAGTTGACTTTGGCAGTAGTGTAATAATCCAATTGCTCAAATCCCTTTTCTACGGGATTCATAAGCAATGCTCTGTTATCATACTTAACCTCAATCTTAATGAAGTCTTTTACTCTTTTCAGGTTTCTAAAGCTATAGGATTTTGATATAAATGATTCTTTCGGCGTCTCATATGTCTCCTCAAGCTTATAATCACTATTGCTGAGCTCCATATCAATCTCCTGTTCTATAATGGCAATATCAGCCGCTACTTCCTCTTCCGTCTGGTCAATTGTTCCGATATAATCGAGGTCGATGTCAACAGACATCCGTGGCATGTTCCGGTAAAACAGATTTATGGCCGTGCCGCCTTTGAGAACAAATTTGTTGCCCCAGCGAGTGAAAATAAAATCAAGAATCTCAATCAGCCTACACACTTTCTCGAAGTTGTCTTTCTTTTTACCATTGCTGAAATGTCTTTCCCTTGAACCATAATCCACATACTTATCCCGTGGTGTATTATTAAAAATTGTTTTAGGATTATTATATTCTCTTACATATGCTATCTCTTCATCATCTTTTTGAAAAAAGCCAAACATTTTCCGTTCCTCCCCTCATCTGATTAGCTGCAATACTCCGCTGAAGAGTAAATTCTCCACTCTTCATTCCACTCCGCATCAGGATCATGCTTAACTGCGACCTTTTTGCAGAAACGTATATCATCCCTGCGTGATGACATATGTTTCTTGCAAACATCATAAAAGTGCTGTGACAAATAACTGGGCTTTATTTTGGAAAACAAAAAACCCGCCTTCTTGTACAGAACTTTCTTATTATAATCCAGCAGATACTTTATCAGTTTCTCTTCATTGCAAAAAGTAATTGCCTTTAGAGCCAGTGACACTTCCTCAATTCCACCAGCTAAATCATACTTGTCTATACAATCCACTATCGTACGCTCCAGATCCGTGACCCTTACTGGTGCTGAGTTTGTCATTACTTCAATGATGCCCTCTGTGTGCGTGTTTCTATATGTTTTGTATGTAGTATCATGTACTGAGCAACTGTAGGAATTTTTGGGCGAGGCCATCTGAACTGCAAAATACATCTGCGTCGCCAAGCCATAAAATTCCATAGCAGTATGATAGGCACAATATGCACCCTCCAGTACTGCAGTTCCGATTTCTTCCGGACTTGCAAAAATATCATCATTCAATATATTTACCGTAGCGTATAAGCCCTTCTTAAGCTCCTCTATAATATGATCTTCCAGAAGTTCCCTGATGGCAACGCTAGCTTCCTCATCTGAGGGAAAAAATTCCCTGACATCTTCCGTTGTAAATATTGACTTTTCTAAAAAATTATATGCAAATGCCATATTATCCCTCCCCAGCAAAAGATGCTCTCTCTTTTCCGCGTAAGAACACCTGATACAATCATTATAAACAAATGTCAAAGTTTGTAAATAGATTACTCAGTTACGTTGTTAATATAAATTAACATTTTAATTTTGCCTATAATATTTTGCAGAGACTGTGCAACCGACAGCTGATAATCCCTCCTACACTATATATACCCCGTTTGATAAGAGTTTAAACATCATATCATAAAGTTTATGAAATTTTGTAAAGAGAAATTTCTTTAACGCACTTGCGCGGCGTCATATGTAGAGCATGACGAGCCTTCCGGTTCCCTGTCGGCATGATTCCGCCCCATTTATATGATATTTCTTAGGCCTGCGTTTCTTTCGCAGGCTTTTTGGACTTAGAAATCATCCGATTTCTGCTGTATAAGAATACAACGTTTAATTTTTTAATCCGTTTCGGACTTTTTATTAAACGGATTTAAGAAAAGGGGCGCCGGACTGGTACCCCTTGAACTTGCTTTGCTGTTGTGATTGGCGCGAACCTTAAACCTCTCCGTCCACGAATGCGAGGACTTCCTTGAAGAGATCCTTCTTGGATGCCACGCGGGTGAAGCGGACGGGCTTGTCGCGAAGGGACATGAGGTTCTTTGGAACTTCCATGGCGGTTGCGGCGTGGAGGCGCTTGATGCCCTTGAAGCTGTCCTTGACGTCGTTGCCCGTTACGGCATAGAGGACGTCCTGCGGGAACTTGTACGGGTTAGCCGTGGAGACAATTACCATGTTGGTCTCGTCCTTCTTGTTCTTCTCGAACCAGTCCAGGGCAACCTTCATCGCGCAGCCCGTGTGGGTGTCCATTGTGTAGCCTACGTCCATGAATATGTCATACATGGCCTCAACACAGGCATCCTCGGTGGCGTAGCCGCCGTCAAAGGTCTGCTGGATGGCGGCAAGCTCTGAGGGTGTGATCTCGTAGCGGCCGGTCTTCTTGAGGGAAGTCATGCGCTCCGCGGTGAGCTTTGCATCGCGCCCGGAAATCTCGAATATGAGCCTTTCAAGGTTGGAGGAGACGAGGATGTCCATGGACGGGGACGTGGTGCGGTAGAACTCGCGGTTGGTGTCGTACACGCCGGTCTTGAGGAAGTCCGTGAGGATGTTGTTCTTGTTGGATGCGCAGTGAAGTCTGCGGATGGGAAGGCCCATCTGCTTTGCGTAATATGCCGCAAGGATATTGCCGAAGTTTCCTGTGGGGACGCAGAAGTCCACTCCCTCCCCCATCTCAATCTGGCGGCTGGTGACAAGGTCCAGATAGGCGGAGAAATAGTAGGCTATCTGGGGAGCGAGGCGGCCGAAGTTTATGGAGTTGGCGGATGAAAGAAGGATGCCCTTTTCTTTGAGAATCGCATTGTCCTCCGGGGAGGAGAAGATTTCCTTGACGGCAGTCTGGCAGTCATCGAAGTTGCCCTTTACGGCAACCACGTTCACGTTCCCGCCTTCCTGCGTGCACATCTGCATCTTCTGCATCTTGGACACGCCTTCGGAAGGATAGAAGACCATGATCTTCACCCCCTCCGCATCCCTGAATCCCTCAAGGGCGGCTTTGCCGGTATCGCCGGATGTGGCCACAAGTACGAGGATCTCTTCCTTTATGCCGCAGATGTCGCAGCCCTTGCGGAGAAGGTACGGCAGGAGAGTCAAGGCCATGTCCTTGAAGGCGCACGTGGGGCCGTGCCAAAGCTCCAGAATGTACACCTGGTCATCCAGGCGAAGGAGCGGCGCGGGGTCTCCGTCAAACTTGGCGTATGCTGCCTCGCAGGCCTTCAGAAGGCCGTCCTTGTCATAGTCATCCAGATACTTGCCTAAAACCAGAGCCGCGCGCTCCGGGTAGCTCATGTCCAGCATATCGTTCATCTCAGAGACGGAGACCTTCGGGAAAACCTCCGGCACGTAAAGGCCGCCGCCCTCTGAAAGCCCCTTTACAATTGCCTGGGCTCCGGTTACCTTTTCACCGCCTCTAGTGCTGATAAAGTTCATGTCGCTTTTTACCTGCCTTCGCCCGCTTTAGCAGCGGGCCTTCTGCCTTGCTTCTATAATATCTGCGTGCGTTTCCGGAAAATGCATGCGTCCGCACGCTTTGAGTGGCGTTCATCGGATATGCCGGCGTGTTTTTGGAAAGAGGCCCGGATATGGCCCTTTTGGGCCGCCAATTTAAAAGACGGCGCGATATGCGCCGTCTGGAAAGACTGGGTCCTTAGTGCGGATTATACGTACTTCTTCACGAACTCCGGGAGGTCTTCCTTTTCACAGCTGCACGTCAGCACAATAGTTATGTCATTGTCATTGGAGACCTTCTCGAGCATGTAGAAGAGCTTGGAGAGCTCGCTGACAGGCTTGCCGGCAATGCGGGCTATGCCGTCCACGTACACGAACTCCTGGTCATAGCTGCATGCGCAGACTCCGCAGATGAATCCGCAGAGCGCTTCTTCCCCAGTGATCTTGTAATCCTTGACATCTATGAACTTAACGGCCCTGTTGACATCGTACATGCATCTCTTGTTGTCCGTGATAAAGACGCTCAGGCCTTTCAATGTTGTCACGTCTGCGTTGGCCATGGCTATGAGCCGCTTTGTCTTTCCGGAGCCCTTAGGTCCATAAACTATTTTAATCATGAAGTTCCTCCTTGAAGGTGGTAAATAAGTTCTGTTGCACTCATTCTAACAGCAACAAGGGGGAATTTCAATAGCATTGCGCAAATTTTTACTTGCTTTTCAAATTACGGACACATTGCAATATATGCCGTTTTCCGCATATATACGGGTAAAATTGGCAACATGGGCCGCCTTTGCGGCAATAGCGCAGTGTGCACAAATTCCGGCCGGAAAGCCGGGTTTCAGTCCTCAAGCTTCGTGGCGAACTCCGCTATCCTGCGGAGGCCTTCCTCCATCTCATCCATGCCGAGGGCGTATGAAAGGCGGACGGCGTCATCGTCTCCGAAGCATACTCCGGGCGTCAGGGCAACCTGCTCTACCGTGAGCAGGAGGTCCGCCATGTCCATGCTTCCCGTAATCTCCTTGCCCTTGTACTTCTTGCCGTACAGCTTGTCGCAGAGGAGCATTACGTAGAAGGCTCCGTCCGGCTTCACGTAATCGTAGCCGAGCGGCTTCATGGAATCCAGTATCTCGAGCATGCGGGCGCGGCGCTGGCCGAACGCCTTTACCATGTCTTCCATGGGCTCCGTGGGCCCCTCAAGGGCGGCGATGGCCGCATACTGGGTCATGGTGTTGACATTGGACGTGGAATGGCTCTGGAATGAGGAAATGGCGGCTGCGACCTTATCGGGAGCTGCGAGGTATCCGAGCCTCCAGCCTGTCATGGCGTATGACTTGGAAACTCCGTTGATGACTATCGTGAGTTCCTTCATCTCGGGAGAGCAGGCAGCTATGGAGAAGTGCTTTTCCCCGCCGTATATGAGCTTTTCATATATCTCGTCCGCAAGGACAATGATGTTGTGCTTTACGCAGACGTCCGCGATGGCGCG
This sequence comes from Clostridia bacterium, assembly GCA_021204625.1. Taxonomy (GTDB): domain Bacteria; phylum Bacillota; class Clostridia; order Christensenellales; family Borkfalkiaceae; genus Coproplasma. The sequence continues at coordinate 6,187 of JAJPZA010000141.1, read as the reverse complement.
GATCTCGTGCTCCGTGTAAACGGCGCCCGTGGGATTGTTGGGGCTGTTGAATATGAGCATCTTTGTTCTCGGGCCTATGGCCTCCTCTATCTGGGCGGCCGTTACCTTGTAGCCGTGGCGCGGCGTGGCGTAAATGTAGTTGGGAACTCCGCCCACGCTCTTCACAACCTCGGGATATGTGAGCCAGTAGGGCTTGGGTATCAGGACCTCGTCGCCGGGGTTGATTGTGGCGAACAGGGCGTTGAATATGGAATGCTTTGCGCCGTTGGAAACTATAATCTGAGAGGGCTTGTAATCCAGGTCATTGTCTTCCTTGAACTTCTTGCAGATGGCCTTCTTGAGCGCGGGAAGGCCGGATGCTGCCACATACTTGGTGTATCCATTGTCCAGGGCGTCCTTTGCTGCCTGGCAGATATGATCCGGAGTATTGAAATCCGGCTCGCCGACTCCGAAATTGATGACCTTGATGCCCTGCGCCTTGAGGTCATTGGCCTTGGCGGAGATGGCAAGCGTCATGGAGGGAGCTATAGTGGAGACTCTGTGTGAAATCTTGATCATGACCGTTTCCTCTTGTATAAACTTCTTTTGCTTCATCATACATTATATACAGCCCTCTCCCGTTTTGCAAATGTTTGAACAAAATTTCAACCCCGCCCCTCTATTTTGTGCCCAAGGAACGCAGAATGTATCATAACTGTCATGAAACGCCGGCTTTCCAAGGGAAAATGAGCCCGTCCGGGCCGGAATATGATGCCTTAAAGCCGGTTTACACTGAGCCCGCAGGGAACAGGCCGGAATGCAGGTCCGGGTGCCTGCCTGAGATGATTTAATCCCCGGGCTGCGGGACCCGGGGATTAAAACGAACCATATTAAAAATCAGAGATGATGGGTGTTAAATGGGATGGGATATGCATTACTGCTGCGCGCTGTGGGAATCGTCCTGGGAGCCGGAGTCTTTTGCGGAGTTCTTTTTGAGAATCTCCTGGATGTCCTCCGGAATCTGGTAATGGCAGCTCCCCTTCTCGTGGCAGCCGGAGCAGCTGTGATTGCAGCCGGGGCAGCCGTCACAGTCTCCGCCTTTGCCGTGGAGTTTGTTGTATATTACGATCGCCGCAGCCACGATTACCGCGGCTGCAAGGATGCATATTACAAGGATGTCAAACCAGTTCATGTTTCGCCTGTATTCCCGTGCGTTTTGTCATTTCCCCATGAATATGGAGGGGTGCGTGCATTTCCCGTTGGTACGGCATTATGCCGGATCCAAGGGGTTTCGGAACTGCTTTAACCGGTGATTGCTCCGGTGTCAGCGTCCGGGCCGTTCTTCTTGTTCTTGCGGCGGATTTTGAGCTTGTCCAGCTTGCCGTGATTGTTGAGGACGATGAATATAACGGCAATTGCAAGGGCTGCAAGCCAGATGAACAGCGTCCACCACCATGAGAGCACGGTGTACACGCAGGCGGATACGATATAGCTCGTGGCGAACCAGAAGAGAAGCGTCCATCTGAATTTGCCCTTCGGAAGCTCCGCCTTCGCGGTTGCGCAGGATGCGAAGCAGGGGATTGTAGTCATGTTGAAGACTATGAACGCTATGACTCCCTGCCAGGTTATGTCCGTGTTTGAAACCATGGCCAGGCACGCTGCCGCGCCGTTGGTTTCAGTATCTATGTATGTCGCTGCAACAACTGCGGCGAGGGCGCCGAAGGTTGCAACCACGTTCTCTTTTGCGACAAGGCCGGTTATGGCGGCTACCGCGAATACCCAGCCCAGCTCGCCGGCCTGTGAGCCGAAGCCGAGCGGCGTGAATATGGGCTGCAGCAGCATGCCCAGAGAGCCCAGGATTGACTCGTCCGTGCGGAGGTTTACCATTCCCTCCACCAGGAGGTTTCCGCTGCCGTCCGTGAACATGCTGATGAAATAATTGGGGTCGCCTTGAACGAGCGCCTGCTGCGCAGAAGTGAGGCCGACGCCGTTTATGAGGTCTTCAGTGTCCTGGAGCAGGAACTCCCATCTCCATGAGAAGGACTGCAGGAACCAGATGACGATCGTGGACAGGAAGATTATCGTGAAGGCCTTTTTCACGAAGTGCTTGGCCTTGTCCCAGATATGAATCATAAGATTCTTCGTCTTGGGGAAATGATAGGCGGGCAACTCCATTATGAAAGGAGGCGTGTCTCCCTTGAGCGTCGTGTTGCGCATTAGAATCACGCACACGAGGGCTGTCACGATTCCGACCAGATACATGGCGTATGTGATGAGGTCCGCGTTGCCGAAGCCGAATGCTGAGACCATTGCGCCTGCCATGCCGGTGAGAATCGGAAGCTTTGCGCCGCAGGAGAAGAAGGGAATCACACGGATTGTGGCCGTCCGCTCCTTTTCATCCGCAAGCGTCCGCGTGTTTATGATTGCGGGAAGCCCGCAGCCGAAGCCCATTATCATGGGCATGAACGCTCTTCCGGAAAGGCCGAAGCGGCGGAAGATCCTGTCCAGCACGAAGGCAATCCGCGCCATGTAGCCGGTGTCTTCAAGGATGGAGAAGCCGAGGAACAGGAGAAGGATCTGGGGAAGGAATCCGAGGACTGCGAAGATGCCGCCGAGGACTGCGTCGCAGACCAGGCTGTCTATCCATGCCGCTCCGTTGCATACGGATATGAGCAGGGAGACGCCTTCGGTTATGTAGTCCGTTATCCAGGTGAAGATGTTGGCCAGGATTACGCCCGGCGAGAACACCGTGCCGTCATAGAAACAGGCCAGAAGGGTTGAGGACCAGGTCTCCTCCCATCCTAAGCCGCCTTCCTCAACGGGGTCGAAGAGCGTGGGCATCCAGTGCTGGTTTTCCGTGAAGCCGTTCAGGAAGAACAGGTTGTCGGAAAAGGTGAGATGGAACAGAAGCAGCAGGATTACAAGGAAGATGGGGATGGACCATATCCTGTGGGTGAGGACCTTGTCTATCCTGTCTGACTTGGTCTCCAGCGTGTGCATGGCTTTGGTCTTTGCCCCGGAAAGCTTTGCGGAGATGTACTTGTACCTCTCGTCCGCAATCACGGCCTCCAGGTCCTCCTCTCCCTCTGCCTGGCCTGCAACGGCCTGGGCCAAAGCTGCCTTGGCGCCCTTCCTTTCCACTTCAATCTCATCCGCTTCCAGAAGCTTGATTGCATGGAACAGGGGCGAGGAGACTTCGCTGTTCCTGTAAAATTCCAGAACCGGCACAAGAGGCCCCGAGATGACGTCATTTATTACAGAGACGCCTTCACGCTTTGCGGGCATTGAGATGGCCCGCTCCATGAGCTCCTTTATGCCTTTGCCCGTCAGGGCTGACACCGGAACAACCGGAACGCCGAGGGCTTTCTCAATGACTTTGGGGTCTATCTTGTCTCCGGCCTTCTCAACCTCGTCCATGAAGTTGAGGGCCACAATCACGGGCACATCCATCTCAAGAATCTGTGTGGTGAGATACAGGTTGCGCTCCAGATTGGTTGCGTCCACTATATTTATAATGCCGTCCGGATGCTCGTCCAGGATGTAGTTCCTGGCGATTACCTCCTCCGGAGTATAAGGGGACAGGGAATAAATGCCCGGCAGGTCTATGATTGCCACGGTCTCCTTGTCCGATTTGTACAGGCCGTCCTTTTTGTCCACTGTGACGCCGGGCCAGTTGCCCACGTGCGCCGTTGAGCCCGTGAGGGCGTTGAACAGCGTGGTCTTGCCGCAGTTGGGATTGCCGGCCAGGGCGAAAGTCCTCATTTAAGCTCTACCTCCACGCATGCTGCCTCAACTTTTCTAAGGGTGAGCTCGTAACCTCTCAGGGTGACCTCAATGGGATCCCCGAGGGGAGCCTTTTTTCTCATGGTGACATCCGCGCCGGGGGTGACGCCCATGTCGAACAGGCGCCTGCGTATCCTGCCTTCGCCTGATACCTTTTTTATCGTGCCGCTTTCGCCGACAGTAAACTCACTCAGTAACTTTGTCATATCTTCCATAGACGCCGATCTTTCGGCTAAAAACTTAACTAAGGTTAATTATTTTCCGAAAAAATATTGCGTACCTCAATTCCCCGATACGCAATGTGATTTCGTATATGCTAGGCCACGAGAATCTTGCCGGCAAGGTTTCTGTCCAGGCAAAGCCTGCCTTCCTTGACAATGACAATAACGTTCCCGCCGCTTGCGGACACAAGCGTGAGCTTTGACCCTACTGATATTCCAAGTTCCTGCAAGTGCCTGCGGACCTTGTCCTCGGCGCTCACCTTCCTGATAGTAAGTTCGGTTCCGCACGGTGCAATAGATACGGGCATGATTGAAACCTCCTTTAAAAATCCGCTGAAAACTTAAACGCGTTTAACCTTTTGTGCAAGCCCATTATAACGGAGGAAAATGGCTTTGTCAATAAAAAAATTAACCAAAGTTGGCTTTTTTGTCTAAGTTCGATAAAAAATTTTCCATTCCGACACATCTGGCGGATATTGTCGGATTACTGCAGTCTCTCTCCGTTCTTGCCAAAACACAACAATATATTGTACTTTTGTCTTTCATCCCGGCCTTGCTCCATACAAAGCCGTCATCTGTCCGGCTTCGTTTTTGCACAGTCTGCGCCAATGCGGCAAAAAATTAACCGCACTCCGCTTTTTGTGTTCCGGCCCTCTCCTGGCCCCTGTATTTTGTGTCCTGGGGGAAAAGAAACCCATGTTAACTCCTGCGTCTGCATGGCAAAATACAAGCCGGCAGGCCCTGTACGGGCTCATGCCGGCTGACGTTTCCTGTGTCTGTTATTGCGGCCGGATTTTTTTTCCCCCTGTCACTTCGTCCCGGAGAAATTGCGGCTGAACTGGCGGAAGTTGTAATCATTGTCCGGCTTGCAGAGGACTGCGAAGTCCACTGTCTCAAAGCAGTCCGGGGCCGTCCTGCCTTCCCAGGAAAACCTGCGGATGCAGTCCAGGAAGACGTCTGAGACAACGGCGGCGTCATTGGCGAAGACCCCGCATCCGAAGGCTCCGAGGATCAGATGCCTGTATCCGTTCGCCGCCGCGCAGGCGAGCATTGTCATGACGCGCTTTTTAAGGAGGTCCTTATACTGGGCCTGGGTCTTCCCCTCCGTGCCGCTGCGGATATTGGGAGCCGCGCAGGTGAGCACGCCTATGGGATACGGCTCCGCCAGAAGATTGCAGCCCGTGTCCTTTATGACTTCCACGCACGGGGAGATTATGACGGCGTCCGATCCCAGTTTGGAATTCAAGGACCAGTTATAATCATAAAAGGCTTTGGCCTCCGGGCTTTCCAATGAAAGCAGAAGGGATGTCTTGCGGCACAGGTCCTCTTCCTGGGCGGTTGCTCCGTTGCGGACCCCGCCGCCGGGGTGAACGGCGCTTGCAAGATTCTGGACAAGGACTTTTGGGTCCTTCTCCCCTTCTTCCCTGCAGGCTGCGTATCTTTTCCATGTGAGGGCCAGGGTGTCCGAGTTCTCACACGAGAACCGGATGGATGAAATGTCCCGGATTGGAGCGTCGGGCTTGATCCCGCTCTGGACGGCGTCCAGAGTGCCATGCACATACGTGATTGCCGTGCGTATCTCAGTCCTGTTGAATGGCAGCCCGACGGAACGGCCTTTCACGGAGTAACGGCCCCTGTCCGCAATCTCCAAAGTATTCTGCAGCATCTGCCTGTTCTTCTCCCTGCGGGGATCATCCCGCCTGTCATTATATCCTGCCATAGTTCTCTCTCCTGCCGCTTTTGCGGCATGCCCCCTGGTCCGGCATTACTCTCCTGTGTGTGTATCATAGATGATAATCTGTCCGGCAGAAGATTTCAAGACCTGCTTTGCTTTTTTATCACTGAAGCGGCGGCATATATCATTTGGATGACAGTGCCCGGCCAGACGAAAGGACAAGCCCCCTGGATGACAGAATCCAAGGGGCTTAGGCAGTTATATGACAAAGTATGAATGTGCTGTTTTATGATGCGCAGGCTTAAGGGGGAGAATGTCAAATGAAGCGGCTGAAGACGTCATCCGCTTTGGCGCGGATGTTGAGGTCCGCGCAATGGTCGAAATAAGTGCGGCCGGGATTGATCTGGATGATCTTCGCCGTGCGTTTGCGGTAGCCGAAGTATGCGTCGCTGTAATTGCCGCTTGCTCCTATTATAAAGCCCCCCTTTTGCACAGTGCGGATGGAGAGCCTTCTCCGAGGGGGCTAGAA
>JAJPZA010000074.1 GCA_021204625.1 Clostridia bacterium | reverse complement strand
AGAGATGTCAGCCCATAATCTTGGGCTATGTAATCGCGCACTTTGTCATACAGTTTAATATAATTTCTTATATTGTCCTCACTAATGTCCTTCTTGGAAGATTTCTTGATGACGCACTCAGGCCACAAAAACTTTGCCATCGTCCTTGCCTCACCGTAACGATAAACAAAATATTTGTCAGGATAACGAAGCCACAAATATACCATGATTGCATGTTCATCCTGGTCATGCTCTTTGTAATCTCCGCCATATAAGGTCAACATTTGATCAGCTTCTGCTTTAAATGCGACAATTCTCCCAATCAAATCTTTTCCCTCGTCGTACAGGCTGACAAACATATTCCGAACTCTCTTTGCGTCAGCCTTGGCAAACATCAAAATCCTAGCTCTTGAATAGACATACCCTGAATCGAGGATATTCCCAGTCGGCTTGAGCGCGCGTTCCAGCATATCCGCAAAATCCCCATCATAACTCTGCAAATCCTGTAAATCCTTCGGAAACACTTCCTGGAATTTCTTCACGGCCTCCCATTTGTATTTTTCGCCCCCACATTTTATCCCTTCATACGTATCTTCCCACATATACGGGAAATCCCTCTTGTAAGCCTCCAGCACTTCCTGCAGTTTTCCCTTGTCAATCACGATGGTTTTCTCCCTTCGCATTATCCTGATATCAAATGGAATTCCCATGTGAGGTAAACCTCAATGTCATCCCCATGTTCCGCAAGGAAATTTTTTCTCTCCAATAGCGATCCAATCGCATCGTCCTTCACTCCCACACATCCAATTTACTGCCTTTGTAATAATATTCCCTGTCTTTCTCGCCGATCTCGCGGATGACTTTGCACGGGACGCCGTAGCAGTACGGCATCCCTTTTTGTTTGCGTTCGAGGTTGGTCATGGTATTCTCCTCATCTTAAACTTGTCAGCGCATAACGCTGCGTCAAACTCATAGCGCTTGCATCTGCGCCGTGACATACCTCTGGTTCTTGCTCTTTGGCGTCTCTGGCAGTGTCTCTGACAGCTTGCCCGAATCTAGGAGTGGTTTTATATATTTTCTCGAAACGTAGGAGCTCGTCTCGATGCCCAGGTAGTCGGCAATCTCCGCACGGCTACGCGGCACGGAGCAAAATGCTAAAATTTTATCCTCGAGGTTGCCCGAATCCTGCGTAGTGGCCTCGTCATTTTTTGCGAAACGATTGTACAGCGTCACCTTGAAAATGCCGCGTGCGCTCTCAAATACTGCCGGCGGCAGGCCGGCCTTTTCCATTTCCGCCTTGATGGTCGGGATGCCCGAAAAGCGGTTTTCTGTCGCCCCTATCACTTCCAGGGCACCGGCTATGTATGGGTTTCGCGTGTCCGCCGCCGCTTTCCCAAGATTGTCAAGCGTCATCCTTCCATAAAGTCCGCCCGGGTTTTCCACTTCCAGGCGATCGCGGTACAGGATAACCCTGATAGGCGACTGGTCGGTGTGGATGCTGTAATCCCTGTGGATGAGTGCGTTCAAAATTATTTCCCTGACGGCCACGAGGGGGTATTCCTCCCTGTCGTCGCGCCTGCCCTCGGGCGTTATGACGGTGGCGATCCTCATGTTTCTCTTGACGAACGAGAGCGCACCTGAAAGCATCTGGACAAGCGTCCCCTCAATGCGCTGGTTGTCGATAAAACGCTCTCCGTTTTCTCCCAGATCTCCTATGCTTGTCCCGGCCACCGACATCGCCGTGATGCCGAGCTGCGGGAAAAAGGCCTGCGGGTACTCTCCGAACAGCATGAGCCCCGCGATCGTCGGCTTGTCCCGGTCGGTGATCCCCTGCAATTTCAATATTTTTTCCCTGGGCTGCTTTGAAAGGTTGGGCTTTGCCTGCTTGAGATGAAAGCAATAATCCGTCAGCGCGTCCTCGTCGAGCGCGTCCATCTCCGCCCTATCCACGACGCGAAAATCATTCGGTGCAAATTCCTCTAACTCGGCAGGAAGCATGGCAATCCCTCCTCTGATCCTCGCTGGTTTTGATAACAGTATACCATTTTAGTGAACGGACTGCAAGAATTAGATAACATATTTTAAAAATAAGTGAACAAATTTCGCGTTTTAAATAACAGTCTCGTCAATTTAAGTAACAGTTAGCAAAATTCAGTGAACGGTTCGCGAAAATCACAGCGCCATGCACGGTGCCATGCACGGTGCCCTTCACTCCCACACATCCAGTTTCCTGCCTTTGTAATAATATTCCCTGTCCTTCTCGCCGATCTCGCAGATAACCCTGCTGCATTCGCTCGAGGTTTGTCATGGCATTCTTCCCCCGCAGCTCATTCTCCATCTGCATTCTTGTGTAAGAGAATAGCACAATCGGGTTGATTATGCAAACCGCGTCCTCCTCGAAGACCTTCATTGCAAACGCCGAAAGCATGGCTCCGAAATTTTGTTTGATATAGTACCGCGAATGTGATATAATAAACGTGCTGCCGGAGCAATGCTTCCAAACTGGGCGCAGGGAGGAGGTGCTTGCAATAATGCTAAGCGCATTGGCACGCTTTACGGTCAGTGTCCTGGCAAACGTGGTTGCCCACTTCGTTTGCAAATGGTTAGACACTGACCGGAAACACGGCAGCTAGCCGCATGGACAACGTCCTCCATGGCGAAAAAAGGACGGAGAAATCCCCCGGAAGTTTGCGGCTCCGGGGGATTTCACTTTGCCCACAATGATGCTAAGCGCTTTAAATCATCCTTACTATAACAGCACATGTGGGATTTGTCAAGCACAAATTTACCTCATCCGATCCGCCCCTTCGCGCTTCATCCCTCATTTCTGCACGGATTGCCCCCCTCGCAATAATTTCTTCGCTGATAGCAATATCTGGGGCTTTGCTTAGGACAACCTCGCCGTATTTGCCCTGCTCAAAGAGGATCATGTCGCCAGGCTGCAATCCAAGCAACCGCCTGATTTCCACCGGAACCGTAATTCGACCATGCGGAAAATATTCTTGCTGAATATATCATAATTCCCGCCTTTCTTCGCAGCCGAAGTGTTACTACCCCTCAATCTGCTTTAATGACCGCCCATCTGCATCATGCCATAGTGCATTGCCATTTAACGATGCACCTCCAATAAACCCTGCAGCTGCACTTGGACTATTCAAAAGGACATCGGAAGTGAGCTCATACGAGGTATTTATTTTATCAGCATATTTATCTCTCATTTTCAAAACATATTCCGGACAGCTTTTCGTAATAGTAGGACTAATCTTGCTGCCCTTGAGGATTACAAACCCGTCATTTGTACGTTTCCCAGTAGTTTCTCCTTTCTTGTATTCGATATGAAGAATCGGCTCGTCTCTTTCAAAATCTAACGACTGGGCATTAATCGGCTCGAAAACCTTATGTCCAAGCGCACCCATCACTATCTTGGCATAATCAATAAATTCTTCCAGCTCGCTTTCTGTTTCTTCTGTAATGTTCCCAGAATTTGGATCATTGCCATTCTTCACTTGATAGC
>JAJPZA010000015.1:2476-3495 GCA_021204625.1 Clostridia bacterium | reverse complement strand
GTTATATCAGGCTCCTGATTTTGAGCCCCTGACTTAGAACTTTCCTAAACTATTTTGTACAAAACAGAGAAATTAAAATAAATTTTTTTGCGGCTATAAGCGTCGGCTGCAATGGTTATCCGCCACTCCTAAAACACGGTAAAAGGTTATTGTGAAATGCCCCGCAGTGGAAATTTCTGGATGTGGACAACCATTTAAATTTCGTTTTTCGCAAGCAAAATAACGTCGATTCCTGTAAGGGTTTTCCACCGTCATTTTGCCCATATGCCGGTTTTGGCCGACTCCCCTTTTCCTGTATCTTGTAGTAAATTATAACTATAGTACAGAACGAGGAAGAGGTGAACCGGATGACCATCGATAAACTTATTGCCCATCTTTTCAAAGAAAACGAAGAGCAAAAAGCAGTGATCACGCAACTTACAGATGCGGATGTCCAGCTTACCGCCAATGCGGAGGAACAGAAAAACAAAAATTCCCATAACAGTTCCAAACCTCTTTCCAGCGATGGGCTTAAAAAGCCCCCGGCAAACACACGCAGGCCGTCCGGCAAAAACGCAGGAGCCCAGGAAGGTTACAAAGTGTCGTCGCTCCTCATGGCCAAAGAGCCTGATACTGTCGTAGAACATATACCAATATACCATCCGCCACATTACACACTGCGTGTGAACATTGCCCGTATTGGGACAAATGCAAAGGGACTGCCTGTACAACTGAGACCCGCAACATTGTAGACATTAACGTAGGAGTTACCGTTTGTTAATGGCATAATAAAAATACCCACTTATGGCGGAGAAAATTCCCCACTTTGTTATGCCAGAGATAGAGGATAAGTTATACTGAGAGCGTAACTATAAAGGCCAAATAGGAAACGGACTTATTGAGCTGCTTATGATCGGTTCCACAATCTGTCAGGAAGACATTTATCAATGTTGATAGGGTATGCCCTGTATCTTATACACAGCTGCCGATGCCGACGATAAACTCTGTGTAGAGCTCGGTGGACGCCGTTGCTTTAAAAA
>JAJPZA010000015.1:0-2466 GCA_021204625.1 Clostridia bacterium | reverse complement strand
CTGTTCATGTGATATTGTGAACTCTTCGTTTGAGTTACACTAAAATCGAAAATCTTTTCAAAAAGGAGAAAAAATGGCGAAAAATAAGGAAAGTTAGGGTTGCATGGGCAATGAAATCGTGGTATGATTAGTGTAATGGTTACACTAAAGAGGAGGGACAAATGTACTACGATTTCACAGTAAAAACGCCGGTAGTCAGGGGCAAGATAATCGTCAAGAAAAAGGGCGCTGCCTCGTATGTTTTGTTCGAATATGGGCGGGATTATTTCCCGGATAAGCGCTATGCCGTTCCGAAGCGTGCCATCATCGGGAAGATCGCCGCGGAAGACGGATCCCTTATGTACCCAAACGAAAAGTATCAGGAATACTTCCCGGATGCAGTAATGCCGGAGGAGAGGCCTGAGGCATACAGGAGCTGCTGTCTGAGGATAGGATCCTACATCGTTATCCGGAAGGTACTGCAGGAATACGATCTCACTGCATTGCTGGAGAAACGGCTTCATGAGGATACCGGGCTTTTCCTGGATCTTATGGCATACATGATCGTTGATGAAGAAAACGCTGGCCAGTATTATCCGGATTTCGCATTCTGCCATCCGTTGTTTTCCGATGGGATGCGAATATACAGTGACGTGAAAGTGAGCCGGATGCTGTCATCAATACGGAGGGAGCAGATCATAGGGTTCCTCGATGACTGGAACAGCAAGAGGGATCACAGGCAGCGGATATATATTTCCTATGATTCCACGAACAAGAACTGCCAGACGGGCGATGTCGATATCGTTGAGTTCGGCAAAGCCAAGGACGAGAAAGGGCTCCCGGTATTTAACCTCGCCATCGCTTTTGACAAGACAAACCGTATACCGCTGTTTTATGAGGAATACCCGGGCTCCATCACTGACGTGTCCCAGTTCACGTTTATGGTGGACAAAGTAAAGGAGTACCGCTATAAAAAAATAGGCTTCGTGCTGGACCGGGGATATTTCAGCAAGGGTAACATACAGTACATGGACGCGAACCGGTACACCTTCATCATCATGGTAAAGGGCTGCAGGGATCTGGTCTCATCACTTGTGCTGGAGAACCTCCATACGTTTGAAACAGACCGGGACTGTTCCATCAGGGCGTACAGGGTCTACGGTAAAACCGTAAAGGGCAGGCTTTACGAGGATGACGCGAAGGACAGATATTTCCACATTTATTTCAATGCCTCAAAGCAGGCGGCGGAGCGGGAACAGCTGGAACAGCGGCTGGAAAAGTTCGGGCAGTTCCTGGGAAAGCATACGGGGGAGGAGATACGGTTCGGGGCCACCTACCAGAAATATTTCAAACTGAACTATGACCGGCAGGGGCGTTTCCTTTATGCGGAGGAAAAATCCGATGTGATACAGCAGGAACTGGAGCTGTGCGGGTATTTCTGCATTATCACATCTGAAAAAATGACAGCCGGCGAGGCCCTTGTCCATTATAAGGGCAGGGACATGTCGGAGAAGCTCTTCAAAACCGACAAGACATTCATCGGTTCCAGGAGCATGAGGGTACAGACATCGGAATCTATATCGGCCAAGATCTTTGTCGAGTTCATCGCGCTGATCGTGCGCAACAGGATATATAACCTTTTGAAGGAGACGATGCTGAGGCTGGACGCAAAGCCGAACTACATGACGGTACCCGCGGCGCTGCGGGAACTGGAGAAGATAGAGATGGTCCGCAGGAGCAGCGGGCAGTACCGACTCGACCACGCGGTGACAAAAAGGCAGAAAGTGATACTCAGCGCTTTCGGGCTTGATGCGGATGATGTGCAGAAAGAGGCGGCTGAGATCGGGCGGCTGATGGCAGAGAGGCAGTCATTGATAACCATGGACACAGAGGAAGGAGACGACGAGGATGGCACGGATGAGATCGATACAGTCTATTAATACGGAGATAGCAAAAACAGAGGGCGAGATGTCGAAAATACAGGAGAAATATGACGCGCTGGCGGAAAAGCTCCTGGAACTGCAGAAACAGAAACGCGAGTATGAGACAAGGCAGATCATGGACGCGTATATGAAGAGCGGCAAAAGCATGCAGGAGATCATGACTTTTCTCGGAGCATGAAGAGTTCCCGGGATAAAAACAGTCTGGCAGGAGGATGTGCAGATGGATCTGGAAGAGGCATATGAGGCCTTAAGGATCATGGAGAGTGATTTTGAAAACTGGTATCCGGTTGATGAGGATGACGAGTTTGGCATGCAGTTCTATAAAGACATGTTTTCGCACACGAAGCTGATGCTGGAAATTGGTGAATATACTGGGGGTGATTTTGAGTATCTGAAAGGTCTGCTCTCCATCCTGGAGGGAGATGATGATCACACTTATTATAATGAAACGATAATGACCTTCTACGGAGCGCTGTTAGGCGAATACGTGGTTTGAGATGGGAGTCAAACGACTATTTAGTGTAACTTTTATGAAGAGCTCACA
>JAJPZA010000128.1 GCA_021204625.1 Clostridia bacterium | reverse complement strand
ATTGGTACAAAAACAACGTGAAGACCGAGTACAAGGCCGTGCCTGACGAGCCGGACACTTGGACCATCGATGACGAGGGCTACTGGTGCCTCAACGGTGAACGCTTCCTTGACTCCAACAACGAGCCTGTAAGCGCCAAGGGCGAGAAGGGCGACACCCCTTACATCGGCTCCAACGGCAACTGGTGGATCGGCGATACCGACACCGAGGTTCCCGCCCAGGGTGATACCGGCAAGACCTACATCCTCAAGCCTAACTACGAGACCGGCTACTGGGAGCTCTACGAGGTTACCCTTAAGGACACAAGCACTGCCGACGACGGTGAAAGCGAATACGAATACAACCTTGAGGACGGCGAGTTCATGAAGTTGGCAGATTCGGACTACGCTCTGACTGCAATCTGGGACGGCAACGTTCTCCACCTCTACAACGTTAAGACCCCGATCTATGACGATGAAGGCAACGTAACCGGCTACACTTACGAATCATACGACATCACCCTCGGCACTCAGCTCGGCTCGGTAGCATTCGTTCCTACATACATCGACAAGGACATCTTCTATCCGACCACTGACTATCCGTACTCTACGATCGACACTTATCTCGACGAGACCAAGAATTATGAATCTGCCAACGAAGACGAGGGCTACGAGGCCGGAGACTTCGAGCCTCAGAGCGGCCTCGGCATCTCCACGAGCGTTGACCTCATCTACCGTCTCAACCCGGCCGACGCCTACCTTGAGAACATGGTTCCCTGCTTCATCAACCGCACTGTAAAGACCCGTTCCATTGACGGAGACAACGACAACCTTATCAATGTGATTGGCTGGGAGCGCGACGGCGAGAAGGTCACTGTCACCACGACTCTGAACACTTCCAATCTCTCTTCCGCCACGGAGGAAGAGAAGGCGGCCGACACGGGCGTCTACGATTTCGTTGCCCTTCGTCTCTACACCGGCACCAAAGAGGATCAGGTCGTTACCTCCGACTACATCGTGGTTAAGGGCGGCGACGACATTGACGTTGTACTTGTCGACTCGACCAAAGTTGCTGAGGGCACCGCTGATCTTCCTGAGGTTACGGGATGGTATGCGAGGACCAAGGGCTTCGGCGCCACCGACAGCGGTGATGTAAACTATGACGCTGAGACCAGCGACTTCATCCATCAGTTCATCGATCAAGAGACCGACACTGATCCTAATGCAACGGAAAACGCTGACGAGGATAACACTACCGAGGGCAACACCACCGGTGAGGAGACCACCAGCAGTGATCACACCGAGGGCTACTGCCAGTACGAGTACGATCATTTCGACTACACCAGCGCGTACAAGCTCAATGACCTTCCGGGCCTCTACACCCTCGCGGGCGGCAACACATACATTGCCAACCTGGGCATCACCGACATCACCTATAAGTACACCGTTCCTTCCGCGTACTACATCGACGGAGTCAACCAGCAGCAGTATGTCTCCATTCTCGACAGCAGCAACGAGAATGTCAATGAGGGCGAGTACTATCTTGACGTGATCAACGACAACATCCTTGCGGTCGACACTTATCCTGTCGTACGCATTGATGCCTACATCGGCGACAAGCTCGTTGGCTCCGCATACGTCGTGTTCCACATCACCGGCGTTGAGCTTGATGACGCGACGATCGACCTGAACAAGCTTCTCAATAACGAGAACTACTTCCTTGTTCACTACCGTCAGATTGAGACTGACTACAACACCGAGGAGCTTGCACATGACTACCTCTGCGGAATGACCTACAGCAAGCTCCTGGCAGAGGCCGCCAACGACTCAGGTATGGACCTCGAGACTCTGCTTGACCTCACCGACTACTACGAGTACGATCCGCTTCCTACCGTTGAGATCTACGCCCGCACGAGCGCATCCACGTTCGAGGAGCATCTGTACAACGGCACCGGCTGGCAGACCATAACTGACGTCGAGGAGAAGGACGAGGAAACTGAGGATGAAGGTGATGGTATTGTTACAACAGCGGCGGATTGGAGCGATCTCCTTGCTAAATTAGGAAGTGCCGTCGGAACTCATTACAAACGCCATGACGGATTTGTAGTTGAAATGAATCTGACTCTTAAGGCCCTTATGGGAACAGAGGACTTCATTATCCTCGGAGTTGACGATGCCATCAAGACCCAGCACACCTACTACGGTGTCGAGGCCACCGGCACGAACGCTGACGGCGATGTCGAGACCGTCGAGAGTGCAGCCGAGTACTACATGCGCATCACGGTTAAATCCAAGAACACCTGCATTGCTCCGAACCTCGTGATCGTATGCCGCGTATACGTTGTCGACGACTGCGAGTCCCTCACTCTCAACGAGCTTTACAAGGTTCCGGATCCGACCAAGTACATTACTGACGGCACTCTCTCTGCCACCGACGAGGCTGTCCTCGTGAAGGGCAAGCTTAATACCGATACCGGCTACTATGAGAACGTCACTGATGTGGCCGAGCACTTCGCGGGCACAGGCAACGTCTTCGAATATGGTGACGAATCCCAGAATGTTTCCGGTGTCGTGTTCAAATGGTATGAGAGTGAGACTGGCGTTAGCCCTGATGTCACGGAAGATATTGTCGAGGGCAGCTCCGAAGTCGGTCTGACTGAGGCCATTGAGGGCGAGTATGTCGCCAAGCACATGACATACAACGAGATCCTTGACAACGGTGAGTACTGTCCTTGGAACTACTGGATCATCTTCGCAAATCCGTTCCGCGTAACCAACACAGGCGATGTCTACCTCTATGACAAGTCATACCCGACCACTGCATTTGCCGGCGAGTCGATCTATGTATACGATGTCGACAGGAAGGGCAATAAGATTGATACTATCTTCTCGTACGAAGGCACTGACACCGAGACCGAAGTCGGTACCGGAGAATATGATACTGATGGCAGCGAGATCACAGAGACCGTGACCGTGACCACTTACTCACTGAAACTCTCAGACTACGCCAAGGAGACTTACGGCATTGAAGACAAAGACGTGAAGGTAACCTACTCTCTCGACGGAACTCTCAATCCTTGGGCCTATCTGCAGAGCAACTTGAGCGGAAGTCAATCCCTTACCTTCTACTGCAGCGAGATTACCGCAGAAGACGGCGAGACTGTATCCTATCCTACAGGATGTTATGCCTCAACCGACACGGAGAACAATCCTAACGGATACGATGCCGGCACGATGGTATGGAGCAACGGCGGAACCGAACTGCAGTGGACTTACTACATCACGGTTCACGTCAAGGTTTCGATCGACACGATCGGCGCCGTAGAGTTTGACACGACTGTCGTTCTGAATCCTAATTCCCCTGAGGGAGACTGGAAAGCCACGGACAGCGGTGTCAGCGCGGCCAACGTGGTTCTCTAACGGACTGCAACTGACTTACATGAAACATTCGCCCGAAGAGGGGCCGGAGCAAGGCTCCTCCGAGGGAAATGAATAGCCAAATTCACTACGAGTGAAATCCAAGCTG
>JAJPZA010000054.1 GCA_021204625.1 Clostridia bacterium | reverse complement strand
CTGAGATTGCGTGTAGATGTTTATAGAGGTAATCCGGAACGTAAAGTTTGGTTTTGAGTGATGTAAGTGACAGTTAATCAAGGGTATTTTCAGAAAAAGTTTTCTTTGGCGCGAAGTCGGGCGTAAATGAGGCGGTTTGTCGGATTTTTCGTTAAATTTGTGCTCGGCAAAATGGCCGATACGGAAGTATGAAAGGTAAAGCCCTTGTACTGTTATCTTTACTCGTCTTGTTCGCATGTGGCCGGCAGGCGGAAGTCACTTCTGCGGTTCCGGTCGCAAGGGTGGAGTGCGCGGGAGTCTGCAGTCCGGAGGAGCGGTCGGAGCTCTGTGTCAACGACGACTGCGTCGGACAGTGCGCGGACCAGGGCACGGTCATCGCCCTCGAGCGGGAAGTCGCCGTGGAGCGCCGCCACATCCGCAACATCTCGCTGATCGCCGCCGTCCTCATCCTCATCGTGATCCTCGTTATCATTGTCCTCGCGCGCAACGTCCGCATCGGCATGAAGCACCGCAGGCTCTTCAAGGAACTCAAGGAAGAGCGCGCCCGCCTCATCAAGCTCCTCACCCGCAGCTCCGGCATGAAGGAGGAATCGCGCCGGCTCATCATAGACCGCCTCGGCATGCTCAACGACTTCTTTCGCTCCTACATGACGCAGACCACCGACAAGAGCATCGAAAACACCAAGAAATTCATCTCGGACATACCGGCCTTCATGACCTCGATGCGGCGGACCTTCGAAGTCACGCACCCGAACTTCATCCGACACCTTGAGGACAAAGGACTTACGGACGAAGAGATCGAGTGCTGCTGTCTCTATGCCATCGGCCTCAGCGGCAAGGAGATCGCAGGCTACATGAAACGCTCGGGGCACTACAAGGAAAGCAGCCGCATCCGCGCGAAGCTCGGCCTCGAGGAGCACGACACCAACCTTTCGAACTACATCCACGCCCTCTTGCAGAACGAGAAGACGCAAGGGTAAACATTCTCTTTTAAAATCCATTGATAATCAACAATTTACTCCGTTCAAAAACAAACTCTATTTTTGGGCGGAAAACTTTGTGCGGCTAATTTTGTCCCCGCGAAAACGGGTTCGGGCCCGTCAAGACACCGACGAGCAATCCGCCGGAAAGCCGGGATTCCAATCCTGCATAAGACAAACACAACTAATTGATATGGGAAAACTTTACGATGAACTCAGCAAGGACTACCGCATGAAGGAGGGACTGAAGGCCTGCATCAACTGCGGGACCTGCACCGCGATCTGCCCAGCGGCGGAATTCTACAAATATGACCCGCGCAAGATCGTGGACACGGTGCAGAGCAAGAACGAGGAGGCCATCGAGGCCCTGCTCAAGAGCGACACCATCTGGTACTGCGGCGAATGCATGTCCTGCCTGACCCGCTGTCCCCGCAAGAACGGCGCGGGACTGATCATAATGGCGCTGCGCAACCTCAGCGCCAAGCTCGGCTACTTCACCTGCTCCGAGAAGGGCCGCCAGCTCTACGTTCTGACCAAACTTATCACCGGGAACGTCCTGAACTATGGTTACTGCGTGCATCCGATGACCTTCGACTGGAACATGTTCGTGGAGTCCGGTCCGGTCTTCAAGTGGCACACCGAGCACCTCGAGGACAACTTCGCGAGGCTTGGGGCGAACTATCGGGGCGATGGTCCCGGCGTTCTGCGGGCCATTCCGCAGGAGTCGCTTGACGAGCTGAAGGCCATATTCGACGTGACCGGAGCGACCGAGCGCATCGAAACCGTGACGCGCTGTTCGGAGGAAAAGGCCAGGGAAATGGGCCTCACAATGGAGGAATACACTGACCTCACCTTCTCCTACTGCTCCCCGAAACATTTCAACAATGAATAAAAGCAGAAACTATGATATATCAAGGTAAAAAGAGGATCTGGTCGGAATACCAGAAAGAGATTCCGGATGACCACTGGTTCTATGTCAGGAGCTGCATCAGGCAGAATTTCTTCCCGGCATCGGAGGTCATCATGTTGAAAATCTGCCGGGAACTGCTCGGAAAGGACATTTACGAGACGCCGAGCCACACGACCTGCGGCGGCATCGCGTACCACACGGACACCATCCCGCAGGAGACGGTGATGACCATCGTAGCGCGGCAGTTCTCGCTGATGACCGAAGCCGGATATGAGAACTACGCGGCAAGCTGCATCACTTCGTTCGGCATCTACACGGAGGTCCTGGAGACCTGGAAGGAGTTCCCTGAGCTGGAGGCGAAGATTCGCGAACTGCTCTGGAAGGCCTGCCGCAGGGAGTTCCAGAAGCCGAAATACGTGGCCCATGCGAGCGACCTTATCTTCAAGTTCCGCAACGAGATTGCCGCGAGGGCCAAGTACCATCTGACCAACGTGAAGACCGGCGAGCCGTTGAGGGTTGTGGAGCACATCGGCTGCCACTATGCCAAGATGTTCCCCTCCAAGGGAGTGGGCGGAGCGGAATACCCCTATGTCCTCTGCGGCATGATAGAGAGCTGGGGCGGCAACGTGATCGACTATCCTGAGCGGCGGCACTGCTGCGGCTTCGGGTTCCGGCAGTATTTCGTGAAGGCCAATAGGGGCTATTCCATCTCCAACACCCACAAGAAGTTCGAGTCCATGGAGCCCTACCATCCCGATTTCATAGTGTCGAACTGCCCGGGCTGCCCGTATTTCATGGACCGCTGGCAGTATGTGATCTCCGAGATGGAGGGCAAGACCTACGGGGAGAACGGTTTCGGGATCCCGGTGCTGACTTACGAGGAGATGGCGGGGCTGGTGCTCGGCTACGACCCCTGGGATCTCGGGCTGCAGATGCATCAGGTCGCAGTGGAGCCGCTGCTGGACAAGATGGGGATTCCCTATAACCCGGAGGACAAGTACAAGGGCCTGAACAAGAAGGATCTGCAACGGCCCGGCCTGCCGAATGTCCTCCGCTGTTTCTGAATGTGTAATTGATTGTGTACTAAGATAATGAAAGAAAACATTGTAATTGTGGGAGGGGGCATAGCCGGGATGGAAGCGGCAAGGCAGCTGGTCAGGCTCGGATATGACCCGATCATCGTCGAGAGGAACGAGCGGCTCGGCGGCCATGTGGCCCAGTGGCACTGTCTGTTTCCGGACATGACTCCGGCCTCGGAAGTGGTTTCGGAGATTGCCGTGGAGATCAGCGGCGCGGCGCACGTCTTCCTAAGGACCGAAATTCTGTCGATCAACCGCCTGAAGGACAGCTACAACCTGATGCTCTCGAACGGAATCTCCATCATCACGCGCATCATCCTCTTCGCCACGGGCTTCCGGGTCTTCGAGGCGGAGCGGAAGGAAGAGTACGGCTACGGAGTGTACAATCAGGTGATGACCAACAGGGACTTGGAGCGGTGGTTCAACACCGGCGCCGATTACCGGATAGACGGTGCGGCGATCAGTGCCGTGGGCTTCGTGCACTGCGTGGGCTCCCGCGACGAGAAGGCCGGCAACACCCAGTGCTCCAAGGTCTGCTGCATCACGGCCA
>JAJPZA010000048.1:689-3524 GCA_021204625.1 Clostridia bacterium | reverse complement strand
CGGGCACGGTGAAGTGCGTCTCCACGTAAGGCTTCGTGAAGAGGTTGCACAGGAATACCTCCCCCGTAGCGTCGCCACTGAAGTCGACAGCGTGGAAGTTGACGAGGGAGAAGATGTTGTCGAGGCTCATCTCCCGAAGGCTTACCCTTAGCGTGTCGCCCTCGCTGCGTGAGGCTCTCCCCCTGACGGCAAGCCCGTGCCCCTCGCTGCTGAGGCTGAGGCTGTCCACCTGCAAGACGCCGTCAGAGTAGGAGAACGCTCCCGCGTAGACTTGCCATTCGGTGTCTCCCGTGGTGAGTGAGGAGGGCAGCACCCTCGCGTCGGCGTGGTACTGCCCCCAGGCGTCTTGGCTGAAGAGCGTCTGCACGTTGACGTCTCCCTTCAGGGCAGGTTCGCTGTTGTTGTCCCAATAGAACTTGGCGCTTAGCTCATCGCCCGCTCCCGAGGCGTCCAAGCCGAAGTCGACGTACACGCCCTTCATCAGGCGCTTCATCCTGAGCGAGGCGAGCAGCGACTCGTCGTAGGCCTCCACGCGGAGGCTCAGGTCGCGTATGTCCTCGCCTCCGTACGTCAGGTGCGGGGCGTCGGCTGTCAAGCCCATCACCCCGCCCTCCGTGTCCACTGAGCCTTCGATGGTGACGGGGCGGTCGACGCCAAGGTCGACGCCGAGCAGACGTTGCAAGGGGCGCGCGTCGTAGAGCTTGGCGGTGAACGAGCAGTATTCCCCCTCGCCCTCCTTCGTCTGCGCTTCAGTCTGTGTCATCGTGGGTATGTGGCTCACGAGCAAGGCGCGCGCGTCTCTCGCGAGGTTCTTGGGCGAGAACGAGCCTTTAAGGCTTGCCTCGAGGAAGGGGCTGATGACGCTTATTCTCTGCAAGCCGTCAGTGCGTGTGGCGGTAAGGTGCAGGTCTCCGGGCCGGTAGGCGCCGCTGTCTGTCAACATAGTGAAGCCGTCGACGAACGCCCTGCCGTCTATGGAGTCCAATATGTTGCCCGCGAGGTCCACGCTTAGGCTGCCCGCGAAGCGAGTGTCCCGGAAGCGTTCCGTCAAGCCGAGAGCGTTGGGCGCGAAGTCGTTCACCTGGGCGTTGAATGCGTAGGCGTGGTCCCTGAGGTTCACCTTGCCCCGGGCCTCGAAGTTGAGGTTAGGGTCTGCCGCCTCGATGCTTCCCTCGTATTGTCCAGCCTTGGCGAGCACAAGAGCGTCAAGGCCGATGCCCGTGAACGTGTAGCCCTTGTAGCAGAGCGAAGGCACTGTGCCGCTTATCCTCAGCCCGCCATCCGCCGACCCCTTGGCTTTCAGCGAGAGGGAAGCAGTGCCGAGCCGCTGGTCGTCCAGCAGGCTTCCCAGCTCCAGGCCGCCGGTCGTTATCTCCGCCTCAATGCCGTCCTTCCCTTCGCCGAGCGTGCCCTTGAGGCTCACGTCGCCCAGCGGGGTGGCGAGGTCCGCCGAGGCTGTGAGGGAGCCTTTGCCCGCGCGCGCTGTCCCCTTCAGGCTCACCTTGCCTATCCTCTCGAGCAGGGGGGCGTTGAGAAGCCTGGCGAGAGCCGCGGGGTTGAGGGACGACTGCCGCAAGTCAGCCTCCACGACGGTCTGCCCCAAGCCCTTGCCGAGGTTGAAAAGGCGTGCTTGCAGGCTGAGGTCAGCGTCGAGGAAGGTGTCGGCAAGCAGGAGGCTGTCTATGCGTATGTCGTCTATCGCCCCTGCCGCCCCAAGCTCGAAGTTTAGCCTCTCGTCGATCTCTCGCGCTGACGAAGGCAGCAGGGGCAGCAAGTCCCTGCTGTCAATCTGCCCTTTCGCTTGAAGGAGTATGGACTGGACAGGCGCGGAGCCGTCAGCGAGAAGGCACTGTAGCCGAGGGATGTCGAGGGCAGAGTGGGCCAGGGCAAGGTGGAAGTCGCTCAGGCTAAGGCTGTCCTTGTTCGACGTGAGGTTGAAGCGAAGCTCCTTCACCATGAGGCCGCTTTGCCTCTCCACAGCGTCGAGGCGCTTGAGCTCTATGTCCAGCGTGTCTTGCGTGAGGGCGTTAAGCTCGGCGGTTATGTTGAGATTGTCCAGCCACACGTGTCCCGTGTTCAGCCTGCCGGGTGTCTCCCGCTTCCATCTCTGCTCCCACCTGAGGCTCGTCCGCCTTACCAGCAGCTGCCCCACACGAAGGTCGAGGGGCGTGGAGCTTGTGGTGTCGTTGCTCTGGAAGGCGTCCACCACGAACCAGAAATTGGGCCTCTCCCCCGGGGCCTGCTGGTAGAGGCTCGCCCTCACGCCGAAGAGCTGCACGTTGCCAAGGCGTATCTTCCCCTCAAGCAACTGCCACAGGCTTATCCTCGCCCCCGCGCGGCTCACCTTGAGCAGCGTCTCGCCCTGAAGGTCCTCAAGGGAGAGGCCGTCGGCGATGACGCGCCCGTTGAAGCCAAGCTGTATCCTGCCTATCTCCGCCTTCGCTCCGAGCTGCCCGCTCAGCAGCCGCGACACGCGCCTCGCGAGGAAAGTCTGCGCAGCCGGCAAGCTGATGGCCAGGGCCAGGACAAGGTAGGCGGCAATGAGCACGCCCACGGTCCACCTGAGGAGGGATTTCAGCTTCCGCATTGCGCGAAGCTAACGAAAAAACCGCTCTTCCTTGCCCTTTCGCCCTCGTTTTTCGACGAGCGGGGCGGCGGCACGCTGCCGTCAGGCCCACGGCCAGCGAAGTGTAAGCCGACAGCAAGCGTGCTTTAGGCCGACGGCTCTTAGAGCCTCGGGCCGACTCCACGTTGCGAGTGAGCCCGGCGCACGCTGCGAGTCGGGGGGGGGGGGGGGGGGGGGGGGGGGGGGGGGGGGGGGGGGGGGGGGGGGGG
>JAJPZA010000048.1:0-679 GCA_021204625.1 Clostridia bacterium | reverse complement strand
TTTTGTGTATAAGACACCGCGCGGGCCGACTCCCGGTGGCTCGCGTGCCGGGCGCACGCGGCGTGTGGGGCGACCCCACCCGGGGCGTCGGCTGATGCCACCAGTGGCGTCGCCCGATGCCACCAGTGGCGTCGCCCGATGCCTCCAGTGGCGTCGCCCGATGCCTGCGGAGGCGTCCAGCGCCCCCCTTTTAAGGTCTTTTTGAGAGTAAACGCCTCGGGGCGGAGTCCGAGGCTTACAGCGCGAATATACAACAAAAGCCGGAGGGAAGCGACACCGCGGCGCTTTTTTTCTTTTTCCTTGGCGGGCAAGTCCCTTTTACGTTGGAATTTAGCTAACTTTGCCTGCGCTTATGGACATCTAACATCATTAATTCCTTTATAGATAATGGCAAAAGTAATAAAATTACGTAAAGGCCTGAACATCAACCTGAAGGGCAAGGCCGCCCCTCAGGTCGCGTCATTGCCCCTTGCCAGCGAGTTTGCCCTTGTGCCCGACGATTTCCCGGGCCTGAAGCCAAAGGTGCTCGTCCGCGAGGGAGACGAGGTGAAGGCCGGAGACGCCCTGTTTGCCGACAAGCTGCACCAGGAGGTGAGGTTCGTCTCGCCCGTTAGCGGGCGGGTGAGCCTCGTTGAGCGGGGCGACCGCCGCAAGCTGCTGAGCGTCAGGGTTAAGCCAG
>JAJPZA010000003.1 GCA_021204625.1 Clostridia bacterium | reverse complement strand
CCGCTAAGTTAGCGGGAGGGGACCACGTTAGTGGTGAGGGAGTGTGTTCGTTGTATGTCGCCTAACTTTGCTCTCCGCCACCAACCCAACCGTCACCACCAACCCTCCGAAAAAATCTTACCACAAACTTTCGTGGCACTTGCCGCCACCACCAACCCGGCTTCCCACCTGCGATGCCGAAGCACCAACGTAATTCTCCCTCTAAGTTAGCGGGAGGGGACCACGTTAGTGGTGAGGGAGTGTGAAGCTTTTTTTTCGCGCGAGAAACGCGCGGGTAACTTCTCCGTGTCTTGGGTTTGTGGTGAAACTTAGCTTTGTTGTGGCAGGTCTGTGGTAGAATCTTGGGTTAGTGGTGAGATCCTTGGGTTAGTGGCGGCAGCAATCCTACCACCAACCCCTACGCAAATTGTTGCCTTTGCAATTGCAACCCCGATTGCAAAATCCAATTAGCTGGCAAGCAATTCTCACGCATCTTGCCCGCAATTTATAAGGGTTTGTGGAGACAATTCGTTTCGCAACAATTAGCAATCCGCAAGCAATAGATCCGCAAATTACGCAGGTCTGTTGATTTGCTGCGCCAGCATAGTCCTATTTTGTAGGAGAGAACCTTAGACCTATTTCCCAATTGTTAGTCGCGGTAAGCCTCTTGTCTTGGAGTAATGCTGCCTTTTCTACTTGGTATTCAAACGGGAAAAGGCATTCGAAGGCGTTGATTTCTTGCAGGGAATAATCGCGTCTGCCCGCCACGCACATAACGGTGTAAGCCATAAAGATCGCGACATCGCTATTTTTTACGATGTGCTTTTTGATTTGAAATCTTCCTGGTTTGTCGCTCGTAAGTGCGTCTAACGCTTTCAGTGTGGTGATTACATTGCTGGTTGAGTAGAGCAGTGTTGAGCGTTCTCCCCATTCGTCAAAGATTTTCTTTTTTAGGTTTGACAGAAAAATTTCGTCCTGAAATTCAGACATTTTCCCGATAATCCTGCATAAATCCATGAACACGGGATACGCTGCCAATATCATGCACCAATGTATTCCTACCGCATATTCCGGATATTTTTTTATAAGCTCGATGGCAGGAGTGCGTATTTTTTTCGTATATTCGTTCTCGTAGAACCATACGCGCATTAAGATTTCTCTCGTTTTGCGAATGTTTATTGCGCTACCGATTTCGAATTTTAGATACTCATTCAGTTCTTTTTTCAGATCGCATTCTTGCGTTTCACTTAAAATCAGCTCTACGGTCCGGTTCAGCCATGCCAATTTCAGTTTCTTAGATAGTCCTACAAATTTGGGCATTTAATTTTCCTTTCTATCATTCTATTTTGTTATTTTAACAAAAGGAACGATTACTTCATCTATGGAAATTCCGCCGTGCGTCATTACTTTTTCGCCTTTTGCATCGAAGGAATTTCCTTCGTCGCAAATTAGATAGTCAAAATTCTTGTTGAGATAATATTTCGGATAATCGATCAAGTTGTATTTCGATTGTATGCTTCTTTTGTCCGCAAAATTTTGCAACACTAGCATCCGGTGGCTTTTGGTTTCCATTTCTAATCCTGTGCCTACTAATTTACCCGTGCCGGTGCAGGGTGTATTTCCGTGATCAGATGTAATATACACGTCAAATCCATCTTCACGTAGCCGTTTTACTGTTTGAGCTAATTTTTTTTGTATTGCTAACAGTTTAATGTCGTTAAACATGCCTGTTCGACCTTGTTTCTGTGCGTGAACCATGTCATCTACATCGTTTATTATAATTGCGGCGCAACGGACAAAAGGGCTAAACGAAGCGCCGTACCCTCTTTCGTAGGCGATTTGCGAATCTGAGTACCCCATTTTTTTGGCGCAGTCGATAAATTCTTGCTTTTCTTTGCTTTGCTTCCATGTCTCTCTGAGCTCGTAAGGATATTTACCTCCCATCAGGCATTGACGAGAGACCGATGTTATGGTCGGAATCATTGCGAAAATGCCGGTTTTTTCGAATGGGATTTCGTTAAATGAACTCGACAATACTCTCCAATCAAACTCGGACATGCCATCCATGACGATGACAACAAAGTTGTTTTCAGACGTATCGTGCATGTATTCCATTGCCCGACTGACCAAAATTGGGGTATTTCGGTTTGTCTCAAACGACAATTTGCCAAAATCTGACAAAATAAATTTTTGAAAAAACCTGTTGATCTCGGAAGTATCAACCTCTACTTGGAAGGCAGCGGCAAGAACATCAATACGCGATTTATCTTCTGCGATTCTGATCCAGTCTTGATAATTTTTTGCGTCGGAAGAGTTTTTTAATATTTCCGAGCGGAGCTCTTTAATGCAGATTGAGACATTCTCTTTCCCATAGACTTTATTTCGCAAAAAATCTTCGGTTTGTTGCTTTCCTGAGTACTCGTC
The DNA here is from genome assembly GCA_021204625.1 of Clostridia bacterium. Classification (GTDB taxonomy): domain Bacteria; phylum Bacillota; class Clostridia; order Christensenellales; family Borkfalkiaceae; genus Coproplasma. The sequence goes on along the minus strand of JAJPZA010000003.1, from coordinate 11,927 downwards.
GAAGTTGTCTTGATATGCCGTGCACAGAAGATCCAGATCCAACTGACAGTAGTTTTTTAAGACTACGGGATTTAATTTCGGAAAGAGTTTTTCAAAAGACAGACTGCATGAATAGAGTGATTGGAGCACATCATATGGGATATAGTCGCGCGAGGTGGCAATTATAAGTAGTTTGTCTTCGGTGCGGTTCAGCGCTTCCTCGTAGTTAATTCGGAAATCTAGATCGTCATTATATCGCACGATTTTGAAGCCAATTTCTTCAAACTTCGCGCTGTAATGCGTAATACCCTCAAAACCGGCGTCGTCGATAACCAGTATTTTGTTTTTGTATTCAGCCGAGGTAAATTCTAATACGTATTCTGCAAACATCATATGCTATACCTCTAATTTGGCTAATAACATCAATTTAAAATCAGGATAGACTTGTTTCCCTCTTTTATAATCGTTCTCTATCGTAGATTCTTCTTTGAGCAGATTTGTCAACCTCCTCTTTTTTATGTTTTCAATTCCTACTCTGCCTACAGCCTCCTTGCGCAGGGTCAGTGCGCGTTTGTGCTTTTGGTAATTTTCCTCATTAAGCCTGATGTGATTTTCTCTCAATTTACAGAATGTTGCTTCTGCAAATTTTTTACACAAATTTTCTAATTTTCCGTAGTATGATTTTTCTATGTTCGCAGATGTTTTAACTATCAATTTTTTATCTTTTCTGAGGAATACTTCCATAAGTCTTTCACCTGCAACAGGGCGCAAAATCATATCTTTATTTACAAAAATGGGCAATATGCGCACGTCGCTTTCACTATCTGATATAGATAATTGCCAGAGCATGAAGTAGCCTTCCTCGTTGGGGAAGTTTTCAATTTTAACAGAAAGAATGGGGCTTTTTTCATCCTGCAAGATTTTAGATCGCAAATGCTGCACGATTTCGTTATCTGCGATGCTGATTTTATCTATCCATTGCGTGCTTCGCCCCTGCCAACTTTCATAGTGAGAGAGCATGGAGCGCAGGGCACTGTCTATATCGAAGTTGGGCTTTGTCCCTACTAATTGTGTCAGATCTTTATTTTCATGCAGTATGTCTTTATAGGTTTTAATATTGGAAACTTGTTGTTTCATTTCTAACTCGAGTTGAGCAAAATTTTTTTCTATTGAATTTGTTTTTTGCCCGACAGATTTCATGTAAATTTCAGTGAGGTCATATTCGGCGGCATCACTGTCCAAAATGTCAGAATATTTATCTATCCCGAGTTGATTGAAAATTATTGCCAATTTTTCTTCCAAAACCTTTTGAACTCGTGCCTCCACTGTCTCTGAGAGGATAAAGTTGTAAACATGTACGTCGTATTGTTGCCCAATGCGATCTACACGACCACAGCGTTGTTCAATTCGCATTGGATTCCACGGGAGGTCATAGTTGATGACAGTGTTTGCGAATTGCAGGTTTAGCCCTTCACCTCCTGCGTCTGTCGAAATAAAAATACTGGTTTTTGTCTTAAATTCATGTATGGCGGCAGTGCGTTCGTTTATATCCATGCTACCGTTTAATGTCGTTACATCGTACCCCATATCGACGAGGATTTTGCTCAGATACCCCTGTGTCGCGATAAATTCCGTAAAAATTATGATTTTTTGCGTTCGGTCTTTACCGATTACACTGTTAATGATCGAGATTAATGGATCAATTTTAGCATCTTGACTTTGCGACTGCGCTTGCTCGGCAATTGAAAGAAGTTCTTTTAATTCTTTTATTTCATCTTTGCTCCCCACAGATGGTGCGCATAGAGCAAGCTCGGAACCATCTTCGATATTCTGTTCTGACAATTCTTGCTCTGCAAGATACTCGTGGGCTGTCTTTTGATTTTCAAGTATTACCAAACGCCGCTCTAAGCTATTCCTGATCGCAGCAGTACTACTCGTTACCATACGCTGCATTATGATCAGCAAGAAGATAAGGCACATGTTCTTGTTAGAGCCTCTAAGCGCCTTGTTGTATGTGGTGTAAACGTACGAACTGACCTTTTGGTATAGCTCGCGTTGCATGGAATTTATATCGCTCCAACACAATTGAACAGGGTGGGTTATTCTCTTTTTGAACAACAAGCTCCCATTGTTATCAATTGCTTCTCGTTTTTCTGTGCGAATTATAAATGGGGAAACTTGATCCTTTATTATGGAGCCCGAATTTGGGAACGCGCCCTCATCAAGCAAACTAATCAAACGCAAAAATGCATCTTTTTTGCCATTATGTGGTGTGGCTGTTAGCAACAGCAAATAAGGGCTGGCTTTGGAAAGGAGATTCCCAAGTTTGTATCGGGCAACATTTCCTGACGACCCTGACAGCCTGTGCGCCTCATCAATAATTATCAAGTCCCAGCCACCATTTATAACGGCTTCTACGCGATCTCTATTATATGCCTCAATATCACTCTTTGACCAGCCGGCACGCTTTTCCAACGGCTTAATGGAATCCATCGGAGAAATTACTTGGTCGTACTGGCTATATACATCATCTTGCCCACTTATCCTACGAATGATTTCATGATCAGACGGTTTTATGATGTTAAATTTCTCATGGAATTTTTCTTGCATCTCTGCTTCCCATTGCAGGAGAAGTCCCGTTGGGCATACGACTAAAATTCGGCTCACTAATCGCCGGCTTTTTAGCTCTTTTATGATCATGCCGGCTTCAATCGTTTTACCAAGACCAACCTCGTCTGCCAGCATATATCTGATAGCATTCTTTTCTAACACGCGTTTCAGCACGTGGATCTGGTGTGGTAATGGTATAATTCCGCTCGCAAGAGAGGAGAGCAAGCCGGCAGCCGCCTCATTCCTAATTTTTGCAAGCAATACGACATATCGCAGGTAGTTTTCATCTATGGCGTCGGAGTAACCTTCCGGATTCAATTGTTCTTCTGATGCCTTGTAGAATTTTTGGTTTGCAGGATCGTAAACCTCGTAAGAAACGTATCCCCAAGCCTCAATTCTATCTATGATGCGAACCCTCGTCTTTGCAACCTTATCGTAAACGTAATCTCCGGTATTCATTTGTTTTCAGGTTTGATCGTAATTTCCTATATCGAAATAGCAAACGAATACGATTACTTATGAGATTTTTGTTGAACTTACGTCGTAGAGCATCAGCAATTTTGGATCATCTTGAATCGTTTGTTCTGGGAGACGGTTCGCCAAATCGAAAATAGCTTTAAAGTTCCCATCTTTGTACAATCGCAAAAATCCTACCCGAATCGCCTCGAGACGGAACGACTTTAACCTGCCCTTGCTACTCATATAACTCTTAAATTCTTTCAAGAGATTTTTTTCGCGGAGTTTGGCAATATCGCCTGCTTTTTTCCTGTCTGGAACATACCATTTCCCTGTGTTTTCGTCTTCTATGAAATTTTCATCGAGTAGCACACGTAGCTCTGGGATCTCATGTTTGCCTGCGACTTTTTGTTTTTGCATAAACATAGGCTGGAGTTCTGCGTACGTCTTTGGAGACATGGTTAGTTCTTGGTGTAGCCAGGAAACTGCCGATTCTTCGTCGGCGACAAACAATTCAAACTGGATTGTTTCAACGTCGACCTTTATGCGAGCGCTATCATATTCGTTTACCTGTTCTGGGAGAAAATACATGTCCTCTCGTCGTAGAAATTTTTCGTCTAGCCCATGATAAAAATCTGCGGAGTCGATAGGCACGGGGATTCCTTGCATGATGTGATATGCGACCATCCTGTCAAAGAGAAGATACCGTTGCCTTTCAGGGGTAATTTCTATTTTACCATTTTTTATGACTACGACCGGGATATTAGAAAGATGCTGTCTGACAAACATCCATGCTGTTTCTTCTGTTCCGACTTTATTGGAAAATTCTACCGTAAATTTGACTTTAGGTTTATATGCCGATATGACCAAATCTTGTTTGACTGCGCCAGATGTAGTAACTTGCTTAAAACTTCCTTGAACCTTATTCAGTATTCTGACATCTGCGACGATAAAGTTTGCCTGCAATAGTGCTTGTTGAATAGCGTTCCACACTGCGTTTTTGGAATTGTGGAATTCTATTGTAATCCATCTGTTAGGTTTCAATATTTTGTAAAAACATTTGAAGCACTCTTCCATTATTTTTTGATAAGATGGTAGATTTTTTTGCTGAACTGTATTCATTATAGCTTCTTCTTTCTGATTAGTATGGGCTCTTAGCCATGTCTCCCATAGAAAATTGCTTTCAGAATACATTATGTTGTCGCCAAACGGAGGATCAACAAATATGTAATCAATAGAGTTCTCCGGAATATTCCTAAGGTCGCTACTGCTTTGATTTGAGACAATAGTGTGGCAGAAGGCTGTATTTAATGCGTAGTGAAGTTTCTCAATATATTTTTCTCTTTCCTTAAATGCATTGAAAACATTTGTTTCAGCGTAAAACGATGGTATGTATAAAATGCCATTAATAGGACCTTGTGCTGTATTCGTTGCAGGTTTCCAGCGATTTGTTTTGGCTAATTTTGGCAATATCCCTGTGAGAGTAAACATTAACATATGTCTAATTCTATCATCATCGCATTTTTCTATCTCATTGTATAGTGCTCCTATTGCAATTAAATTTCGTTTGCTGTAAAAATGATGTGTGTGTGTATAACCTTTGTGGTAGCCGCTCCTGTAAATATCTCCCCATCTTCCACCTCGGAATAACATTTCCTTGGTGGGGATATTCAATTTTTTTAAGTCGAATTTATTGATTTTGTCAAGTGTTTCTTCATCAAATTTACAAATTTTTTCGAGATATTTTTTATGCTCATACTTTACGATTTTTAAAACGGGAACTAACTGTGATTGAGTATTTTCATGTCCTAATAGATCGTCGTAGTATACTTCTTCCTTTTTCAATGCCCGTTTGCCAATTTTTGCCATACAGTGATGGCATTTGAATTCATCGGCGATATTGCCTGCATCATCCACTGCTTCGTTATAGTAAACAAGGTCATTCCCACAATTAGGGCAAGTAATGACTGATGACCAAATCGTATTCAGAATTGTTCCCTTGCCGTCTGGGATAAGCGCACGATTGCTTTGTTTAGGAATAGTTGTCTCATAAAGCCACCCAAATTCTGACTTGCATGTATTTAAGATATCTTTTGCTTTTTTAATGAAATCTTCTATTGAAAATGGGGAAACATAGTTCGACGAAATATGCGTTCCTGCGATGGATAAATCATTTAATATCGCGTATCTGACTCCCCATTTGATATTTTTATTTTGTCTTTCTATTTCATGTTTAAAGGTTAGATCAGGGATAGCGCATTTTTCAGCTGCAACACCGGTCATTCCAGTTCCGCAAAATCCGTCAAATACGATATCGCCGGGTTCAGTATAGTGCAAAATGTATCGCATTATGGCTTTGTATGGAACTTTGGTGTGGTAGCTGTGCGCATTGTAAATGGGGTCGTTTTTCCCCTCGCTTACGTCGGCGGCGAATGGTTCCCTGTGATAGGTATCGGTTGCCTCGTCGTATGGTTTCCCGTGTTCTTTTATGAAATCTTCTATGAATGGATTGGGGCAAGCTGTGTAGTATGGAGGATCTGACAGGGCTATTATGTCTTCGTCTGTTCCGATGGGAAATCCTTCAATATTCCGGACTTTATCTATATCTTCTTTTGTTAATTTTCGTCGATTCATGTTTTATTTTTACGGATTTGATTAAATTTATTTTACAATAATACGCAGTTTTCCTATGTCTTTCCCTTCAGAATATTTATCTACGATTCTGATTAAATTCTTTTTGAATGATTCGGAATCCAATGGTCCAAGACTTATCAATTTTGCGACAATTTCAGACGAGTCGATTACCACCGATTCAAGCCCGGCTATCAGAGTTTTAACACTATCCACAAAATTCGCATCAATTTCGTCTGGGAATTTTTCAGATTTTTTGAATTTTTCGATAGCATCTTTTTGTTCTTTCCTTAGCAATTTTTCTTGATCGGCGACTATCGGATCTGACAACGTGGTCAATAATGTTTTTGTCCATTCGTCTGTAAGGGTATTTATCTGTTCTTCGATTGCGTCCAACTTCCCGGCTATGTTTTGTTCGGTGCGATCCGCGAGTGAGTAATGGCAACGTGGACAAGTATGTGTTGTTTTCAAGTCCGAATGGGCAAGGGGAGAGCAGACTTTCAGGTTTGCCAGACTTTGTTCGATCTCTTTTAGCTTCGTTTCGTGCAAAATATTGATTTCGCGCAGTTTTTTTAAGTTTGAGAGCTCTTTTCCGCTCTGGATTTTCCCTTTTTTATTTCCGTCCTGAATTCCGAGCCTTTTCTTTTTGTGTTCGTTACAATATTTTTCTATGTATGCATCTTTGATTTTTTCAAGAATGCCGGATACCTTTCGTGCGGCTTCTGTTCCACTGATTTTTGTTGTGGCTATGCGGTCTCTAATTTTGCGGAATTCGCTTTTGCCAGCCTCAAATTTCTTTTTGAAATCATTCCCGATATCTATGTGTTCGATATTTGACATATAGGAGACGATGGCAATTGTTTCCGTTTTAAAGTTCTCATACTCCATTATTCTCTTTATTAAATCAATTTGCTTCCCGAGCTCCTCTATTTGTTCGAGTGTGAGGCTGAAATTGCTTAATTTTGCCGGAGTGTTAAACTTCGTTGAATAATTTTCAAATTCCGATTTTATTTTTTTGCAGGCATCTTTCATGGCTAACGCTGTTTGTTCATTGACCAGCGGCTCTCCCCACAACGAGAAGTTTGTTTGTATTTTTTGTTCGGCATTTACAGCGGTATTGCTATGCTCTCTTGCTTTTGCAAGCAGTTGCTTTACGCCTTCGTCTTTTTCTTTATCATTACGCAAAAGGGTTGGATTTATATCAAGAAGCTCGAAGAGTTTGCTGAGTTCAGCGAGAGGTATTCCCACCGGCTTAGCGAGATATTTAAATTCGTAGAGATCTGTTGCGCCGATGACTGGAATTTTTTCGAGATTAGCCGCCGAAATAATTGTCCCGTTTTTAAGAGTAATTGTGGCATGCCCTCCATATACCATTGCTAAGAAGATAATTGGTGTGAATATGTACTCTATATGGAAGTGATTGTCCTCATATAGTTCTCCAAATTTTTGAGTAAAAATGTCGCTATAGTTGATAACTCCTTTTGGAGGAAGGTTTTTAAGCTGCTTTATGAAATACTTGGCGTATTTTGAATTTTCCGGACAAATTTTATCGCCTTTTAGCAGATTGAAACTATCAAGCATGGCGTGTGATGTAGCCGTTTTACGTCCCGCAAAATGATCGAACGCTTGACGTACGTTTTCAGCCATATTTTTGCGAGTTATTTTAGTCTTCATTACCGGGTACTCGGGATAGCGTTCCGAAAAGTGTTCTTCGAGGCATAGCGAGGCTGCGAGATCTATCGTATCCTTAAAATCCAGGGTTGTATTGTAGCGACCCAGAACCTCAATTAATTTGCGTTTTTGCCCCTTGTAACCGACCTCAAAGCATGTGTCTTTATTTTCGCAAAGGAATTTTACAAGTCCCTTTTGTATTGTCTCCTCTTTTTGCAGATACGCCTCTTTGTTTTTGCCGTCACTTATATTCGCCAAGTATTTAGCAGACGTATATAATTTTAGTTGATCTTCAAATTTATCCTGAGATTTGAAGTAGAAATATACTTCGTCCGGCATGTTGCCAACGGGTAAATCTTTGCTTTCATAAGGCGGCATGAAGTGAATATAGAAATCCCTCTCTGGGTGGGCAGTGCTTCGTTCGTTTGGGAGTCCCATGAATAGGTATCCTTCTCGGAATATTTTGTGAGAATCCCAATTTAGATCTCTTTCATATATTTCAAAGTCTGCGACGTATCGTTTCGCGTCCCATTCTAAACAATTATAAATAATAGTGTAGAATGCATGATTTAGTTCGTCTGGCGATACCAAGGAATCTCTTTCTTTTATCTTTTCGTCAAAATCTACGGTTTTATCTACGTCCATGTAATATTGGTCGTTATTATTGTCGTGTACAATGAACTGACCTGAAACAGTTCGCATTATATCGTCAAGCGTCGTCTTTATAACGCCTATTAAAAAATCCGGATCCTGTACCGGCATCTCAAGAAACAGGCACAAATCGTCTTTTAAACTCTCGGCAGTGAGACCTGATTTTATGTCTAAACCGTTCGTTGTCAGCCGGTGGATGCTGAGTGCATAAATAATCTTTATCGCCAGGGGTTTGTAGATTTGCTTGGGAAAATTGTGCTGGATTATGTCTTCTAATTTTTCGCTGGCGGTCAGGACTTGTTTTATTTCCGAGTTTGTTCTAAGTTGAGCCGTTTTCTTGATTACAGACCAGTAGTCGTCAAAGGAGATAATGCCCGGCTCATTTTCCGGTAAATCTGTATCGAAAATATCTCTAATTGCAACAGATATATTCTTTAGGATGTGCCTGTTTTCAATTACATATATCTTAGTGAGGACTTCTACATATGCAGGATGAATTGGGAACATATTTACAAATTCATCCATTTTATTTGACATATCAGAATAAAGGTTGCTGAATTTTTCTAAATACTCCCTAATCCATCTCTTTTGCTCAGAATTTTTTTTCAAAATTCGTTCGGTGACGACATATGCAGTGTCACTCTTGGCGATTAGCATCTCTGTGAAACGGTCGTGCACATGACCAAGTGTTTGTGCGACAAAAGCGAACTTTGGATTGTCGAATAGTTGTTCCTGCATTCCTAAGATTGCGCGGAGTTTGCTTTTTGAGGACATTTCGCCTAAGACTCGCAAAAACTCCAAATCCATAACGAGGTCTTGTTGAGTGCGAGACCTGAGAAAATTCAATAATTCATCAACAACCAACAGATATCCCTTGTCGGGATATTTTTGGGCAAAGATTCCCATAATTTTCAGGATCTCTTTTTTATTGTCTCTTATTTTATTCAGGTCCGGAACCTTGTAATCGAGACCTCGGTTTTTGAAATCCTCCGCGATTGTTTCCAATACAAATTCGCGGAGCGACATGCTGATTCCGGTAAATTCAAATCGGAGTACTTCAAATTTTCCTGCGATGCATTCCATGCTCTTAGCAAAGTTTTTGTTCTGCAGGTATTTGAGATTTTCAGCATCGTTGGCAACGGCGGAAATTACGCTCATCAGGTGTGATTTACCGGTTCCGTAGTTGCCTACAATTAGTATGCCTTTGTTGTTGGAGACCTCGTCCATTTGGAGTTGATCAACAACAAGGGTTTTCAGGCTTTCCGCCATCGCATCAGACATAACGTAGGTTTTTACGTACTCTCGTGCCTTGTCAGCGTCGTTTGCAGATGTGAGTTTGATCACATCTTCTATTGGGTTGAAACTGATTAATTCTGAGTATTTCATTTTTTTTTGTTTTTGTGCCGTTTATTTTTTTGCAATGCATGTAATATCGTAGTCATCTATTTCATACACTGTGTGATCCTTAAATCCATTTTCTGCATAAATTAATTTCTTGCCATTTGAATCTAATGTGCCTGACCATATGAGGTTGAATGGTTTTATTTTGCAGACACTTACCATAATTCCTAGCACATCGATTTTGTATGCAGGGTTGAACATGACATCGAAATTTTTGATTGTGCAATCGTCTGGGAATTCCTCGACGACGTTTGTGAAGCACTCTTTCATTAGCATGGTTCTGGCGGCGGATTCGTACTTCAAAAGTTCTCGCGCGAGAGGGACGTTGATTGGCAGAGCGCGAGCGTCCAAACCGTCGTAGCTGCAACAGTAAATAATCGGCTTTAGCAATCCTGTCAGATCGGTAGGAGAGAATATTTTCGCGGGAATTATCGTACCCATGTTGCTTTGCTCCTTTCCTCATTCTGGGCGTGGGGATTGTTGGCGCGCGGGAAATGGCGACAAAAAGACGCCGCGTCTGCGATTTGGCAAACGCGGTCAGAGTGTGTGGGCGAGTAGATCTCGCTTAGGTCAAGGGAAATGCAGGATTCGTTATGCCCTGAATAAGCCGGGCATGACGCGCCTTCCTTCCTTCCTTCCTTCCTTCCTTCCTTCCTTCCTTCCTTCCGCTCGCCTGCTATTTGCGCAACAATCCCTGTGGGTTGGTTGCGTGGTGAGGTTTAGCGGGGAGGTCATTGGGGCGAGAGTTTTTGGAGGAGTTTTGGAGAGCGTATGCTCGACGCAAGTCTTGACATTTGCGTGGGGTCGGTCAAGCACAAAGTTTTGCCGTCGTCGCGAGAACAACGAGGAGGTTGGGGCGCGTTAGTGGCGTTTCGGATCTTTGCCGGCAGTCCTGTTTTTAGCATGCCCATCTACGAGTGCCCTGAACGCCTTGTCCTTTTCGTACCACATTCCTTTTTTGACGGAGATTGCGTTGTCTATTATTCTTTCGATTTCATCTACGGCTTTTAGGACGATTGACAGGGCGCATGCCGGCAATTCTCCTTGTTGCGCGTAGTTGGCGAGATATTCTTCGGAGGGATTCTCTATTCCCCGCCTCTTGCCAACGAGCCATGCGACGGTTTCTGCCTCAAATTCTTCCTCTTTCGTCGAAAGGTGTCGTGTATTCCCATCGTAAGAAAGGTGGCGGCAAAATAGATGCCCGAGTTCGTGGCATACGGTGTGAAACTTTGAAGCGATATTCAGGTCTTTATTTACGTTAATTATAAACGCTGAATCTGCCTCAATGTATGTTTTCGGAGCAATCTCAACGGAGAGTTTTTCTACGAGGATCTTACTTCCCCTCGTAACTTGCAGATATCCGCCAAAAGTCCCGCCCGCGTTAAAATCTTCGTGTAGGGCGATACCGTATTTTGGCAGGTTTTCTTTTAAATGTCCCCATATTTCCTCTTCATTTTGTTCAGAAGAATTGCGTATATTTGCGTTGTTTAGGTTCTTTTCCCACTCCTCTATTTCTTTTTCTTTTTTACGGTAGAATGCTTCGCGACTAATAGACCTTCCGGGGATAGGTTCGGTGTCGGAGTAGTCAACCATGATCTGAATGGGGCGGAATGGCATCAAGATCAAGAGTTGTTGACCGTTGATTTTTGGGCGCCTGCCATATACGTAGATCCATTCTTTGAGGCTCAGCACGAATGTTGCACCCGGTTTTTGTAGCGACACGAGATATGCGTTATAGGAGGAGAGGTTCGGGAAATTGGATATGAAATCTATCATTTTTTTGAACCGGTTGCTCGTCCGAAACTTTTTCACTCTCTTGTTGAGTTCGTCGATATCCTCTTTTATTTGTTCCTCCGCTTCCCGCCTCTTTTCAGCGCTCTCGAAAGAGAAGAACCAGCTCGTCATGACGTCGATGATACGCGAGCCATATCTTTCTTTAAAATTTTCTTCGAGCTCGAATAATTTTTCGCGGCCCTCTTTAATTAGATTTTTATTAAATTCTATAAGCTTGTCGTAGCATTCAATTATTTCGGAGCAGGGGCGACCGACATAATCCATCATTGTTGTGGCAAATTCTTCAAAAGAGGAGTTGTCGGCAACGATGTCAAAGGCGTATTTCATCAGGGCGTCTTTGTTTATCGGCTTTTTATCGGCGTCCTGGATTTTTTGCCGCAGATCTGAAAATTCGGAATTGGTGAGTCCGGTTGGGGCAGATTGGCACATGATTGAGCATGTGTTTGCGGCAAGGTCTGTGGCTGGGTCTGTGGTGGTTCGTGCGAAGACGGAGTCTTCGTAGTCGTATGGGTCTGTGGTGGGCATGTTTGTTGTGGTTTGAGGTTTGTTGTGTTGTGGCGCGGTTAAAAATCGGTGGCGATTTTGCGGGATTTTTTCTAAGCAAGTCAACAAGAGTTTGCTGGCGGGTTGGTGGCGGGACTTGGGTTGGTGGTGGCGGCAAAGTGCTGCGAGAGAAGTTTGTGGTGAGGATTTTTTTCGGAGGGTTGGTGGTGGCGGTTGGGTTGGTGGTGGGG
>JAJPZA010000099.1 GCA_021204625.1 Clostridia bacterium | reverse complement strand
CACAGCCGTACAACAGCCGTATAACAGCCGTACAACAGCCATATCCATATCCAAATATATGAAGAACATATCCCTTGCGGGATGCTGCGGAAGCATAGGACGACAGGTTCTGGACATAGTCCGCAGGCACCCGGATCAATACAGAATAGTCTCGCTCATAACCCACAGGGACACCCCGGAGTACAGGGCCCTTCTGGAGGAGTTCAACCCGGTGTGCCATGCCGTGGATGAGAAAGTGCCGCTTGGAGTTGCGGAGGAGGAGTTCGCCTGCGACGAGGCGGACGTATGCTTCAACGCGGCCGGAGGATTCGCGGGATTCGCATACAGCCTGGAGGCAGCCCACAGCGGCAAGATTCTGGCCCTCGCGAACAAGGAGAGCCTCGTATGCGGCGCGGATTACGTAATCCCTGCGGCTTCCTGGAGCGGCACGGAAATCATTCCCGTGGACAGCGAGCATTCCGCCATCTGGCAGTGCATGCATTTCAACAAGGCTACGCCCGTGAAGGAGCTGGTTTTAACCGCCAGCGGAGGCCCTTTCCGCGGCAGGGCTTTTTCCGGCCTGGAGAACGTTACCCCGGCAGAAGCCTTGAGACATCCCACGTGGAAGATGGGTAAGAAGATTACAATAGATTCGGCAACGCTTGTGAACAAGGCGTATGAGGTAATAGAGGCCCATGCGCTCTTCGGGGTGCCGTATGACTGCATAAAGACCGTCCTTCAGCCCCAGAGCATAGTGCATTCCCTTGTGGGATATGAAGACGGGGCGTACCTTGCGCAGATGAGCATCCCTTCCATGGAAGTGCCCATCCAGCTCGCCCTCACGTATCCGGACAGATACCCCACATCCCTTTCCGGCATGGATTTCACGAGGCCCTTCTCACTGGACTTTGAACCTTTGAACCCCGCGGATTATCCTTTGTACAGCCTCGCCCTTGCCTGCGGCAAGGCGGGCGGCATGCTGCCGTGCATCTTCAATGCGGCAGATGAAGTGGCAGTGCAGGCCTTCCTGGAGGGAGAGATTTCCTTCACGCAGATTCTGGACGTCTGCGAAGCCGTGGCAGGCAGATACCTTTCCGGGCCCGCCCCCGCGGACACAGTCCTGCCAATTGCGGACAACGAGGCAAGAATCAGAGCCAGGGAGCTCGTAGCCAGAATCCGGAAATAAACAGCAGAAACAAATGTTTCTGCTCTGGAACTTCCAATGCGTCCGGCGGGAAGACCGGCGGAAAGAAGTGCAGAAAATTGGCTAAATTGGCCAAAACGGCGCAAAGGAAATTGCGGTTTTTGGCCGGAGCGTATATAATAACCGGTGTTGCATGAAAGGCCGCAGTGCGGCCGCAGGAGATACGCAAGGTGCAAGGCGAAGAGAAAGAGGCTATGGCAGAAAAAGAGGAAGAGCAGGAGCAGGAGCCTAAGAAATACAACTTCTATGCCTTCATGGACCGCATGAAGTACATAAAGAGATGGGCTCTTATGAGATCCGTCCGTGAGGAGAACATAATGGAGCACTCACAGATGGTTGTCATGCTTGCGCACTGTCTGGCCGTAATAAACAACGAAGTGTTCAAGGGAGACGCAGACGCTTCCAAAACAGCCCTGTACGCCGTGTACCATGAGTGCAGCGAAGTCATGACGGGAGATCTTCCCACGCCCATAAAGTATTTCAACAAGTCCATGCGCGGCGCGTACGCGGACCTCGAAGACCGGGCCTCGGACAAGCTCATAGGCACCCTTCCGGAGGAGCTTCAGGGAGAGCTCACCAAGTACATAAAGCCGGACAAGGACTCATACGAGTACAAGCTCATGAAGGCAGCGGACAGGCTGTCCGCATACATTAAATGCGTGGAAGAGGGCCGCTGCGGGAATGACGAGTTCGTAAAGGCGGAGAAGAGCATAAAGGAAGACCTGGACTCGCGCCACATGCCGGAAGTGGAATATTTCTTCACATACTTCATGCCCGGTTTCTCGCTCCCTCTGGATGACCTCGAAGGCCTGGAATAATCTCCGGCCAATCCGGAACACATACCGGTCCCATTCTGGACCGCCAAGCCCCATCCATTTCCCTGTACCCTGCGGGCTTCATCTCATCATTTCATATGGCCCGGCCATATTTCCCACAGCAAAGCCATACGGCATAAATAACGGATATAACCGTGCGGATGCGCGGCATATAAAAATAAAAGGATATTGCAGACATGATAGACATTTCTCTCATAGAAAAGACAGACCCGGAGATAGCGGAAGCGCTCCGCCTGGAGCTTGGACGCCAGCAGAACAATATAGAGCTCATTGCCAGTGAGAACTTTGTTTCCCCCGCTGTCATGGCGGCGGCAGGCAGCCATCTCACAAACAAGTATGCGGAAGGATATCCGGCCCACAGATATTACGGCGGATGCCAGTACGTGGACATTGCGGAGAACCTTGCCAGGGAGAGGCTCAAGGAGCTGTTCGGCTGCGAGTACTGCAACGTGCAGCCTCATTCCGGAGCCAGCGCAAACCTCGCCGTGCTTTTCGCAACCTGCACTCCCGGGGACACTGTAATGGGCATGAACCTCGCTCACGGCGGGCATCTTTCCCACGGCTCCCCCGTGAACATCTCCGGAAAATACTTCAACATCGTGCCGTACGGCGTGAAGGAGGGGGAAGAGGTCATAGACTATGACGAGATGGAAAGAATCGCCATGGACTGCAAGCCGAAGCTCATAATCTCCGGCGCGTCCGCATACCCCCGCGTCATAGACTTCAAGCGCATCCGCGAGATATGCGACAAGTGCGGAGCCGTCATGATGGTGGACATAGCCCACATCGCAGGCCTTGTTGCGGCGGGCGTCCATCCCTCACCCGTGCCCTATGCGGACATAGTAACCTCAACAACCCACAAGACCCTCCGCGGCCCCCGCGGCGGTGTTATAATGTGCAAGGAGCAGTGGGGCAAGGCCATAGACAAGGCTGTATTCCCCGGTGTCCAGGGCGGCCCTCTCATGCACATCATAGCAGCCAAGGCCGTAGCCTTCAAAGAGGCTCTCTCTCCGGAGTTCAAGACATACCAGCAGCAGATAGTAAAGAACGCAGCGGCTATGGCTGAAGAGTTCAAAAAACTCGGCGTGCGCATGGTATCCGGCGGAACGGATAACCATCTCATCCTCCTCAACCTCACGGACGAAGGCATAACCGGCAAGGCCCTTGAGAAGATGCTGGACGAGGTTCACATCACAGTCAACAAGAACGCCGTTCCCTTCGACACCCAGAAGCCCTTCGTAACGTCCGGCATACGCATCGGCACACCCGCCATGACCACACGCGGCATGAAGGAGGAGCAGGCCCGCACCATAGCCCAGCTCATCACGAAGATCATCCGCGAAGGCGAGTCCGCAAATGAGTACGTAACCGCCGAGGTTGCAAAGCTCTGCGCTGCGTTCCCTCTCTATTCAGACTGCGTGAATGACTGATCCAACGGCCCTTTGTCCGTCCGGCTTCCGTCCAGGAATTTTGCCTTCAGACAGGCCAAAACGGTTCAAATGACGCTAATTTTAGTTTGACAAAGAAAGATTAGAATTATATAATGTGTACGC
>JAJPZA010000200.1 GCA_021204625.1 Clostridia bacterium | reverse complement strand
CATCTCTTGTGAGGGAGTATTTAAAAAGGGATGAGGGATGTTATTCTGACCCAAATTACATGACGTTAACGTTTGATGTCAGTTTTTATTTGAATAAATTTTATTCTCAAGGCATGACCGCTAAGAAATTTTACGAATGGGCTCCGCATGATTATTCGCCGAAAATTACAGTGGATAAATGGGTGGAGTTACTTCAAAATCCAGATGTTTTTACAGAGAAGGCAAAGACGATTGTGGCACGCATAAAGGCTCATGATGGTCAGGCAAACTGTACGCAGCTCTCCGAGGAATATGGCGAGGAAGTCAATTTTTATAACAGCGGTTCAGTTGCCTTGGCAAGGCGTGTGGCTGAGGCCACAGGATGCGAGCCATATAAAAAGGCTAGCGGGGATATAAAGTGGTGGCCGATTCTCTATGTTGGCAAGCCGGCAGACAAGGATGAGGCGGGCACATACATCTGGAAATTGCGGAAGGAGCTTTCGGAGGCGATGGATCAAGTGGATTTAACGGTTTCAAATGACACCCGCTATTGGTGGCTGAATGCGAGTCCGAGGATTTGGAGCTTTTCAAATATCGAGGTGGGCAAAACACAGTCGTACACGATGTACAATGAAAATGGGAACAAGAGACGTGTTTTCCAGAATTTTCTGGATGCGCAGATTGGAGACCAGGTAATCGGATACGAGTCCAATCCGATGAAAAAGATCGTCGCACTATGCGAGGTTTCAGCGAAGGACGATGAAACGATTCAGTTTAAGAAGCTTGAAAATCTCGTCTCGCCTATTGACTATTCCACGCTGAAAGAGACTCCGGAATTAGAGGAGATGGAGTTTTTCCAGAACCCGAACGGCACGCTGTTTGCGCTGACATCTGATGAGTATGGGGTCATAATGGATGCCATCCGTGAGGAGAATCCGCTGCCAGAGAAAAAGAGCTATGAAAAGTATGATAGAGAAAAATTCCTCGATGAGGTTTTCATGGGTTCTGACCTGTCCAATCCGTCTGATTCGGACGCGGCTGCCAAGCGATATGAAGACTTGGCGGGTCTTGTGAATGACAAATGGAACGTCATCCTTACGGGTGCGCCAGGCGTGGGGAAGACCTTTGCGGCGAAGCGGCTTGCGTATTCCCTGATGGGCGAGGAGAACGACGACAGGATAGAGATGGTGCAGTTCCACCAGAACTATTCCTACGAGGATTTTGTGCTGGGGTATAAGCCGAATAAGAACGGTGGGTTTAATTTAAAGGATGGCGTATTTTATCGATTCTGCCAGAAAGCCTCCAACGACAGGGAAAATAAATATTTCTTCATCATTGACGAGATCAACCGCGGCAATATGAGCCGAATATTTGGTGAGCTCCTGATGATGATAGAGAAAGATTATCGTGGCAAAGAGATGAGGCTGGCATACGAGGACAGGACGCTTATTGTGCCTGGCAACATCAGGATTATCGGCATGATGAACACTGCCGACCGGAGTCTCGCGATGATTGACTATGCCCTGCGCCGCCGGTTCAGCTTTTTTGAGATGGAGCCCGCATTTAACTCGGAGGGCTTTAAGAAATATCAGAGGGAAACGGTAAACGACACGACATTCGACAAACTTATTGATAAAATCGTTGAATTAAACAAGGAAATCGAAACGGATTCGACGCTTGGAAAGGGCTTCTGCATCGGACACAGTTATTTTTCTGAGTGGAAGAAAGAGGATTGTGCGGATAAGGATATTCTCTTCAGTAAAATGCGCCGTGTGGTGAAATACGACATCATACCGATGCTTGAGGAGTACTGGTTTGACGAGCCCAATAAGGTGAGAGAAGAGGAAAATAAATTATTGAGGGTCGTTAAATTGCCCGAGGTGCCGGAGTCATGACGCGCAGCGAACATATTCCCATAAAAAATATTTATTATATGCTCGCCTATGCGTTCAAACATCTGCGGCTGTTGGAGTATAAAAATCTCGACACGGAGGAATTCGGGGACAAAATCGAGAATATGTATGCGGCCATTCTCAGCATGAGCATAGGACGGCAGATAAAGCAGGGATTGTATAAAGAATACATCGAGCGGATTGAGGATCTCCAGACCCTGCGCGGCAAAATCAATATGCCCGGCACAATGCGCAACAAAATTGCGAACAGGCAACAACTGTCCTGCGAGTTCGCGGAACTTTCGGAAAACAATATCTACAACCGGATTTTGAAGACGGCATCCATGCTGCTTATAAAAAGCGGCGAGGTGGGCAAAGAATATAAAGAACCGCTAAAAAAGGAAATGCTGTATTTTTCGGATGTTGACGATATTCCGGATCCGAAAAACATTTCATGGTCGTCGATACGGTTTCACCGAAATAACCAGGCTTACCAGATGATGCTCGAATTCTGCCGTCTTGTGTTTGAACGGCTGCTCCCGAGCGAGGAGAGCGGAAACAGAAGAATGCCGAAGCTGGATGACGAACGGCGGCTTTGTTATCTGTATGAAAAATTCATTCTGGGATATTATCAAGAATACAGCAAAATACATAACCCGCATTTTACGGCATCTGCTCCGCAAATCGAATGGGCATTGGACGAGGGCTCCTCGAATGGTTTGCCGGGAATGTATACCGATGTGACTCTTTCGCGTGGCGACAATGTGCTGATTATCGATGCAAAATTTTATGAGCACGCGGCGCAGACGCATTATAACAACGTCACTCCGCATTCTTCCAACTTGTATCAGATTTTTACTTATGTAAAGAATAAGGAGGCAAAATTTTCAGATACTTAGCATAAGGTTTCGGGGATGCTTTTGTATGCCAAAACCGATGAAGAGGGCCTGCCTGATTGCTGGTCATATCAGATGAGCGGAAATCAGATTGAAGTTCGGACGCTGGATTTGAATTGCAGGTTTGAGAATATAAAAAAGCAGTTGAATGACATCGCGGAGAAATTTTTTGCCGATGCGGAGAACAGTGATGGGAAACAGGATTCCGTTGCGACGGGTACTGCCATAGAGCTACGCATAGCGTGGCTCTATGTGTTTAAGGAGAACGGGCGTGGGTAAGTGATTTAAATTATATCATGTCTTGCAGGGCGAACCGCAACGGAATTATTTGCCAAACAAATCAGCATGGGTGCCCGTTCTGTACAGATATAGTTCCGAATTCTTGATTTTATATATCAGTAGCCAATCGGGTTGAAGATGACACTCATGGAAATTAACATAATTGCCAGAAAGAATATGGTCATAATTTTGACTCGGAAGAGGCTTGGGGATCCGGAGAGTATCAATAGCTTGCTGTAGCAGCTGAATATTCAAGCCTCTTTTGGCGCACAATTTGACATCATGTTTGAATTTGGTGGCATAGCGGACATCAAGCATAATTAATCCTTCAATAATTCAGAGAATAGTTCGTCGGTAGTACCTGTAAAGAGATGGCCGCCGCCGTTTTCAAGTTCGGCAATCGCCTCCAAAGTATCACTGTTCGGAATGGACTCGGGATATACGTCAACGCCGGACATTTCGCCAATGTTTTCGAGGATATTGACGACGAATATCATTTTATCCTCTGGAAGGCGATCGATCATTGATTTTGCCAGTTCCTGGTAGCTCATAAGTATCACATCCTTTGCCG
>JAJPZA010000202.1 GCA_021204625.1 Clostridia bacterium | reverse complement strand
ATCTGAAACCGTCTGAGGCCATAGACCCATTCTTGGGCAAATTTTTGGCAAACATTCCGAAGGTCGGCAGCACATCACGACTTCACAGACACTTGTAGCACACGAACTGAAAAAGTATCTCATTCTAAAATGGTATATCTGGTTGCTTCGGATATACTTTGCCTTTTGTTTCATTCACGACCTCTCCCTTCAGTAATGCTTTATATGCTTTTCTTAGGCTATCATAGATATTCCTACCAGTACGGCCGTAACCCAATTCCCTTGCTGTCTCCTTAAATAAATCATCTTGTTTCAAACCAGGTTTCCGTGATGCAATAATTCTCAGAGCTTCAATGAGCTCTTGTTTTGAAATATATTTTATATCACGAGGCAAGTTCACAGATCTCCTTGGCATAACGGTCTTTAAACCTATTTTTGCCACAAAACCACTTTTCCGAATTTTTATTTCTCGACTTAACGTATCATTTATCAATTCTTTAACTTGATTAATTATTGTTTCCTCTCCATCAAATAAAGGGGAGACTCTTCGACATAGTTCCCTAATATGTATCGGTTGCTCTATCTCGACCACTCTTTTAATGGCATCGCTCTTCGATAATTTGCGCAATTCGTCTATATCAGCGTAAACATAATCCGGAAACATGTTATCAGTTTCATATGTCTTTGGCTTAAAGCTATTTTCTCTATGCTCTTTATTGAGAGCCGGTTTGGTGTTACATTCTGCAGGGATTATAGGAGAGACGACTTCAATAGCTTCATTCTCACTGTCTTCTTCCTCCGATGCTACCGTTTGGAGATCAGCACTGACTTCAGCAGAAGATTCTTGCTGATCTGGATCAATAGGTTGATCTTCCACACGAGCCTTTGCTAAAGCCTCCTCAACAGCATTAATTAATCTCTTCTTCTCTGCCACAGTATTCTTTATCCAGTCAGTTGACCAAATACGATAGATAGTCCACCCCATTTCTTCCAATACGTCTTGACGTAATCTGTCCCTCTCGCGGGCTGTTCGCGAACTATGATATGTGGCTCCGTCGCATTCTATACCAAGTACGAATTCTCCGCTATGTTTAGGGTGCCGAATTGCCATGTCTATCCTAAATCCGGAGCATCCGACTTGAGTAATTGCCTCATATCCTTCGGATTTCAGATAATCATAGACAGATGCTTCAAATGGTGATTCAAGAGTAGGGTCTAATGAATACGACAGTTCTCCCCGTAAAGCGTCAACACCCCGTATGGCAAAATCAATGTACGACCGTAACATTTTCACGCCATCGTAAGAAACATTGTCAATATTAATGTCTTCCGGCTTAATTGAACCGACCAATTTAACATTGTATTTGGCACGAGTGATGGCGACATTCAAACGACGTTGGCCCTTATCATTGCTCAGGGGGCCAAAGTTCATTGACATCCTACCATTGATATCTTTTGCATAACCAATGCTGAAAATGATTGTATCCCGCTCATCACCTTGAACATTCTCAAGGTTCTTAATAAAAAACGCCTCGTCCTTATCTTCTGCAAAGAAGCTTTCAAATTTGGCATTCTCACGTCGTTTTTGCCAGATTGCCGCCTCTACAGCTCTCTGCTGTGGTTCACTGAATGTGACTACGCCCAAAGAACGTCGCTTTGTTTCATCATTCCGTATATGTTCAAAAACCAAATCCGCAACACGTTGAGCTTCTTTAACATTGTCTCTCTTACCGATAACGTTGTTCTTCCTGTCAGATCTATCGTATATTCCATCCTCAACGTAAATGTATTCAACCCCATAGTTTTTTTTCTTTTCTATTGTCGAAGGGAATGTGATTAGTCTGTTTTTATATATTTTCGCATTCGAAAAAGCTATCAGGTGCTCATGGCGGCTACGGTAGTGCCAGAGTAAACTCCGTTCAGGTAATACTGCTGCTGCTTCATCAAGGATGGACTCATATGCGCCAGCACCATTATCATCTTCATCATCCGTATCATAATCATCATCATTTAATGAAGTTTCAAAGAAATCAGTCGGAGGAAGCTGTTCTCTATCTCCCGCAATAATGACTTGTTTCCCCCTCATAATAGCTCCTATGGCATTTTCTGTACGGACCTGTGAGGCTTCGTCAAAAATCACCAAATCAAAATTAAAGCGTTCTGCTTCAAGGTACACGCTAACCGACAAGGGCGACATCATCAGGCATGGCTTAATAGTCATTATAAGATCCGGTATCTCCCTAAATAGCCTTCTGAGTGGACTCCTTCGCTTTTTTCGAAGTTCGCCTTTCAATTTGCTGACGTCATCCCTCCTTGCAGTAGATGAATCGAAATCGGGAATCCTGTCACTGACAAGTTTTCTAACTCTTGCCCGAGCGATTTCAAATTGACTTAAATCTAAACTGCAGAAATCCTGAATTGTTTGTTCATGCTCCCATCTCCTAAAATTTTGTATTGCCGGGAATTGTGGCAGTACAGCGTCAAGCCACAATCTATAGAATCGTTTCAGATACCCGTTGACTAACAGATCCGGCTCAATATTTTTTTCCTCTACTTGCTGAATATAAGATGACAAACCTGCTTCAATGCATCTTTCAACAGAAGCCTTATAGTCTATCCATTCTTCAAGAAGACGTTTATTATCCATACAATCATTCAAACGATGAACCAACTCATCTAGGCTATCTTCTCTGAATTTCTCCGGATTTTCGAACAAACTGAAAATCCGATCCAGTCCCTCCTTTATAGAGTCATATGGTTTTATTAAGGTCTCTTGACAGCGTTTGCAATATTCTATAGTCGCCTCATCTTCACATATTCTTTTAACAAGATTCTCGGGAAGTTCGATCTTACTAATTAACGCTTTTAATTTTATTGCGAAGCCAATAGCCTTGCCAATCTCTTCCCAATCAGTGTCTTCAAGTTTATAATAACTTCCATATAATTCAGTCATTAATGCTTCTCTACCATGTATATCCGCGTATCTATCGTGATATGCTTTCAGGTTTTGAAGGATACTTCTTGCCTGTTCATAGTCTATTCGATTCCCCTCTCTTGAAAAACTTCTTAGAAGCCGAATATCCTTGTGATATTTTATACTTAAGATCCTCATGAAAGAAGCATAGGAGCTTCTAAACCTTTGTAACATAGGGTAATAGGCCAAATCTAAAATTTCCTCATCAAAATCTTTAAGAATATCCCTCTTGTGTTGTAGAAGCGATTCATGTAATTCCCTATATGCAGCCAATCCGTTTTGAACATCTTCTATTTTATCATCATACACCCATCTCGTAAGAGTCATCGGCGAAGCAGATGCCACCTTGAGTATCTCGATCATGGCATCTAATCCCGTCAGGGAAGGTAGAATATTAATACAAAGCTCGCGAATGCATTCGGCTTGAATGCCCTTGATTTCCGTCAAGCCTGGCAAAATCTGCCTAATGTCATACTCAATACTCTCCCATAAATAATTCGTTAAACGCAAGGTTTCGCGATACCCTCTCCACGGATTCTGATCATAGCCGATTGTCTTATGTTTGATCGTTTGAGCCAGATTATTAAGCAGTCGTTTATTATCATCTAATTGATTCTTTGTGATTTCGGCAACATTATCAATCTTAAAGCTGTAATCGGGGACCTTGTCCAATTGTGCCAAATGACCATTTATATCGTACATGGTACAATTTAAAGTCGGGCATAACTTGTGCAATTCTTTCTGATACTCAATGAGTTCTGCTCGCTTTCTTACAAGTTCATCCAACTCATCGGTTGATATTTTATTGTTCCTCTGTATAGCCTGTATGGACCTTCCCAATTCTTCAAATATTTCATTCCTGTTCGCATTATAGCTATGCAGAGTTAAACAAAAATCAGACAAGCCCACATCTTGGAGTCGTTTATAGACAACTTGTAGGGCGGCCATTTTCTCCGATACAAACAATACTTTCTTTCCACGGGCTAACGCCTCAGAAATGATATTTGTAATAGTCTGGCTCTTACCGGTCCCCGGAGGCCCTTGTAGAACAAAACTGACACCTCTCTTCGAAAGCAAAATCGCATCCTGCTGGCTGGAATCAGCATCGACGACCTGGAAAGTGTCACTTGGTGAGGTCGCATCATGGTCATAGTCATTTATATCTTTTGGAAGTTCCGGCAGATTATTCGGTTCTCTAGCGATTGCTAAAACTATAGGATTGTTATATAACCTCTGCTCATTTCTTTTAAGATCTTCATACATATTGATTTTAAGAAAAGACAGAATGGTTAGATTTACACAACGTTCGATTGACCACCCATTATTCTGAGCAATTTCCTCGATTTTGTCTAAATATTCTCTTATACCCTCCTGAGAACTGTCAAAATATGGAATGTCGACACCAATATCATTACTCAACTTTTGGATCAGTGTCGGATTGACAACTATTTCGTCATCAAGCAATGACAATTTATATGGAGACTTCAACGACTGTAATGTAAGCTTGACCGGGACAAGAACTAATGGTGACGCCAATACTTGATTAGAATCATCTCTTTCAGTCCATCTAAGCAGACCAAATGCAAGGAACAAAACGTTGACGCCCTGCTCTTCAAAGACCATCTTCACTTTGGAACGGAGGTTTCTCAACGTTTGTTGAAGATCTCCAACATTTGTAGACGTCTCCACAAGGTCCTTACTTGTCTTGTATTTGGCTTCCACCCCATCATTTCTAACAAGAGGGAAACTTATCTCTTTTCCCTGTTTGACGACATGACGGTATAAGTCTTCATAAGAAGGGGATGTTATTTTTACATTTGATCGTTTGGTCTCTCGGAAATTGATGAGTCTATTCCTTTTACCATAATCCAGCAAACGCTTCTTCCATTCCTCTATTTTATTGTGTAGTAGCTCTCCCATAGAATACTGTTTCAAATGATTTAAGTGCTTACCTCACCTGACCGATTATTGATCGAAATAACATTGAAGTCGAATTATGGTTCAAACAATGATTCATGTTATATGTTATTTTTTGAAACAGCCTCAAAGTTAGTGAATTTATTCATTAGTGTTAGGTAAAATCTTAGGATATGTGAGAATCCGCAGTAATTTTCTCATATGTATGTATAGATTAGGGATTCGAATTTATTCTTAAATATGTATGCGATCCTCTCCAAGACTTGGCGAATTCAGCAATCAGTGATTGCCGAATTCATATCCAGATATAAATCACTTATATTTAATGTCTTACAAAATAAGACATATATAAAGCGTAAAGATAGTGTTTTACAGGATTAAAAATTATGATTTATGATCTATGGGTACATTCGCGTAAGTAGCGACAAACAAACAGTTGAAAACCAACGGTTTGAGATTAACAATTTCTGCGATAGGCAGGACATGAAGGTAGACGGATGGATCGAGGAGACTATTAGTGGCACCAAGAACTACAGCAAACGCCAGCTCGGTAAACTGCTGAAGAAAGTCACCAAAGGTGACACTATTATTTGCAGTGAACTATCACGACTTGGCAGGAATCTATTTATGATCATGGAAATCCTGAATATCTGCATGACAAAGGAATGCAAAGTATGGACAATCAAGGACAATTACCGTCTTGGGGAGGACATCCAAAGTAAAGTCCTTGCTTTTGCATTCGGACTCTCTGCCGAAATCGAACGCAACCTCATCAGCCAGCGCACCAAGGAGGCACTAGCCCGGAAGAAGGCGGAAGGAGTACAACTCGGACATGGAAGAGGCTATAGGTGTCGATTGAATCCCAAATGTTCAGCAAGACACGAATGGATTGTAGAGCAGCTTGCCAAGGGTACACAAAAATCGGTCATCGCGAGAAAGATTAAAGTCACGACGACTACATTTTATAGATATCTGGTCTACACAGGACTTCATATCCCTGTCAACTGCCAGCAAGACGGATGGTATGAGTATGGCATTTACCATTGACCGTCACTAAAGGAAGCTGGCTTTAACATTTGTATCGGTAATCCTCCTTACATAAGTGCTCCAAACCAGATAGCCTCTCCGGAATTAAATGAGCAGAGAACACGAATCGTCGAGAGCAAAAGGTACAAGTCTCTATATAAGAAATGGGATCTATACATTCCCTTTATGGAATGCAGTCTGGGATTACTGGGCTCCGACGGCATCTTTTCCATGATTGTCCCATATCCGCTTACTAATCAGGAATATGCCAAGAAATTGCGAAAGATAGTCACCGAAGAATATGATATATTTGAAATTGCGGATTTGAATGGGACCAAAATTTTTGAGAATGCCGAAGTAAGTAATTGCATTACTTTCATTCGCAACCGAAAACCGGGATTAAACCTGCGCATAACACATATCCAAGATGACAAGAGTATTAAGGAATTTATACTGAAGCCCATAGCCCAATTGATGCAAGACGAGAAGAAATATGTTTGGAATTTGACAGATGAAATCAGAGATGGGAATCGCTACCCTCATCTGAATGTCCTTGGAGATCTTTGCTACATTAGTGTCGGATTGGTTGTCAATGCTGATGAAAAAACAGCCAAGGGCGAGTTTAAGAAAGAAGATTTGATTAGCATTCATAAAGACAAAATTCATTGCCGTGAATATGTTGAGGCTAAAGACATTGAAAAATATAAAATCAGACGAGTCCGCTATCTCGAATGGAATACAACCCGTTGTCCGGACAAATTACGTCGTCCAACATTTAGGGCCTTATATGATTGTCCAAAACTGTTATTGAACTCCATGGGAACAATCAATGGCACGATTGACATTGCCAATCATTTCTTACACAATCATTCCATAACATGTGCTGTCTTATGGAAAGATTTAAAGACGGTGAAGAACAAAAGCATTTCATCATGTGTGAAGAAATATTGTAGGTTTAATCGAGAAAAAATGGAAGCCTTGTCCAACAATGTCGATTTGTACTATTTATTGGGAGTCCTAAATTCTTCAAAAGCAGTTTCTCTTCTTTCTGATCTAAGAGGTGGAGCAATGAATATTTATCCGGAACATATTCGGAACATTCCCATAGCTCTACCAAGTCAACATGAGCAAAAAGTTGTCGGTGATTTGGTAAGGGAAATTATAGAAACGAAGTCGCGTGGAGAAGATTTCTCTTCCTTACAACGGCATGTGGATGCGTTGATAGAAGATATATACTTCCGGGGATAGCATGGTGACCGTCAAAAGAGGGCTTTGATATAGTCATCGGCAATCCTCCATACGTGGAGGCAAAAAAACTGAAGTACATTGCGAGTACGCTGAAAGGCTTGTACAATGTTTATTCAGGTACGGCAGATTTGAGTATTTATTTCAACGAATTAGGGTTTAGATTACTTGCTGATGGCGGTATTATTTCATTTATTACAACGAACAAATTTCTCAATACTAAATATGGAGAACAAGTAAGGAAATTATTATCCTCTCAAAGAATCAACATATTGCTGAACTTTGAGCAAGTGGAGGTCTTTGAAAAAATCCTTGTATCCAGTGTTATCTTCATTGTTTCAAAGAGTCCTTGTGGATTGGGTAATCAGTTTGTTTACGAAAAATTTTACAAACTCAAATGTAATGAGTTCAAACAGCTTTTTACCATAAAACAGAATACCCTTGGCTATTATCCACAAGATTACCTTGATGAGCGAGAATGGTCATTTGCAGATTTAACCCTATTGAGATTGAAGACAAAGATTGAGGCTAGTGGGCTATTGATTAAAAAAATGGAAGGTGTACATGTGTATCGGGGTGTTACGACTGGATACAATCCGGCTTTCATTATTTCCGAACAAGAACGTAACGAACTCATTACAAAGGACACGATGAGCGCAAAGATCATCAAAAAGATGCTGCAAGGTCGTAATATCCGAAAATGGTATTATAACGAAAGCGATGAATATCTGATATTTACAAGACGAGGCATAGATATTGACGAATATCCAAGTATTAAAGAGCATTTGTTTCAATTCTACGATCAACTTAAGCCCAAGAACAGATCTATAGACACAGAAGGGAGAAAACCGGGTGTTTATAAATGGTATGAAATTTTGGACAATACGGCATACTATCAGCATTTTGAAAAATCCGAAAAAATTATTTGGGGATTAACGGCAGATAAGTGGGCATATACATTAGACACCGAGCAACACTATTTGCCCAGCAATGGTTATATACTAACATCGGATATAATACCTATCCGCTTCATTTTGGGAATGTTAAATTCAAAAGTGCTACATCATTATTTCAGCTATATTGGGGTTATGACCGCAGGAGGTGCATACACTCTCAAGGCAGCATCAATTGAGGCATTACCCATACCTACGGCTACGTTAACTCAGCAGCGAGACGTCATCAACTTAGTAGACAACGTTCTATCCGCAAAAAAACAAAACCCACAAGCTGACACATCAGTTATTGAGGCTGAAATCGACAAGTTGGCGTATAAATTATACGGCCTTACAGATGATGAAATAAAGATTGTGGAAGAGACGTAACCAGCTTACATTTTGATCCTATTCTCCAGACAACCGGAACTCCAATTCGTAGTTCTTGATGAATGCGGTCTCTTCTATGGTCAACCCATATAAAGGACATATATAATCATCTATCTCGTCAATTATGGGTTTGGAGCGGACTATTTTATATTCCTTGAAGGAATCTACATTATATGATGACCCTTCTGAAGTCGTTCTTAAATTGGCATTTTCCTCTATATCAATCAAATACCGAGAATAAAGACCATTGAGAAAAACAATGTTTGACAGGGATAGCTGGGGAATAGTAAAATTCTCTATCTCATACGTCCTCCAGTCAAGATTATTCGAGTAAATCTGGTAAAACCAAAATGCGAGTGAACTGCTGAGTATGCATCCTATACTATCGGCCACATCTTTTTTTAAATTTATCGATGTCTCTTTAGTCGAGCCTGTACTGTAATTAGTTACGACTTTAAAATATCTGCCGCCTGTTGTCCGGTAATAAATTGGCCGCCCGCATTTATCATCAATAAAGGAGCTGAGCCTCTTGTTTCCGAATAATTTAGTCAGGATATTTTTTTCAGTTAATGTCCCAATCTTTGGAATACGCCCATAAAGGACGAAACTCTTTACATCAACAAAATGTATGTTTTCAATAAGTTTCTGTAAATCAAATTCTTGCCCTCCGCGTCTATACATCTTAGTCGAATAAAGATGTTGACAGGGTGTTCCTGTTTTATGGAATAAAAGTATGGAAGTGTTCACAACCGCATTCTCGAACACCGGCTTTGGACGGACGGCATATGATGAAATATGAACTGTCTGGCAATTATTCATTAAAATATTATGTATTCCAGTAAGCGAGTCGCTTGAGGTTAGGGAGATGGGTACAATATATGCAAAACTACCATTGATTTTCAATATGTTATATCCAAGTTCGATAAACAAGGTATAAGTATCTAAAGAGGCCTTCTGCTTACCTTTGATATTTTTTGCCGTTGAATAAACATTTTTGTAGTCCTTTTTAGTTTGCTCATCGTACTTTGCTCCATACGGAGGATTGCCGATGACTATATCAAAGCCCTCTTTTGACGGTCTTGAGAATACGTCCTTAAAATAGGTATGCCATAGAAAGAAATGGCTGTTATTCTGTAAATCAAGAGAGTTGACCTGTTCCTCAATGGATGAATTGTTGGCTATTATAAGGTTCTTCACAGCTTGGTCAATCTTGTCGCGGAGAAACTGACGTTTTAGATGGTCGTTCTCCTCAAAGTAATCACCAATGTATTTTTGAATCAATGCCTGGTTGCAATTTTCATCATCAAACATTATTTGTCCTTGCCCTTTAACATCTACTCCCGAAATGTTAGATAAATCAATGCCCATATAACATTCCAATAGGGAATTTCCCTGCATAATCTTGAAATCGAGGTTTGGCAGTGTTATTGGTTCGGCTTCATCAACTATGAGCGAAAGCCAGAAACGCAGCCGGGCAATATCGACAGCTCCGCGTTCGATGTCCACGCCGTAAATATTGTTTTGGATGATGTGCCTTTTAACATCGGCGGCGTTAGAAGCCGCATTCGGTTCAATCGCGCAGCGGCATAAGAACAATTCCCTAAGCAGTCCCATTGGGAAAGCCCCGGAGCCAATGGCCGGGTCGCAGATCTTGACTTCCTTAAGTCGATTGTCTATATCACCTGCAATATCCTGTATTTCATCGGCATCATGAGTGAGAACAAACTTCCTAATTCGTTCTTTGTCCGAGTCTCCGTAATCGGTCTGAAGATAAGCGATTAGACTCTCACGGCACATATACTGTACAATCTCCTTGGGCGTATAATATGCACCCTTGTCCTTATTGTCTTCCAACAGGTTTTCGAAAATCCGCCCCAGCATTTCCGGATCAACTCCCACCTCGGCATCATCCGGGTCGTTTTCGTCAATGGTGAAGTTGTATTCCGAGAGCATTTCAAGCAGGTCGCCGAAAAACTGCACCGGGAATTTACATGGAATGTCATCCAATTTGTCTGATTCAAACAGTCCGCCGTTCAGATAAGGGATGCGAATTTTATCAAGTTCTATCACACCAGTATCAAATATGTCATGCTCATTTGAGCGATCCACATCCAATGCACCAGAAAAAAGTGGTTTAAGGACTGCATCCAAAAAATTTTCCTTTTGCTCAATCGAGGCATTTTGATAAAGATGAAGCATGAAGTTTCTATCCCCTTCTCCCCAATCTCCGTCTTTTGGGACACCGAGCCAGCCTTTCTTCTGCAGAAAATGCAGGAATACTATTCGTCCAAGGAGTTTCTTGACATAGTCTCGTAATGGCTTTTCCTCGCGTTCACGGATTTTTTCGTTTGACATCCCAGCATGATCAAAAGAAGAGTCTGCGAATCTCTCGCGTAGACCATTCGCGGGTTCAGCAAGGTAGCCGACAAACTTTTCGTATTGATGCTTATATTTGTTGAAAAATTCCTTGGAAAGTGCCTCTACGTTGAAGGCTTGCTCAATATCGGCTATAGCTATGTTGCCTCGTTTTTCATAAATTGACATGAAATTCTCTGCGGCGGTGCGACAAGACTGTCCCGGACCGAGTAGAAATGTGTATCGTCTGCTGTCTGTTGAGTCTTCATTCCGTCCTCTTATGTGGCAGTAAGAGAAACGCCAATCCCACCGTGTCTCATTTTCGTAATGGAAGATCATAAACGCACACGAGTGAGGACGAAGGAACCGACGGATAAGTTTTTGGACACCCACACGATTACGCTCCATCAAAACTCTATCGGAAATACTAATGTCGAAAATCTCCAAAGGCTCGATTCCCACATAGAATACACCCACAAATTCAATACTCTGAATCCCAACGGCATCCGCAAATGCGCGGTTTTCTGGCTGGTTATCAAGTATCGGTGTGTTAAATTTGTCTTCATAGCCATCATTCCCAAAAATCGGGAAAATGACCTCAGCGAGAAAAGATTTACTTCCCTGATATGGTTTGCTGAGGTAATCCTTTAAATCTCCTTTGTTCATGGATATATTCATTTGATAATTCCCAAAATAATAAAGGCTTTGCCTTGATTGTTTTCAACGCGCTCGACTATTTTCCTCAATTCACGTTCGATGATTTCATCAATCTCCTCTTGTGATAAGACAAATAACTGATGCTCCGCCAGAGACTTTTTCAAGGCTAAAATTCTAGTGATAATGTCATAGTTCCCTCTGTCAATCAAATTCCTGGCCCTATTAAGAAGCCATCTTGACTTCTGTGATATCTGGGGACTGTTGTAAAGCGTGACAATGAAATCTGTAGCTTCGTCCACCTTGTCATTGGCTCTAATGCGGTTGACTCGCACAAAATATTGGTTGTAAGCTAAGGTCGCCGATTCTGACAATTGCTCCCAGTTATCTGGAAGGGGCACGCGTTTGGTCTCTTCCGAAATGCGCATGTCTTCAAGAGCGTCTATATCCGAAATTATAGCAGGCCGGGGTTCTTCGTTTTTGATACGGATAGTAAGCCGTGCACCACGTTTGCTCTTGACAACAAAGTATGCTGTTCCATTCTCGTTGACCGCCATCAGCCAGCCATCGTCGGTCTGTTCAATTTTAGCATAGCGACAAGAATGCGCCTCTTTATATTGTTTCAGTTCGTAAATGTATTTCTGCATCGGCGTCTCTTCGTCATCATTTTCTTTCACTATATTATACTGAACGATTTCTTCGTCGTTTGTGAAGACCTTGTTGTCCTCACCGAAAAGAATGTGGAAAGACTGAAGTTTAGTATATGCCCTACGAACCAATTGTATTTGCGCATCACCCTGAGCACTCGGCATAAAATTATATACATATATGAATGGTTCCCTTGACCCGATTCGGTTAACCCTCCCGATACGCTGCATAAGGCGCGTAGAGTTCCATGGGGTATCGTAATTGAGGATTACATTTGCGCGGTGAAGGTTTACACCTTCGGCAAGAACCTCGGTGGTGATGAGCACGTCGTAATCGTCTTTCCATTCTCCAGCATAATTGGCATCGAAATTTTCCTCAATGGTGTGCTCTAGTTGGTCGCGGCTTGCGGCAGTGACATCCAGCACCCTGAGTTTTTTTGCTTCAACCGCCCGCTTGAGTGTTTTAACAGTGTCAATTGCTTCCGTAAATATGACTAGTTTGCCGGATGTGTTATGATCGGGATCAAAGAGCACAGGACGAAGATTCTCTTTAAATGTGTCAAGTTTCGGATCTTCCGAATTTTGTCCCCACCGATCACAGAGGCTGGAAATAAGTCTTAAATCCTCTTTAAGCAGATCATAATATTCCTTTCTGAAATCAGCTTTTGTGTATTCTGCATTCTGTCCTTTTTCGTTCTTGCCGTTTTCAGTGAGTTTTAAAATCTTCGCTCTGATGTCATTCACGCATTCATCAAAGGAAACGAGTCTTCCTCTTTTCTCTGATTTCGCTTGTGTGTTGAGTTCTGTGTTAATATCTATTTGCGGACAGATGAATATGGTGTCGTTCTCCCACATTTTTATCATGTTGTCCGTATATCTACGAAGATTCAGCAGGGATTGTTTGAACGCGGAAAATGAACTTTCCAGCCGTTTTACAAGCAAAATCTGCATGATAATGGCCAATTGGTTCGCCACATCATTGACCCCACGATTACCGCGTCCACGGTATTTTTCCTCGTTCTTCGTATCAGAAAGGTATTCAATTGCGCGATAGCGATAATATTTTAGATATTCGTCGGTTTTCAGTTTATCTTCTGGTGTCGGAGCGATTATCATCATGGTGTCATAGAACAGTTTAGCCAGTTCATCATCCATAATGTACGCCAAGTCTTGTGGGCCAACAATCTTCGGAAATACTAGGCCCTTGGCCTCCATGTCCTGTCTATAATATTTCTCGACATCGGTCCGGGTACGCCTTTCAAGGATGTCACTTAAAATACAGTCCCGAATTTTCTGTGAAACAATGGCCAGCCTCTTCTTACGCTCCGGCTCCGGGATTGAACAGTTTTTACTAATAAGCAAATCGTATTCAGCCCCTATTTGCGAGAAGAACTTCTCTATATTCCCGCTTTCGGCTTTCTTGAGAGAGCTATCTATGTGATTCCGCTCAAAAAGGTATATTTGATTTTTCAAATCATTAGGCTTGTTGTTTTGCGGAGTGGCGGACAATAGACCTATGTATGGGTATACGCCGGTTTTCTGCCAAATTGTTGAAATAAGACTATCCAAAGCTTTATACATTTGAGTGCCACTGTTACGGAACTTGTGACTTTCATCAATGATGATGAGACCGTAATTTTTGTTTTGCAAGGTTTCAGAAAAATCACCCGAATCCCTGCTATCATCATCATCCACCAACTCCTCTTCATCTGTAAGTTTACCTATACAGCCTGTTGTAATGAAATCAATGACAGGGGATATTTTTTCTTTAGAATCTTTATCAAACATTTCGACGGTCTTTTGCCATCCTGATTTGATTGCTGGAGGGGTGATGATAAGGACCTTGTTCTCATGCCCGTCATTTTCGGGGACGGAAAGGAATCTTTTAATTATTAGCGTTCCAACAATCGTCTTGCCTAGGCCGACTACATCAGCGAGCATGAATCCGCCGTGTTCGTGCATTATACTTATACAGCGTTTGACTGCATCAATTTGATAATCCAGTCTGCTTATATTGTTTGGCAGGTACGACTCGATCTGCTCACTTATGTTTTTATCGACAATATCTCCGAATTTTATCTGTAAGAGTTTAATATACAGTTCGTATGGCGTAAAATCATCCTTTTCTTCCTTGACTTTCTGTGCTATTGGCGTCGGCTCCAATACTTGCTCAAGAAATTCTTTGTTCCAGGGCTCTGCAAGCTCCCATTTTTCTTTAAACCATTGAATATGTGATTTTTTGTTTGGTATTGGTGTCTCTGATAATATTATAGTAGCATTGTCTTCAATATAATTCAACTCGGCATTTCCTTGAAGTCCTTTTTTTGTGAAATTCGAACTTCCTACTATTCCATATCCCGTCCATCTTTCTGGCTCTTTCCCCTCAAAGATGTAACATTTAGAATGTAGGAATTGCGTCTCGTCATTCTCGTTTTTGCGGAAAACCTTTATCTGTATCTTTGAGCTTTCGGAGTCAGTGCAATAGTCTAAAAGCAAACGTATCGTTGAAATGTATTCGCTGGAGATGTCTAGCTCGGATATATCTGTTCTGATAAAATCATCAGGATATTTCGGGGACTTAAACTTACGTTTTTCTAATTGGTCAGCATAGACATATGGGTCCCGACCTATAAGTAATTCCATTCGAGTCCCTTCTCTTTCTAAAAAAGTTTTTATGTCGTTCTCCAATAGTTTTGTTCCAGGAATGTCCCAATATCCTGTAGCAATGTGAGCTACTTTTATCCTTGCGTCGTTGAAGCATTCTTTCAATGTATTGACCATTGAAAGTTGCTCACAGGAATTGTCAATTAGGGTGCTTTCCATGAGTAAGGTTTTATGTGTTATATACAATCTCGCGGGTGTCAGTCATCCGGTTTGCAAATGTAAAGATTTTATTCCTTTGTCTGACAATTAAAACTT
>JAJPZA010000177.1 GCA_021204625.1 Clostridia bacterium | reverse complement strand
TGCAAGCATTTCACTGATACTATGACGTGTAAGGCATTTGATCTGATTCCCGAAAAATTTCTCCTTAAGGCCGAATCCCACACGTCCGTAGTTCCTGGACAGAACGGAAACTATGTCTTTGAAACTGACAAACCTCGGCGTACACGTCGAGCGTTTTATTTCGTTGATACAAACGACTAAATTTTCCCATAATTTTGTCTTGTGAATTCACCCATAGCAGCCGCGATCACTCGGGGCTTTCTATTGTTAAGATACTCACCAATTGCTTCTGCATAGCATTCATGTTTGTCCGTATTCGCATAATTGGAAAGATTTTTCTTGATGAATTCCGGCCCTTTTGCGGATATTTCATTGTAAATCGACACATATTCCTCATTTGAACATATATTGACAGCATCATCCAGCGCATGGGCAATTTCATGATCTATGACGTACTTTAGAGTGTTACAGCCAACCGGATGTTCTTTCATCTCAACATCTTCTGCAAGTGCGTCAAGATAATTTTGACCTTTATAATCAGGGTTGACAATAATTCCCCTATATCCCATATTAAGTTCATCATTATCATAATATGCGCAGGCAGTAGAATCGTCCAGTGCGGCAAGCGCTTGCGCCCTCATACCCGATTCGGTCCACCTTTTCCCTTCTCTCTTTGCCTTTTCAATTAATGCCTTAGTCCGTAGCGTGACCTGTCCGTTTGTCGTGCCGACATATTGTATCTTATCCATTACTTTTGGGAATTTGCTGCGGAATTGGAGCAGACATTCGCAGACCGTATTTGCAAATTCTATATTATCGTCTGTCAGCCCCTCGAACGAGTGCTCAATGCCAAGATCCTTAATTCTCTTAGTAACTTCGTCTATTTCAGTTGATGCGTTCACCGAAATATTACCGTTAACTGCATCCGCTACCTCATCGGTAGTCTTGTAGTACGGGTGCTTGGGCGGGAAGAGTTCCATCGACTTGCCGGCGTTGTAGCGGAAGATGGACAGTTTTTCGCTCTCGGTGCAGCCGTCACCCAATTGCATCGCCCGCTCCGGATCGGATTTGGGGTACTTCTCCCTTCTGACCTGGACGGCGGTGCAGCGGCAGTTCCAGCCGTTTGGCGGATAGTACTTGTCCCAGAAGGGATCTGACGGCGGCAGCGTTATGCCGTGAAGTCTGGCATGCTCTTCTCTGACCTTGTCATCGTTGGCGGTGCGGTACTGGAGGTTGTATTTGTCGCCGTCCTTCTCAATGTCATGCCACTTGTCGGCCATCTGGGCCGCAGCGGCAGCCTGGTTCCGCTCCGCATAAAGATAATTGTGGTTGTATGCCCGGTTGACCTTTTCGGCATCTGACAGAAAATCCTCCATCGGCCTCTTGTCGCCGTCTTTGGCTTTTATTGCAAGGCCGGCCCCCATGAGTGAATGATACGTCTTGAATCCGGAGAACATTCGGGCGTGATGCATCAGCGCATAACGCATAATTGTCGATGAATCTTCCCTCAATACGCCGTCAATCGCATCATCGAATATGCGCAGAGTCTCATCGGAGAGGGTTCTGACGGCTGAATCCGTCATCAGTGTCGGGGTCATCTCGCCGTTTAGGTAGACCTTTTTCGCGGCCTCCATGAAGATGTCGTCGTTGAACTTCGACCCGCCGACGTCACCTTTCTTGGCGAGGGTCAGCAGATCCTCCTTGTAGAGTGACTGCAGGGCGGCATTGAAGGCCGCGTAGTGTTCCCTCAGCCCCGCCGACGCGGGGCCTACGCGAAAAAACTGTCCGGGTCGGGGGCGGCGCTTCTCTTTCCGGTGATGGGGATGCCGTACTTGTCGATGAAGTACTTGGGGTCGATCTCGTAGGACTGCAGGATCATCCTCTCGATCTCGCGGTCCTCGGCTGGGGTGAACTCGGTGGTGTCGTCCCACTTGAAGCGCAGTCCCTTCAGGGGGAAACCGTGCCTGAGCATCAGGGGCAGGAGTCTGTCGTTGACGATGTTGGCCACGAGGGTGGCGTCCTGCTCCACGAGGTTCTTGAACACCTCAAGGTGGGTCTCCGACTGGGAGAGGCTGCTGCCGCTGTCGATGGTCATGGTCTGGCCGAGGACACCCTTGCTCATCTCGCTGTTGCAGCGGTCGACCCTCTTGTCGTAGACGTTGTAGGCGTCGCCGCGCGAGCTTTCCTTGATCTCGATGTCGGTCCCCTCGGGGAAGAGGGCCCAGAAGGCCGCGCCCATGTTGTCAAGGGACTTCTCGATGCGGCGGCGTTCGCTCTCATCGGAGGTGTTGGTGCGGGCGACCCTCATGGGCACGCCGAAGAGCTCGCCGAACATGTCCCAGAAGGCGAGCATGTTCTTCTTGCTGATGCATTGAGGCGCGCATTTGTTGAGCAGTCCCAGTTCACGCGGACCGCCCACCTCCACGCACCAGTCGGCGAAATCGCCCTCCCTGTAGGGGATTCCGTTGTGCCAGTCGTCGGATATTGTGCGGATGACAACGCCGTACTCCTGCACGACGTGCTTGCGGGGCACAAGCTCAACGTCGGTGAAACGCATCATGCCGCCGACATTGACCACATCGCCAAGCTGGATCAGGCTGTGTCCCCAGAAAAGGCTTTCGAGGGTGAGCTTGATGAAGGTTGAGAACCATTCCCTCTCAAAAATTTCCGTGGCCTTTTTGTCCTCCTTGCCGTCCTTTCCCGCAAGGATGAATTTCTTGGAGGTCGTTTCGCCCATGCGCTGCTCGATGCAGCCGGTCAGGTGGCAGTCGACCATGCAGTCAGTGAAGATGTCATAAAGCATGTTTCTGTTAGGCGTGTCGATGCTGATTGCGGCCTGCCAAGCCTGACGCCAAGAGGCGACGTCTTTCTTCGTGAGGCTGTCGGTCTGTCTCATCAGCTCGGCGGTCAGTTTTATCCCCTGACGGCTCTTGGCGAATTTCACAAGGCGGTCGACGTCATTCTGCGTGTAGACGGGACGGCCGCTGAAAACCTCTCTGATATTGCTGATTAATCCCATTTTAAAAGCCTTTTAAAGTCCTTTTAATAGTCGTATCTGTTAGGCGGCATGCAGCCGCTTCTGACCGGATTGTTGACGTCCTCGTTGCCGTATTCGTCGGTGTATGTCGGAAGATCCGGGGATGCCTTTGACGCCTGCACGTCTTTCAGCCATGCGATGGCCTCATTGTAGAGACATTCGCGGCGGTCGTGGCCCATGTTCTCAGGCATGCGGTGGATCATGAGCCAGAGGGTGATGTTGACCATGCACTGCACGAGCATGGCGTTGCGGTCGTTTCCCTCGGCGGCAAACGCCTTTTCCATGTCGTAGCGGCTGCGGGTGTAGGCGCTGATCTGCTCCATGGCGGCCCTTTCGGCAACAAGTCTGTCGTCGGTCAGCGCGGAAAGCTGCTCCATCTCGAAGGGTGTGCAGACGGACTGGTAGTCAGTTACTGTGAGGAACATAATTCAACGGCCTCCTACCGTGCGGATATGCCCTGTAAAGGGTGACTTTGTTCATTGAATTGACGGTGACGCCTTTCAGGTGTCCCCCGGCGATGAATTTCCTGAGCGCGGCCAAGGCCACGACCCTCGGCCGTCCCTTGAACACTATGACCGCGAAAGGCTTTTCATACAGGTCCGCCATGCGGCCGGCCTTGCGTTTTGCCCTCTCAAACCGATGGTTGAAGATGCGGGCCCTGATGTACTTGAATA
>JAJPZA010000217.1 GCA_021204625.1 Clostridia bacterium | reverse complement strand
ACAGGATGGAATAGAATATTTTTCTCAATATTACCTAAGAAGGACATTGATATCCCTGTGTGCGATAAAGGATAAAATTAAAGAGCCATTATATAATTCATTGCTGACGAAAGTCGCATTTCAGTTGACAATTATGTATAGGTTTAGAAAGAAGGGAGGCTCTCCTTTAGCCGGGACGATGTATGTTCCGGCTTTAATGAAGGAACTTAATATTTTTAATCAATTGTCGGCATTTATTACAGCTCGTGGAAACGTCTCAATTTCAGACGATTCCGATGTTATTATTGGCACTCAAAGCTCGACAAATTTATGGGCCATTAAGGAAAATTCAATTGACTACATTTTTACAGATCCACCATTTGGCAGTAATTTAATGTACAGTGAACTTAATTTCCTGTCAGAAATGTGGTTAAAGGTATTAACAGATAATGGGAAAGAATGTATCGAGAACGACACTCAGGGAAAAGATGTAAATATTTATAAATCGATTATTTCTGAGGTTTTCGGGCAATATTACCGGGTACTCAAGTACAATCATTGGCTATCCGTTGAATTTAGTAATACGTCGGCTGAGGTTTGGCAATCAATTCGGAGCGCGATTAAAAATGCTGGCTTCTTGATAGGGTCAGTTTCTGTAGTGGATAAAAAGACAAAAACATACAAAGCTATCACTACTCGTACAGCGGTTAATAATGATTTGGTGATTTCATGTTATAAGCCCACAAGAAGGCTGGAGGAATCATTCAATAACGATAAAACAGATCCCCAGAACATTTGGATGTTTGTAGAGGAGTTCTTGGATCACCTTCCTGTTCATTATAGGGATGAAGATAAGACCACTGCCATTCAGGAACGTTCCCCGAAAATTCTATTTGACAGATTGATCGCTTATTATGTACAGCATGGTTATCCGGTTCCAATGAGCGCGTCCGAATTCCAAAAAGGATTGAAGGAAAGGTTCGTGGAAAGAGATGGAATGTATTTTACTTCTTCTCAAGCGCTTGAATATGAGACTAAAAAGAAGGAGACTACTTCGTTTGTCGGGCTTGCCCTCCTTGTCGGCAGTGAAGCGGAAGGAATAGAGTGGTTGAAAAATCGTCTTGGTAAGAAACCGATGACATACCAGGAGATACAGCCGGAATGGATGCGCGAT
Source organism: Clostridia bacterium (assembly GCA_021204625.1). GTDB lineage: Bacteria > Bacillota > Clostridia > Christensenellales > Borkfalkiaceae > Coproplasma. Next base: position 2,546 of record JAJPZA010000217.1, on the reverse strand, counting down.
TTGGTTGACGCTAAAAAAGGAGACACAATTCCCGAATTGATGCAGATATTGGAAGAGAATTTCATTAGGGATGAAGATGGCCGTTGGCATATACCGGACATAAACAATCAGGCAGAGCTCGAGGCGATGAGGAACAAGAGACTTCTTAAAGAGTTTGACGGTTACGTTGCCTCCAAGAGAATACGGGACGCGCGACTTGAGGCCTTGCGAGCCGGGTTCAAGAACTGCTATGAGAAGAATGATTTCGCTACGATCTTAGCAGTGGCGGATAAGATACCGGAATCACTGCTGATGGAAGACGAGGTTCTTGTAATGTACTATGACATAGCGTCCGCAAGAGCGTGATATGGATGCGGTAATTCAAAATGTTTTCGACAAGCTCTTCAACTGCGGCGAAGAGAGTTTCGTCGTCGTGTACAACCATGACGGCTTCCTTTTGAACGAGTATGTCTTCGAGGGCTTGAAACGTGAACATGACGTTGCCGTGTTCTATGGCGACAGCCTCGATCTGAGAATTGCATGGGAGACAAGGGCAAATTGTAGACGGTCCCGTATTCTGTTCATAAAAAAGACTAATTTTCCTGTAATCGAGGACATCGCAAGAAATGTCTCCACTATCAGGTACAAAGCACAATTAGAGAGGAGTGTGATGCTGTCATCTGGTGATGCCACATTGCAGGATAGCGGGGATTTCATCTTGCGGCAGATAAGGCAATGGGGTCAGATTTCGAATAATATAGATTTCAACAAGCCGACTGAATGGATTGAGAATGCGGGCAGGATAATCCTTGATGTGCTGGAGAAAGAACAGTGGAGGGATTTCTCAGACTGCATTTCCATTGTCAACGAGCATTTCTTCGATTTCTTGAAAAGCAGCTATAATTTTATCGTGTCCTCATCCCTTGGCAGGACGGCTCCAAGGATAGTCACTCAGGTCCTGCCATTTATCGCAAGATTCAATGCGCAAAGAAAAGCACTGATCGTGGTCGACGGGATGAATTATTGGCAGTCACTGATGCTTCGCGAGGATCTTGAAAGGAGGCTCGATGTCAAGACTAAGTCAGATTGCATCTTCTCATGGCTGCCGTCTGTGACGGAACTTTCCCGACAGGCTATTTTCAGGGGCGGAACGCCCCTTGTGGACTATGTTCAGGGTCCTTCTAATGAGAAAAAACTGTGGATCCAGTTTTGGGAGTCCAAGGGGATTCGGGGGAATGCTCAGTACTATCAGCATGGCGGGACGCTCCCCGATGGCATGGATTCTGATGTCCTGGCTTATGTCACAGTTTCTCTCGACGAGAAGATGCACGCTTCTGACAATTATATGTACTTGTATGACAACACGAGACGATGGCTTAAAGAGGGAGAGCTGACCGACAATGTCAGACGGCTGCTAAATGCCGGATATAAGGTTTTCATTACCACCGATCACGGGAATATCGAGGGAGTCGGGTATAGAACCCTTGACAATAGGGACAGATTGGACGCATGGCTGAGTTATCGTCACATTACGCTGAATGATTACCTTGACCGAAATATTTTCGAGGAACAATATGTCGGCCATTTGCAACAGATTGACGAGAACAGCAGGACATATTATGCCGTGGGGACTGAAACGTTTTCCGGGAAACCGCGATGTGTCACTCATGGCGGGCCACATTTCCTTGAAGTGTTGATCCCGTTTATAACAATTAACTGATATTGATTTATGGCTGAACAAAATAAGGCATTGGGACTGCATCAGAGGATTCCGCTTGACATTCTTGCCGAGGCAGTGTGCGCCGATTTAAGGGGAGAGGCGGATTCCGATAGAATCACTCAATTGATAAGAACTGAATATGCCGGAGAAAACAGACAGAAGAAAGGCGTTCACCAGATAAAAACCACTATTGCCATGAATCCAGTCATGGATTTTTGCCGGGGGCATAAGGATGCCGTTCTGACCGCCATGCGGGCGGAGAATGACAGCAAGCTGATTTTGGGGGCGATCATTGCCGGCCGATACAGGTTCTGTTATGAGGCATATTGCGCTTTGGCCAAGCAGTTCAGAATCCAGGATTACGTGAATACGGATTTGCTACAGCGAATTATGGGTACAGAGTACGGAGCCAATAAGAGTGTCGTCAATGTGCAGATCAATACTCTGGCACAGATGCTCGAAGCCGGGCTGATAGTGAGAGTCAAGCCGGGTGTGTATAAAGCGGCCGAGCCGCTCGTTCCCGTCTATTCGATTACTCTTGATGTCTGGAAGGAATCGTATTACATTAATGAGCCTCTTGCATCAAGTGAAAATGAAGAGACTCTGCTGTTTCAGCCGTATTTTAAATATATTGATGTTTCCAGGTTGTAAGAGCTCGTTGGTCATAATCTCAGCAAAAGCGTACCATTTTTCGGTACAACTTACTTCACCTTGTATTTGAGGATTTCATCGACCATCTCCTTGACCTCCTGGCCGACCTTCACGAAGTTCTTGTAGAGGATGCGTTCGCGTTCGTCCCTTGAGTTGAACTTGTAGGGCTTGTGCAGGGGGATGTACTTCGATTCCT
>JAJPZA010000189.1 GCA_021204625.1 Clostridia bacterium | reverse complement strand
CGAAGACCGACGTCAAGGCCAAGGGCGAGAAGGGCGAAGACGGCACCAACTATGTATGGACCATCGACGCTGACGGCTACTGGTGCCTGAACGGTACTAAGTATACCGATGACAACTACCCTTACGGCATTAAGGCTGTCGGCAAGGACGGATCCACTCCTACCATCGAGATCAGTGATGACGGCTATTGGGTCATCAACGGCACGAAGACCGACGTCAAGGCCAAGGGCGAGGACGGCCACACTCCTACAATTGAAATTGATCCTGAGACAGGCGAGTGGCTTATCGACGGTGAGGGCTCCGGCTATTATGCCAACGGAGAGAAAGGCGATAAGGGAGATCCGGGTGAGGACGGAGCGATCTATGTTCTCAAGCCGAACTACACGACCGGCTACTGGGAGCTCTATAAGCTCACTCCGAAGACCGACGACGGCGAGGCCTCCGAAGCCTCCACAGCCTCGGACGACACCGAGTACGATTGGAATCTTGAGAACGGCGAGTACATGAGACTCTCGCAATCCGACTACGGCATCACCGCCATCTGGGACGGCAATACGCTACATCTGATGAACGTCCTGACCGCTAACTATGACGAGGACGGCAACGTTGTATCATACACATTCAGTGATTACGACATCTTCCTCGGACAGGAACTCAACTCCGTGGCATTCGTTCCGAGCTTCCTTGATAAGGACACATTCTATCCTACCACAGCCCCGTTCATCGGCATCACCTCCTATCTTGATGATGAGAAGACCAATGAAGACGGCACTTTCGAGGCACAGACCGCCACGGTGGTAAGTGAAAGCACCACGCTGGTATACCGTCTCAACCCGAGCAACGCATACATTGAGAACTCCCAATACGACTTCATCACAAGGAACGTGAAGGTCCGCAGTGCGAACGAATACGGTGATGACGAGAGTCTGTTCACCATCATTGGCGAGCCTGCTCACATTATCGGCGACGAGTACCTCTCCTTCAAAGTAGCCCTCACCGGCAACATCTCCGAGGCCGGCTATGACCTTACCGCACTCCGCGTCACGACCGGCACCAATCCTGAGGGCGTGGTCACTTCCGACTACATCCGAGTAAAGGGCGCCGAGAATGTCGAGCCTATACTGGTCTGCGCCAATGACGTCACCGGGACCGGTAGCAGCGACACGACCGTTGCAGACGACACGAACGTAGATAATGGCACGACCACAAGCGAGGAGGCCGTTGCGGGCTTCTATCCGAGGACCAAAGGCCTCGGCAAGGCCACCGGCACGGACAAGTGGGGCTATTCCACTTACACGACCGAGACCAGCGACTTCGTCCATAGGTTCATCGACGGGGCCGAGAACACCGATCCAAGCTCCGACAGCTATGTTGAGACCACGGACACTGACTTCTCCGAGTATAAGAAAGACAACTGCGAGTTCGCATACAACTCCTCGGACTACATCACCGGCCACGTAGACCTTTACGTCAACGTTGACGGCGAGGCCTCGAAGCTCAGCGACCTTATCGGCGAGAGCGCGATCAGCTACGAGTATGTTCTCCCCGATCATTTCTACATCGACGGCGTAGACCAGCAGGAGTACGTGCAGATACTTGTGTACGATGAGACAACCGCTGGCACTGACCACCTTGTGGGAGCTTACATTGACGTGGATGGGGACTCTCCCATCACATACGACCGCTATCCTGTCGTTCGCGTCAACGCGTACGTCAACGGCTACCTCGTGGCCTCCACCTACATCGTCTACCACATCACCGGCGTAAAGCATGATCCTGTCACCATCGACCTGAACGATGTGCTCAACGGTGGCGATGCATACTATGTACATTATCGCGCGATCCAGACAGACCACAACGCCTCCGGCGCGACCGGCCTCGACGAGATCTGCGGCATGACGCTCAGCGAGTTCTACGAGCAGCTGACAGGGATCGACGAGAAAGTTGTCGCCACTGATCTTCTGGAATACTATCTGACGAACTATTACGTCGAGAACGGCTCCACGGTCAACGCCTACATCTGCGCCAACAAGGGCGACGGCACCTGGACATATAACCATTACGATTACGGCGCACCAGGCAGCAAATGGTCAAGCGGCGAATACCCGGAGACTGACGATGACGTGGAGGATCCAAATGCGACCACCACTTCTCTTGTCGGTGATCTTATGAAAAATGCATTGAAGGATTGGTGGGCTGAAATAGTCGTAAAGTATCCTTACCTCGAAGATTACGAGTATCTGCTTAAGGATGAAGTGTATCAGCAGCATGACGGCTTCGTGGTCGGGCTTAACATACCGGCATTACTTGAGGGCGCCAATGTCGTCTCCCTGGGTGTTGACGACTCCATCCTGACCCAGCACACCTATCCGAGCGTATCGGGCATCACGTTCCCTGCCGCCACGTACAAGGATGCCGATGGCGAAGTCATTGCAGAATATCCGGAGACCACATACACTTCGGTTGCTGAGTACGTCTGCCAGTTCACGATCACGTCGAAAGACCCTTACGCGGCTCCTGACATCACTGTCAAGGTTCACGTATACGTTGTCGACGACTGCGACTCACTTACTCTCAGCGATCTGTACAAGGTCCCTGATCCTTCCCAGTATGAGGGCTGCGATCTGAGCGCCGATGACGAGGCTGTCCTCGTGAAGGGCAAGCTTGAGAGCGACGGATTCATGAATGAGACCGACGTTTCCGAGCACTTCGCCAACACCGGCAACGTCTTCGAGTACACCGATGAGGCCCACAACGTCAATAGCGTCAACTTCACATGGGAGACAGGCCAGACGGGCGTTTATCCTGACGCCGGCGTCGCGATCACTTCTGCTAATGAATCCATGGTTTACCTGACTGAGGCCATTGAGGGCAAGTATGTGGCCAAGCTGATGGATTACAACGAGATCCTTGACAACGGCGAGCCTTGTCCTTGGAAATATTGGATCATTTTCGAGAACCCGTTCGTAAGGGCCAGTGACGGTGCGGACACTCTTGACGACACCGCCGACGAGAACCTTGCCGACGCCAACAAGGGCGTTACCGTCGAGGACGTTGACGGTGAGACGATTCTCACCTATGAGGCGACTACCGACGATGAGGGCAATGTCACCGGCTATAGCTGGAAGCTCAGCGAATATGCCAATACTTACTATGGTGTCACTGATATGGATACCGATGTCACCATCAGCTATCTCGCGGGCGGCGACTGGGACTATCTGCAGAATAACCTGGTTGGAACTGCATATCTTACTCTTTATGTTGATGAGATACCGACAGACGGGGATGGTGAAGACCTGCCCGGCTACGCCACGGCGACTTCCGATTATCCTGCAGGCACGATTGTCTGGAACAACGGCGGCACCAAACTGCAGTACGAATACGAGATTGACATTGAGATTACAATCACGTTCAAGAAGATCGGTTCTGTATCGGCTACCTCGACGATTACCCTGAACCAGGGAGGCTTTACTCCTCACCCCACTACCGCTTCCCTGAGCAGTGCCAACGTGGTTCTCTAGCGGGTAACTGACTTACATGAAACATTCGCCCGAAGAGGGGCCGGGACAAGGCTCCTCCGAGGGAAATGAATAGCCAAATTCACTACGAGTGAAATCTAAGCTGAAAGGAGAGATATGACTTCGTAGTCGTGTTTCTCCTTTCCTTTTCAATGAAAAAACTTGCATGTGGACACAAACGGCCGGCAGGTCTGTATGTAACTGATTGATGAATTGATGGTTATTTAACG
>JAJPZA010000126.1 GCA_021204625.1 Clostridia bacterium | reverse complement strand
TTTACTGACATTTACTGACATTATTTCGATGTCAAAATATTTGAAATCAAACTAATTTTCACAGACTAAAAGGGCATTGGTAACTCTTCTATACGCCCCTTCCAAGCACTTCCGCACAGCCCATATATCTCGTCCGGAGTGTAGCCATTATAGCAAATCTTGAACCCAGCATCTGGCAGGCACTCTGCGATATTATAAACAGGGATTGCAAGGTCTTTTTCAAGCTGAATCTCTAACGGCCCGCCTGCGCCTTCATAGAAGTCTATCAGCCCAACCACGGCGTTCTTGGAGACTGTAACCTCGGAATCTTTGCTTCCTCTCTTAACTTGCTCGTTTACGCTTATAAGCTCTCTTAGGGGCATTGTAACAAAGATTGTGAGGGTGTTGGTATCAGAGGTTGTGTTCGCCAATTCGCTCTTAATGGAGCGCAGGAGCGGCGATTTAGCATCCTCTTCAGAAGCTGACAATGCCTTGTTGAGCTCTTCCTTTGAATAGCCTTGCTGTTCAGCAAGCCATTCAAGTGCTGTAAGGTCTAGGTCATAACCGCCTTCATTGCGGTGGTACGTATACTTCTTGCTTGCATCTATCGTTATCTCGCACTTGTACTCTTCCTGTAAATAGTGTTCCTCCGCCTCTTCATAATCCCACTCTACAAGCTCATCTAGATAGTCCCACAGTTCAAATCTCTCTTCCTGTGAAAAGCCACTATCTTTGTAATGATTTTCGATATACTCTTCAATATAATCTACGGCCTGTGAAAGTATCTCACGGCTGTAATTGTAGTAAGAATCATCTAGATACATATGCAGTGCGCCACCGGGGTCATCCGCTTCTAGGATGTCAGCAACCTCGCTGTCTTCCAGTCTGTCCCTGTAATCCGCATAGAATGAATACTTCAGCTCCAGCTTTCCGTCTTTCTGCTCCACGTCAAATACAAAATCATTGATATTGACTATCGCCTCGTCAACTAAATCTTTAAGCTTCTGTTCCATATTCCCCTCCTGTCAGTGCTCAAGCATATGGAGAACACCGTTTACTACTTCGTACATATAATCGCAGACCTTGAACCTGCAATAATTCCATTCCGGGGAGTTGTACTCGGGGCTTCTGCTTCCCCATGCATACGCCCTGTGCTCTCCTGTCCTTTTGTTGACAGCCTTGTATGCAATGTCATGCTGTATCTCTATGAGATTCTCTTCAAACCCAAACTGCTCGTGAACCCAGGCCTTAAACTGCCAGTCGTACCAAAACTCGTTTTTTTCGCCCCACAGCTTGCTGTATTCCTCACGGCTCATAAAAGAGCTGTTTGCATCATCCTCCGTCCAATCGTAATCCACCCACACGTTCGTGCTCGTGATTGAATGGTCTTTCTGCTCCACATTGACTTCCAGCCTGCAATTAAGGTCTGATATCCATGCGTTCACGTCCTTGACTGTACTCCTGTAAATGGGATATCCAACCCTGTCCTTGCTCCCTGCCTCATAATCATAATCCGTAGGGAAAAGCTTGTTAGCTTCCTGCCATGCTATCTCTCTCGCCGCACTGTTTTCGTACATATCCGCCTCCCTGTTTGGTTACCTCTTTTCTACTTATATAATACCATATCTAATTATTTTTGTCAATACTTTTGTGTATTTTTGTTATAATTTTTTAAGATATTTTTATGAGCATTGCATTTACTCTTCTGCATCGTCATCATTGTTCTTGGCCCTTGCATCATCTGTTGCCTTCATATTATCTACCATGTGATTGATTGCCTCAACCAGCTTGTCGCCCTTTTCTGTTCCAGCCTTCGCATACGCATATCCGGCTCTGTTCACGCTGTAGCAGGTGCCGAACAGGTTTGCGAACTCTCCGTACTTGCCGTTACTTGTTCCTATTGCATAATACCTGCCGCCGTTCACGGGGACGCTTATCCAGCCGTTGTGCTCCGTTACATAGCTTGCCATGCGCTCCTGCGCCTTGTGCCCGTATCTGTAGAACACGTTCTCTCCTGCATATATGTTCCTGTCTTCAAGTCCGCTGTACATATCCTTTACCTCCCTTCCTTTTTACACTAATATTATACACCATATTTTATATCTTGTCAACTATTTTATTTATTTTTTTTATCATTTTATATAAAATCTTTTATAATAATTAGTATAAAACCGCCTCTCATTGATTGAAGGCGGTTATCTATTACAACTCTTTTAAAGATTGTCTCATATCTGTCCTAGTGTGTTCATGGTCGCCTTCCAGTTCCTAATCACATACTGATTTGACCTTATCTCCATACGGAGTGTCAGCTTGTTGATTACCACATCCGGCTCCCCGCTCTTGACCTTTTCTTTGTATTCCTTTTCAGCCGATTTCAGTTCCGCAATCTTTTTCTCCATTTCTGCTATCTGCTGTGTTCTTGTCATGATTCTGTTCCCTCCATAGCCTGTCATCATCAGTTCCGGTAGGCCGTCTCCGGAATACCCCATAAGGGATTTCGACTGTTATACTGACTTTCTCTCTATCCCGTAGTAGGTTTCCATAAAGTCTTTCAATCCGCCGGGATAACCATAACAGCATCTGCATAAAACAACAATCTGAGCTCTATAGAATTCAAGGTCTGCCAAATACCTGTAGAATGTTTCGCCGTCCCTTGCGCTCATGACTTCCTCGTAATATGGTCTGGAAGCATTGTAAACTGCCATTGTTTCGTTATAGCCCTTCTTGCCCTTGAGCCTTTCAATATCTTCAAGGGCATATACCCAAATTGACTGTATATGCTTTTTCTCGTTCATCAACTCCTTTGATGTCATAATATCCTCCGTCCGCCTTCGACGGCTATCTTCCCCCTGCCGGGGTCGGTTTATATGCTTTCCTTTATAACCTTTGCCGTGGGGTACATTCTCATAAGCTCTGCTTTTGCTTCCTCGAAGCTTGCAAAGTGCTCTGAGTTGTTCGCGTCATACATTCCTGTGGATGTGCTGTAATTCGCATTAAGAAGCCAGCCCCACCACTTACGCCCCTCATCCTCTGATATGGATATTGCATACTTCCTGTTATGCCCTACTCCATATATGCCTGCTATCTTCCAACCAATAAACGTGTAATCCATGTAAGCGTTCTTCATATCCCTGTCTCCTTTCCTCTTTTCTACTTATATTATACCACACTTATTTTTAGATGTCAACTATTTTATTTAGATTTATTTAAATAATTTTATTTATCTCAACAAGAAAAGACTGACTTATATCGCCAGTCATATTCTCTTAATAGATTAAGTATTCGTTTCCTTTCCAATAGTTCCCAAGGCGATACCCATTGCTTTGTCTGGAACGGTCATACACCATCTGATGCCTCATAACAACTCTCTTATATGCCTCGGACTTGTACTCCTTTATCTGCTTGCGGAGCACCTGTGCTGGGGTGTAATAGGTTTTAGGGTTTATCACAACACAGTTGCTTGCATAAGTCCACCAAACCTTTCCGTCCGCATCCTTAAGCCCGACCCTTGTCACTACGTCACGGATTCTTCCCCATCTGTCCCGGATTTCCTGCTCCTTGGTCCAAAAAACATTGCCTTTTGTATGGAGCGGCACCTTGCGCCCTTTTAACACTTCCACATACTTTCCTTTGGTTATTGCATGTGCGTTTGCCCGGTCTCTCTCGATGGCTCCTTCAATATATCTTTTGTCGGCATGCTTGAGAAACGCCTTGAAGTTTTCCTCTGTAATATCCACCCGATAGGGCGCATGGTCATTCACATACCCCGTCTCCTCGATGGCGATGATACCTGTCTCCGGGTCTATGTAAACCATATTGTCATATGAATCCTCAATGAAATTCTCTATATAATATCCTATGACACATCCCTTATACATAGGGTCATCGTTAAGTACTTCTGCCATTCTTCCTTTCCTCCCTTTCTACTTATATTCTACCATATAATTTTTCTATTGTCAATATTTTTGTTCATATTTCTTTAATTATTTTAGAAATATTTTGTATCGTTGTTATATCCATTATGGAATTACTTAGGCAAACAGCTCTCCAACCAACCTGTAAAGCTGTTTGCTCCTCTTTAAAATCCTTGTGCGAATCCTGTCGATTGCATCCATAGCAAGGTTTTTATCCTCTTTCTGCTCCGGAGCCATTGCCGCATATGCCGCCCTAGCTTCAGCAAGGATTCTATTCTGCACTGTACTGGAAATCTGCATCTCAAGTTCGTATCTCTTGTTGGCTTTTGCCCTCTTGCCATAATTGCCTTCCTGCGCCAGCTTTGCCCATCCCCGGATATCCTTTTCGTCCATATCAAAGCACTCTGCCGTCCACTTTGCTTCGTTTGTCATATTCATTGCCTCCGTTTCTCTCTTTCTACTTATATTATACCATACTTAATTTGAGATGTCAATAGTTTTATTGATTATATTTTGTAAAATTTCTTATTTTCTTTGATTTTGTTGCATGAGAAAAGCCAGCCTCAGCGACTGGCTCTCTAGGAGAATCTATGACTACAGCTCATCGCTGAACTAACCTATCGGCTCTCCGTATTTGTTGAGCTCATTGCACTTGAGCATATCGTTCTCGGTCTTGTTGCATATCCACCGATTATCGCACATAAGGCAGTCGGCTTTTATGCGCTTGAGGACGCAATCATGCGCCGACTTGTCATTGTACGCATATGGAGCAAGCTTGCCGTCTGCATTGCCCCGGTCTTTCAAACACGCCTCAATAAAGCTGGCGCACCGCACATGGAAGCGTCCGTCTCGGGTCAGTGTCCTTGCCCCTACAGCCCAGTATACGACCTTCCGGGTTCGCACCAGTTTGTACTCCTGCCCTTTGCTTATACGCTTCCCGCAGAATTGGCATTGAGCGGCTCTTGCTCCTGTCATTACATCTCCTTCAGCACTTTCATGTCCATATCCTTTGCAGTCATTACAGTCAGTTGGATTATGCACGGATTGAACACGTCCTTTTTCTGCAACAGCTCCGTAATCCATCTGTAGCCGAATTCGCTAAGCATCCCTGCGGCTTCTTCGTGAGACACGACAAGATAGGCACAGCTCTTCACTTCCCTTACATTGCCCTTGCGGTTCATGTGGCTATGGGTGTAGTCCACCCTCACTACGACAGTTTCCATTCTTCCCCTTTACCGGACTATGCTGTCCAGCATCTTGCTGAACGCCATGTAGAGGTCTACCTGCTTGCCCTTGTCTTCCGTGCTCATGCAGTCTATGAAAAGGTTCTTGAGTGCCTCCGCAGTCTCGTCCAGCCCATTGTGTTCGTAAGTGCCGTAATACTCCTCGGCACGCTCTGAAAGTCTCGTCATCTCCGCCTCCTTGGGTAGATTTGTTTTCTGTTCTTATTCTACCACTTTAAAAAACTAATTGTCAAGCTATATATTGATTAAAGCGGGAAAATATTACAAAAACAGCCACATTCACAAACAATTATTGTTCCCTCGTCAACTCCACCTTTGTCTCGATGTCGCTCACCGCTTTCAGCCCACTCTGCTTGACCTCGCACTCCATATCCTCGATTGTTCGCCATTCTTCGGGCAGGTCAATCTCTGTGCCGTATTTCTCGCCGAACAAGCATTTGACTTTGGTGACATTGATAGCCCACGGGCGGTTATCCTTGTACTTCCATTGCTCTTTCGTTTGCCAGTAGAGGTATTCCGGGTGCAATGTAATCCACAGCCTTAACAGCTTGTTGCTGTCATACTGCGCCGTGCAGACTTCACCCCTTTCTGTATTCCTGTCTCTGCGCCTTAGAATCTGCTCCAGCTTTCGTCTCACCGCCCCGTAATCCGTGCCGTGGATTGATACGGCGCATAATGCCTCGGCGTACTGGTTAAGTTCTATAAGCTCCCCTTGGCTTAATGTCATGAGCTCTTCCGCAAGTTCCGCATCCGTCTTGCATCTGCACTCCTTCGGCAGTTCCTCGCTTGTTGGGTACAAGTCTATAACGCAATCGCTCATTTCAGTTCCTTCTTTGAGCTGTCTTCGCTCTCATTAACTATGTTGTTGATAAGATAAAACTCCGTTCTATAAGGATAGTAGCCTGCGCTGGCATCATGCTCCCAAAGAATCATACCATACTCACAGTCCCCGGCTTTGCAGATGACTTTATCTGATATACATTCCAAATCCGTGAGCAACTGGTAGAGAGATTTCATATAGCCCTTTATCGGCTGTCCGTTGCAGTAAGTGTCTCCAATTACTGACCTCTGAATATCCTCCCAAAGTGCAAGCTCTGCCTTGATGTGAGCCTTAAAGCACTCCACAAGTTCCCCCATACTCACGTCCTGCATGGCATGGGCTTTAGGCTTGTACGGTTCTTTAGACTCTGCGGATTTCTTGCGCCTTCTCTCTCGCCATTCTTTCCACTTGCCCATTATGCCTCCTCATACACAAGCACATAGCCGTCGTTGTCAACAGGCTCTTCCTGCTGACTGTCGTACCACTTGATAATGTCTTGATTGGCTTCACGGGCTATCTTTGCGTTCTGCACCGCCCACGCGATACCCCATATTGACAGTCCTATTGCCGCCAAGCTAATAAGCACTAAAAGGAATGATAAAAACCCACTCTCATTATAGTTCCTCCAAAACTGATAATTATCGTCTCCATCTTCATGGCGCACATGCCAGAGACAGTGATTGTTATTCCTGCGCATCTTCGTACTTCAGCCAGCGGTCATAATAGGCTTTGCCAGCCGCATCTATCAAGTCCTCAACCATACGCTCGTAGGGCTCCGGCTTCTTACGCTTTATTACTGCATAGTGGTCTGCGAGAGCGGCTCTGATGATTTCCAAATCAGCCGTGTCAAACTCGCTGAATATAGTTTCCTTATCCATTAACAACCCCCTTCGCCATTCTCTCAACCCACTCGCCGTATGCTTTCCTGTGTTCCTTGTCCAGCTCGCCAGCGTGTGCATACGTCTTCAGCCATTCGCCTGTTTTGTAAAACCTTAGCTTGCCCCGCCAATCAAACGGGCATGCCTCCGTATAGTGTTTCACAAGCTCCAAAATATAATCCTGTGCTCCGGCATTGTAGCCATATTCGTAGCCCTTGCGGTAGCCTTCCATCCAGTCCAGCACGCTCTGCGCTTCCGGGTTAAGTTCAGCCATCCCGAGTTCCCTCCTTGTGCTCCGCAAGCCATGTGCTCCATTCACTCCTGTGATTCCCATCAAGATACGATTCCAGCCAGCCAATGACCTCAGAGCAACTGCGATTCTCTCTGTAGCCGTTCTTCATTACAGTGAGCATTGCATCCTGCAACCTGTTGACTTCAGCTCTCATTCCGGCAAGCTCTCTTTCAAGGCTCTCAACTTTGCCATATATCTCCATTTCCGCATCCGTGTAGCCTGTAATATAGTCTTCGGTGCGCATCTTGAGGTCTTCAAATGATGTCATGATTCCGCTCCTTCGCTTCCCCTACACTCTCGCACATAATCATTCTCCTTTTATTCCGTGTCCAATCTCCGTTGAACATCCATGCCTTATAGATTGTCAAGCTCTTTTGCATCCTCGTACTCAAGCCAGTCTGCGTACTCTTCCTCAGCCTCGCTCCTGTGGTATAGGGCAAGCTCTTCCATGTCAACCTCGCCGCAATCGGTATAGTCCAGCATAGCCCCGGCATAGACGTCCAGCCATCCGCCAACATAAGCCTCTTTCTCCCTCGCTATCAGCCTCTCATTCTCTGTCTCAAGCTCCTTGTTCGTTTGCCTACTCCCCATTATCCAGCTCCTTTGCCTTCTCAGCCAGCCATTCGCCGTACTTCGGCAGATATTCCTCATCTATTTCGTCCGTGTACAGTTCCCACTTAATGAGATAGTAGCCGCTCTCATAGTCCATGAGCTCGTCCTGCCATTTCAGTTTGTCTCTTCCGCAATAGCTCCAGACAGCACCATATAGCGCATTGAGAGCCTGTACGTTAATCCCTTCCTTGTAACCGCAGTCATGCCCTTCGCTATAGGCATCTGCACATGCGTTCTTAGCCGCCGTGAGCTGTTCCTCCAGCTCTTTGATTTTGACTTCAGCATCTGCCAGCCGCTCCTTGAGCTTGTTGAAGTCTTCCGTTTCAGTAACATGCATATCCATTTTCATTCCTCGTCAATCCACGATATTGCGCTTACAGGATAAAACCGCATGTCACAGGCTCTTTCTGATAGCGTCCTTCAATCGTATAAGCCATTCCCAATATTCGTTCCAAACATCACTCGACGTGTCATAGTGCTTCAATGTATCGTCTATCGCAGAATTGACTATGCTGAGCAACACGTCCGTAATGCCATATTCCATGTATCGCACTTCTCGCTGTTCATCCGGGTTCATATGTCCTCTCTGATATACACGTACGATTGCGGTGTGTAGTTTATACCGTAATCCTTCAGTTCCTTAGGCTTTTTAAATCTCGTGGCATCGCCTAGGACATACGCCCCGCCCCACCATGAATCTTCAAAGTACTTGTCATAGTCTTCCTTCGTGATGCCGGATGCTCCCCAAGTATCTGCCCACAAAATGCAAGGAGCTGTAGTCCGTGTCCCAATCACCTTGACCTCACCTACAACCTTCTTGACCGGAGCGGTCTCGTACAACAGGATAGTGTCTACTCCCTTCGCCAGCCTCCTGCGGTATTCAAATTTCTTTGTGCCGTTGAGAATCCTCTCCGCATACTCCGGTTTGATGGGGAGCAATATCTTGTTCATTGATTACCTCCTTGCTCTCTTCTATGTCTTCCTCGGCCTGTTCGTCGTCCTTCCTGTCGCTACGTGTGTTCCACACATCTATGGCTTCCATGTACAACTTATAAAACACTTTTGCATAGTCGCCGTCACAGTCCTCTTCAACTACGCAATTATAGAAGTGAAAAGCATCTGTAATCATTTCCAGCTCTTCAGTTGTATAATCCTCAAACCTGCTCATCTCTTCCGTTGTATTCTTCCTCGATTTCGCTCAAAAGCCTCGCCATAACAGCATCAGCAGTATATCCGTCCGGGTCTTCCTCCCAGCCATTGCCATTCTCTACTAACCCTGTCTCCAAATAACAAAGCTCTTCGTTCGTGAATCCGCTAAACCTTCCCATCATTTATTATCCTCCAGTCACTTAGCCATGAGATTACATGCTTCGTGCATCTCCTTCAGCCGCAGGCTCTCTTCTACAGTCATTCACTCTCCTTAAAGGTTATCGGGCGTGCCTTCCCAGTCGTCTTTGTGCTCCAGCCAGCCTATTGCTTGGTGCATCATCCAAATCAGCCCACCAGCTAAACAGGCAACTAACGTGACCGGAAAGAATATAACGGCCAGCGCAATGAAACACCTTCTGCCCCTTCTGTTTTCTTTGGATTCCTCCCTGTCTTCATGCGTCTATCCTGCCTGCTTTTACAAGCTCGTAATTCCATGCCGTAATGTCCGGCTCTATGTTCTTGCCGTGCGTCTTTGCCCAGCTCCCTGTGAGAAAGTCCATGTACTCCCTATAGATTTCACGGTCTGCATTGTTCATATCCTCCCAAGGAGCTAAGTCCTCCAGCCCTGCCTTCTTAAGCTCCGTAGCCGTGTAGACCGGGTTGTCTCCGTATATAAAGGCGTTCTCCCACAATGCCGTGATTCCCTCAAACAACGCTGTTCTGCTGTCCCTGCGCCCTATGCCTTTATACCTTTTGAGCTTAGTCTGCTCTATAAGGTCAATGCACTCGTCCAGCATCTTAGCCTCCTCATCGTCCACGGGCGCAATCCGTGCCTTTATGACAGTAGCGTATAATTCGTCGAGCTGTTCAAGGCTGTTTTCATCACAGGCTCTTTTGACAAGCTCCATGATTTCATTGCAAGTAGCCATCGTACTCCCTCACTTCCTCCAACGCTTTTATGGCTTCCACAATATTCGGTCTGTACCACTCTAGGGCTTTTGGGTTAAGTCTCTTTCTTAAACTTTCGTCCGTGATGCCCTTAATCCATATGTACTCTTCCTCGGTGGTTGATTTATCATCCGTGCCGGGCAAGCCGTTTGAGGCATAAACAACCTCTATTCCATCTTCAAATACTATCATTCTATCCCTGCTATATGATTTATGATTCCGAAGGCGGCATCAATGAGCATCTGCAATGCTCTCTGTTCATCTACGGGCTTTCTTTCCTCTACCTTCGCTATATACATTCCTGCCTCATTAAGGCATGCGCTCGCTTTCGCAAGGTCAAAGTACTCGTAATCACTGTAATACTTGCATGGCTCGATTTCCTTGGTCTTTTTGAGCAATGCTTCCAGCTCTTTAAATTCCTCTTCAGTCATATTCCTCCTCATCAAATACATGTCGTGTGCTGAAATATCCTCTTGCTCTCGCCAGCGCAGAGACTATTTCATCGTGGCTCTTGTGTTGTTCCTTCATTGATTCCTCTATCGCCCCAAGTGTGGAGCTTGCGTACAATGAGCCTTCCCCTCTTCCTGTGGTGTTATGTTTGAGAACCGTGTTGACCCCTTCAAACGGACTCTTTTCGCTTAATCCGGTCTCGTACTTCCTTAGTTCCTTAGCTTCTTCTTTTTTAGCCTTTATGGACTTGTTGGAAAGTATCTCTTCCCGAGTGAGCGGTTTAGATATACCCTTCAGCTCCCTTTTTGGCATCTCCGGGGAAACGCCCTCGCCTGTCATTACCCATTCAGCAGAGACATCAAGCTCTTTGCACGCTTTGGCAAAATCCGCAATTTTATTCGGATAGCCCCTCTTGACCCAATAGGCGACTTCGCCCCTCCATAGCCCGCACATCTCTTCCAGCGTTTGCTGTGTGCGCCCTCGGATTTTAATTGCATACTTAAGCCGTTCTCCGAATGTCTTCATGTCTCTTCCGTCTGCACAATTTGTTCCTCTTTTTAGGCTTCATTAGAGCCGTTGTGAGCCGCATTTTGCGTTTTATGTATAAGTTATTGAGTGAGTGTCAAATCGCCGCAGAAAGCCCTGTATTGGCTCATTTGGCGATTGTGCTGATTGTTCTAAGGGTTTGTATCTCCTATCATATCTTGCCTTGAAGCCCGGACGGAAAGTTTCTGACCCCGCCTTGAGCCTCATGGTTTCATTGAGAGATTCATTCATAGCTGTTTCCCGTTCAGATAGATGTAGCCGTCCGCAAAAGCCAAAGTTTCGTTGACATCGCCTATGGCTTCTATGCGTGTCATAACCACATCATCAATGTACATGTTTCCGTAACTGCGCCTAAGCCTGTCGTTGACTTCTGTCTTTAAAGCCTTGACCCTTGCGGATTCCATGCTTCCTTCAGCGGTGACTTCCAAAGCATCCTCCTCGGGCATCATAAGCACGAACGACCTTGTGTGTGTACTCTTCCCGAAGTGAGTGCCATTGATTGTGTACTTGTACCAAAACTCGACTAATTTCATCCCTATTCCTCGAAGTTCACCCCTGCGTGCCTTAATACGATTTGAAGTTTGTCTCCGGCTATGTCTATCGCATCAAGCACATTCGCAATTACGGAATCCTTTTTCCCATTGCTCCAGTAGTCCAAAGTCGTCCATGCTTTACATATCGAAACATAAACACTCGTGAGCATGTCTATGTCTTCGTCCGGCAGTTGTGAATAAAGGGTCATTCTTCCTCCTTGTGCTCTTCCAGCCATTTCTCTAGCTGTTCCAGCCCGCTCTCCAAAGTGTTGCGGATTCCTGCAAGGTCGCTGTCCGACTTGTCCTGCTTGCTGTAGGTGTCAATAGTCCTCCAGCCCCTCTGAATCCGCTTGTGCGCCTTCGTAATGTTCTCAAGCTGTTTTTCTGTTACCATTATTCTCCTTTATCCGCATTACAAAGCTCATTGCATGGTCATAGTCTCTTGTCTGTATCAGTATGCAGTGCCATACTCCGTGCACTCCACAATCGTAATCCAGCCGTCATCCTCTTCCAAAAACATGTAGTTGATGCCGTTCACCCTCTCGTATGAGCGAGGAGCTTTGCTTTCCGCCAGATAGCGTTCTGTCTCTTCTATGTCCATCCCCCAAACCTCCCTGTGGTAGATTTATTTTCTAATTTTATTCTACCACAGTTTGGCTTGATTGTCAACTATAATATTTATAAAGTCTAACTAATTTTACAGAAAATCATTTCTGATTTACTGTTTTTGCCCAGCGTCTCCTTGCCTTCTCGTGCTCCAAGATGCGCACTTCCTCATGCCACCACATTGTGAGTTCTTCGGGTACGCTCGCAAGCCCCTTCCACGAGTTCTCACGGCATTTGCCGAGAAAGTCTTTGGCGAGCTTAAGCTCTTGCTTGAGGGCTGTATAGGGCAATTCCCTGTCAACTGCGGCGTGCGCAGGCATCGGGGTCTTCAGCGTCCTGTGGTAATCGTTGCCTTCAAACAGCGAATTGATGCACTCTTCCGAGTATCTGTTCTCTTCCATTCATATTCTCCTGTAAGCAAGTCATTATTCAGCCGAATATACAACCTGCTATTATTCCTGCCTTTAGAATCTGAAGACATGCCGGGCATTGACAGTTATATGTATAGTCTTCATGCCGTCATCTAGAAAGTCATCCTCGTCAGCTCGCCCTTGCCTTCAAGAAGTACTTCCATGTCCTTTTGACTGCGCAGGATTTTGAAGCTGTCAATTCCGTCTACATAGCATGGAGTGGGGGATTCCTCCCGGTCTATTCCGGAGTCTCTAAGCTCCTTCTTTAGAAGCCTAAAGACTTCTAGATAAACCTCGTCATTGTACTCATTGCCGTCGTTGAACAGCTCTTCCAAATGCTTCGCCTTCTCCTCGGGCATAATGACATACGCATGGGCGAACCACACACAATACTGATTGGCATAGCCATATTGGATTTCACATACGGCCATATTAGTCTCCATAGTCCGGCTCCTTATAGTCTGCGTATGCGCTCTCAAACTCCGCTCTCAACGCAACTTCGTTATCGACCTCTTCCGCAAGCCTCTTATACAAGAACTTTGCGAACCGCTCCACCGCTTTGTCCTCTGCAACAAAGGTGATGTCCGTTACTGGCACTTGCAGCCCTTCAGCTATCCTCTGCAATGTAGCCGGGCGGAGCTTCTTCGTAGTTCCGGTCTCAATCCTATGGAGCGTGTCTTTGCATACTCCCGTTCTCTTCTCCAAGTCCTTCATGGACATCCCCTTGCTCAGCCTTATTTCTCTTATCCTCTTCCCTACGTCCATTTTCTTCTCCTTTATATCCTTATATATGACTGGCACACGCAATGACGCATGTCCAGCTTCCTCGCATAGTCTATCTTGAGGTTTGCATGGTATCTGTTCTTCGCATCCAGCTCTCTCGCTATATCCGATAGAATCTCTTTCTCAACGAGCTGTGTGCTCTCGTTTCCTGTGCCTAGCGTCAAAAGGCCTTTTACGGATTCCTTCGGCGCAACATACAATAGCGAATCAACAATGACCGCATCCTCGTTTTCTTCCGAGTAGTTGTAACTGTAGCATACCAGCAACACCTTTACATTTGGCAGTCTCTTCATTCTTCGCCTCCAAGCTCTATGAAGTCTTCAGCATCAATATCGAGTGCGTTGTACAATGCGGATGTTCTCATCGGCTCCGCCTTCGGGGTGCGGTAACCCATTCTGTTTCTCTCCCATTGCCGTTGCCTAAGCCATTCCTTCTCCTCTTCTGTGAGCGAGTGAGCAATGACTTTTAGAAAACTGTTTATATCGTCAAACATGGACCACTGCGGACAGCCGTCTTTGTACTGACAGCTCTCCATATCCCCCCTGCACTCTTCCGTGCGCTTCTCCAAAAGGTCGCCAGCGATTAGCAACAAACCAGCAATGCACCGCCTCTCGGATTTGCCGTACCAGTTTTCGCACTCCATTTTACACACTCCTTATAATCACCCTGTCGTACACTGCCTTCCCTCCGACGTACAGCCCTGCCATTGATATGCTACCGTCTCTGAAAAATTCAGCTCCTCTTACTTCATTCCTTGACTTCACTACATTGAATTGGTTCGGATTCCATTTGTCGAGGAAAGTTATCGGCACTCCCATAAGCCCCTTGTAGTCGCTCGGTATAGCGTCCGTGAACGGCACTTCCAGCGCATCATAATTGTCGTACTCAAAATACCCTTTCCTGCGGATTCCCTCATGCTTGCTCCTTTCTCTGTTCTCCTGCATTGTCATAAGTTTAAGCATCGGTCTGTCATTGTTGAACGGTATGTTGGTGTACCACCTTACTCCCTTCACTCGGATATACTTAGTGCCGTCCTCATCAACTCTTACCCCGGCGGCGGCAAGCGGATAGTCGTCCGGCACTCTGAACTCCCTGTCTCCCGAAGTGATGCTCATTCCAAGTTGAGTGCTTCTGTTCCGTATATGCGGAAACACATTGTTGTATGTGGCGCATCCTATATTGCCCAATACGGAGAACTGCTTTTTGCTCATGTATATCCAGTCCATGAATTCTCGGAAAAGCGAGAACGGCGGATTCGTTATTATCATGTCCGATTCGTCTCTAAGCCCGGTCACTTCATCGCTTCTGAAGTCTCCGTTGCTGTTGAGTTGGTGAATTGCCCTAGAGCCTTCCGTAGCGTCCAATATAAGCCCTTTGACGGCGTTTTTGTCGAGGGTTGATTGATTGTATAGGTCCAGCAAAGATGTGCCTGTGCCGTACCCTACGCCGTCTGAATAGCCGCTCCAGCATGTGCTTATTAGCCGCTTGATTCCATACTCTTCAAAATGGTCTAGAAAGTACTTGGTGAAGTTGCTCTCATTCGGATTGTCGCACGGGCACAGAATAGCCTTCCCTCTGAACACGTCCGGGTTGAAGTCGAGGTAGTACCGCATCTCCTTTTCTATGTCTCCATACGACGTGTAGAACTCGTCCTTCTTGTTTTTCGCCGCCTCGTTAATCCCCTTATTGTCCATTTTCGTCCATTAACTTCTGCATGTTGCAGAGTGCCCTGCCGTGGATGCGGAATGTCCTTCTTTGGTACGACCCCTCCTTCTTTACATAATCGGCGCACTCGCCGAAGATATTGAAACAGATGCTCTGCCAGTTCCGTCCGTCGAGATAGCGCATTTTGATGACGGTTTTCTCTTTCGACAAAAGCTTGTCCGCCAGCACACTTATATATGCGCCCTTCTCCTTGTGTTTCCGCTCCAGCTCGTCTATATCCCCGGCTAGCTCGTCACGCTTGATTATGAGATTGAGCACTCTGTCATTGTTCGAAAACGAAGACTTGGGCATGGCACTTAATTCCGGGGAGCCTATTGTGTATAATTCAGTCACTAACTGGTCCAGCCTGTCCTTCTGACACTTGATGTCGGTCTCCTCGTCAATGTAGCTTGCAAGCAGTTCCTTCGCCCTGCTGACATCCATAAGGGATTTGCGCACGCTCAAGCCTCCTTAGCCTTAGAATGGAATGTCGTCGTCGGAATAATCCGGCACAATCTGCGGTCTGTTCGTTACAGGCGGCTCTTCCTCCACATCCTCTGTATTGCCCTTCGGAGAGAGAAATTCAATGTCTTTGACCCTCACATCGTAGTAGGTTCTCTCAATGCCTTCTTTATCGTTTCTCTTGTTCTGCTCACAAGTTCCTATCACGGACAGCTTGCTTCCCTTCTTGCAGAATTTAACTATGGTATCTGCAAGTCCGTTCCATGCAGTGCAGTTCCAAAAGTTAGTCTTCCTCTTGCCGTCCTTGTCCTTGCTGTCTATAGTACATGCAAGCGAGAATTTGCAATACTTGTAATTAGCCCCTTCCGTAATCTCGGGGTCTTTAGTCATGTTCCCTATCAGCATTATACTGACCATCATCAGCCTCCTTTATTCTCCAAACCGCTTCCATGCGGTTCATCCTCCCCATGCGCTTTCCGCACGGCTCTACAATCCCCATGTGCCGGAGTTCCGTAATTCTCGGCGATACATAATGCCTGTCATAGAACGGCATGTAGCCGTCCTCGTACAGCTCCTGTGAAAGCTCCGATACGGTAAGCTCCCTGCCTTGAAGCCTCTGCAATATGAGGTTCTGCCTGTAGCGTTTCGCCTCCCTTACGGATGCGTTCGCCTCTCTGCTTGTTTCTTCCGTAATATTCATATGCTCACTTCCTTATTCCATACTTCTTAAGAATCTGCGGGGTCGCTTCAACCCCCTTGTTGAAGTGGTACTTTTCAAAAAACGCCTTTTTGCCTATTGTGTGGATTTCAGTGTGATGCTCCCTGCACAGGCTCATAACCTCTCGCCCTACATGAATTACCTCGGTTCTGTCGTTGCCCATCCCTATAGCGTCTATGTGGTGCAGTTCAGCCCTTCTTCCGCATACGGCGCACTTCTTGTTCTCCAAGCATGTGTATACATACTGGTCTATATCGTCCACATATTCTAGAAGCGAGAATTTGGTAGGCACGTCGTTCGAGAGTATGAATTCAATCAAAAAGCTCTGAAATTCCGCAACCAGCGACATCGGCGCATCTGACAAGCTGAATATCTTGTCACCCAGCATTTTCGTATGCTCTGCTGTGAAGTCCAGCTTGAACAGTTTCTTTGCCTCTTCCTTGGTATATCCGCTCCAGTCCGCTATAGCCCCTATTAGTGCGTAGCACATATTCCTCTGCCTGTCTGACAGTTTCCTTGAATCTATCGGCTCTACATAGCACTCCTTGACCTGTCTGTGGACAAACTGGTCTAGGTCTATCTCGCACTTGATTGTCGCTATTCCGTTTTGGTCTATGTCTACAACCTGCCCCTTGTACATCGTTTCTCCTTACTCGGGATATGCGTTGACGAAGACCGCTCCGTCTTCCTCGCACACTAGGCTTAACTCCGTGTAGTCAACTCCATTGTCAGTATTCCCGACTATCGTAAGCGGCATGTCGAGATATGGAGCGAGCTCCTCGGGTTTAAGCCCTACCAATCCCGTGACCTTCCCGTCCAGCCTTGCGCTAGCTATTATCGCAGGCCTTACAGCGGACGTGTCCATGATTTCATAACCGCCGTCGTCGCTATGGATTACCGTCATGTCATCCCCTATATAGGGCATAAAGTCCTTGAACAAGCTTGACGGCTCGGTTACTTCCTCTTCCTTATTGTCAAACATGCTCACCTGCTGTGAGAGCCTCTTCACTTCCCATTTGTCGCTTGTAACATTCTTTACAAGCTCGTAATCGTCTTCCGTGCTTCCTTTGGCTCTTTCCTTGACCTGTACCAAGGAGCTTATATCGTGCTCAAACACGGGCTTGAGAACTTCCTTGGTGCCGTCCTCGGTCTGTACAAAATCCTGCACAATCCCTATATTTACTTTAATGCTCATTGAACCTTCCAGCGTGCCTTTGAGCATCATGTTCGCTATGGTCTGGTTGAGCATCTCATCGAACTGCTCCCTTAAAGGTGC
Organism: Clostridia bacterium; assembly: GCA_021204625.1. Classification (GTDB taxonomy): domain Bacteria; phylum Bacillota; class Clostridia; order Christensenellales; family Borkfalkiaceae; genus Coproplasma. Next base: position 35,215 of record JAJPZA010000126.1, on the reverse strand, counting down.
GAACATGTCATTGTTAATGCTTAACTGCTCCATCACTCTCCTTTAATGTCACGGATGTTCACTTCTATTCTTGGGGTTTCGCCGTAATACTTGTTGACCTCGCACTCCGCAATCTGCGTATCGTCCCTGTATGCTATGCCGTTAAGGGAATCCGCAACAACCTTCATGATATTGTCCGCATCCGGCTTCTTGTTGGGTCTCAAATCACCTGCCAGCATCCTCTCTGCCTTCTTCCTGCTTGCGCTCTTCGGCACGGAATAGTAAGCGTTGACGCTCATCCCAACAGAGGAGCCGTCCTCAAACTTATAATCCCCGCACTGCCTTCTGTACTCCAGCCGTATAAGGTTTTCGTACATCTCCGTGGCTTCCGGCGTATAGGTTTTTACGTATGCGCCCCTTCTTGCGAATCTCGGTCTGCCCTTGCCCTGCGGCTCACCGAGTACAGAGAATCGAACTTCCATATCACTTCTTGTTCCTGCTGTAATTCTTGTATGCTATGTCCATGCGCCAGTTCCTGCCAGTGAATGACAGCAGGTCTGCGCCTTCCATAATCCTGTTGTAAATCCTTGCGTAGCGGATGTCCTCGCATGATGCCATGCTGTCAAATGTGAGATTGGTGCATACTATGACGGGCCTGTCATTGACGTACCGCTCGTTCACTATGCTGTACAACCGCTCTATGGCATAGTCTGTGGCATGCTCCGCTCCAAGGTCGTCCAATATAAGCAAGTCCGCAGATACCAGCTTGGCGAACAATCCCGAGGAGGTCTTCTCGGGGTCTCTGAACTCGTCCAGCACATGGATGACATTCGCCATCGCCACGCTCACTTCCTGCTCCAAAAGGTAGTTGCCGATGCAAGCCGCCGCATATGTCTTCCCTGTGCCTATGTTCCCGGTCATGATTATGCTCCTGCCCTCTTTCATGGACGTGAATTTCTGTGCGTATTCAAGGCATCTCTCGTACTGCCATTGGTTTCCCTTGTTGCGTACAAAATTCTCAAACGTCGCATCCGTGTACTTCTTCGGAATGTCCGATTCCTCTTTGAGCTTGGCGACAAGTTTCTGATGCCGCTCCTCCCTCATCTGCTTCTCGGCTTCTTTGTCGGCTTCCGTCTCGCACCTGCATTGAACAGGAACAATGTTGCCGTTAAACTCGTCGCTGAACATCTGCCGTGGCTCTCCGCACACTCCGCAGATAAGGAGGCCGTCTTCATTGTAATAATCCCCATCCTTGATTACCTGCTGGCTTCGCATTGTAGCCGCTATGCTGTCCATCATCTTGTTCCAGCTAGCCTGTTTCTCTTCTTCTGTCCTTATGCGGTTATACATAATCACTCGCTGTCTATGTACTTGCTGAACGGATTGTCGTCCAACTCGTAATCGTTCTTCTTAATCTTCTCGCCGTCCTTCGGAAGAAAGTCCGTAAACGGCAATGACGGTCCCAAAAATGTTTTCGGATGCTTTATGTACATGGCTTCCGTATGCTGTTCCTTGCACTTCTTCGCATACGCTATACAGGCTTCCAAAAGCTCTTCGTCCGAGAATCCGTCATTGCGCCGGGCTTGATAGGTTTTGTATGCCATACCCTTGTCTACCTTTCTAGGGTATTCCTTCCAAAAGCTCTCGAACCCCGATGTATATTTGCCGGGCTTCTTTTCTATTTCCGGAATAGACATCTCTGTCTGCATTTCGGTAACATTCGGGGAGACTTCGGGCGTGGAATCCTTCTTCCTCTGCCATTGGCTCCAGTCATGGATATGCAGTCCCTTGTCATCCGTATCTATCCAGCCTGTGCTTATAAGCGCATCCACGATTCTCTCGCTGTCTATTGTGCATCCTGCGCCGACCCCTTGCAGATAACGCTCCACATCCTTTTTGTCGGCATTGAGCACCATGCCGTCCTTGTCAGCGTTCTTAAGCCCCCACAGCCACAGGAAGTTCAAGACTCCTAGAGCCTCAAACTTCGAGCAGTTGAGTTTCTTGTACAAAGCACGGAGCTTCGGGCCGTCAACGGTATCGTAAACGCTAATCAGTACCATAATGCCGTCATCGGCATCATGCTGTCTTTTCGTCCCCATCACCGTTCGCCGTCTGCTCGTCTCCCTCATTCATTTTAGCCGCTATCTCTTCGGCTTTCGCAAGCACGGTCACCATCTGACTTCTCGTAAGCTCGGCGGTGCTTGTTACGTTGAATCCTGCCTGTTCAACTATGACCTTGAACATGTCGCCGGACTGCTCTTTGCCAAAGAGTTCTACAAGCTTCTGCGTCAATTCCCTGCGGTCATTGGTCGTAAGCTTGGAGTCCTCCTCGGGCTCTGACTTCTCGGCAGGGATTGCGCTGTTCATTCTAGTAACTTCGCCTGTCTCCTCGTCTACATAATGTCCGTGGAAAGCATTTGATGCATCCATCTCGTCGATTGTGTACAAGCCCTCATAATCATTCGGGAACGCCTGTCTAAGTGCCTGTGATACGGCAACCTTGCGTATCATGGTTGCAGGCTTGGTCCTCCAGTTGCTCTGACCGGAGCTGTATTCGTCCAGCGATACCTCAACAAACGACTCCTCGATATATCCGGGCTTGCGCTCCCTTCTTACTCTGCACCAGCCCCCTATAAGGGTCTCTCCGAGTGCCTTGTAAACGCACTGCCCTTCCTTCTGAATAACTTCGGCATTGCCGTTGAGATTGCGCACTACCGTAATCCCTGCGCTGTAGCCCCTGTAATCCGGAAACGCATCCGCCCTCTTCGCATAGGCATGATAGCCTACAACCATCTGCGCAGGATTGCTGTTGTCATACTTGATGAGATACACTTCTCCGTTCTCGAACGGGTCAAGCCCCCTAGCTTGGCATGTCCTCATGAACATGAATATCTCTTGGTCTGTAACATTGCCTTTGCCTCTGACGAGCTGTTTCCTTACAATATCCGGAGTCAGCGTCACGCTCTGTTTGGACGCTGACTCGTACTGTACTAAACTCATGTCATTGGCTTTCACCATTTCTGCGGTAGCCATTTATTTCCTCCTAGCCTTTTATTACTTCTTTCTAACTGCTACTGTGCAGGTCTCTTCAATCTCGATTCCGGGGATGGTGATGTTTCCCTTCATTGCCTTTACGAGCTTGAGTACTGCGGCTTCGTCCACGGGGCGAATCTCAACTCCGTTTACGCTTACGGGAACCTTTGCCGCATCCGTGACCTTAATAGTCCATGCCTTCGTCGTGTAAGAGCCGTTTGCCTCGGGCTTGTTTCCTGCTACTGTCAATGTGGTGGATGCCACATCATACATTTCAGCCTCCGCAAGAAGCTGTTCTGCCAATGCCGTGTCTCCGGCCTTGAGTGCCGCATCTGCCTCTTCAACAAGCCTGTCAACCTCTGCCTGTGCCGCCTTCCTTGCGTTAGCCTCTGCAATCCTGCGCTCCAGCTCCATCTTGTTGTTGTAATCAACCATCTTAGCCTTCAGCGTCTTCTCAGCCTTGTCAAGCGGGTCTGTCATGTCCTTCTTGTGCTTGAGAATTGTGTTGTACGCATCGTATGCAGGCTTGCGGATGGGCTCCCAATAATCAACTACATTCTGCTTCGTGGTCTTGACCTGTGAGCAAATGTCTGACGCTTCCTGATAGTCAGCATCGTTTGTGATTACAATCGCATTTGCAAGCTGTTCGATTTCGCTTACGTCCTTGCGAAGCTCAACCTCTTCAGCGTTTGTTGTAATGGGTGCAACCTCAAGGGTTCTTGCAGATGTTCTAGCCATATTTCAAATCCTCCGTCTTCTTTCTCACCGCCTTGTTTAAGAGGGGTGATTTATTTTTTCTAGTTATATTCTACCACATAAAATTTATCTTGTCAATATTTTTATTGATTTTGTTTTGTGCATTTTGCACAAAATATTTATTTCTGCATATAATCATATATACATTTGAGTGAAGTGAACACCCTCCAGCTCTCGGCATCCGGCACAGGATATTCTATCTCCTTCCACTTGCCAGTCTTTGCAAGGTGAAGAACCATCTTGCGCCCGATATTGATTCCTTCCTGCTCGAGGCACTTGGCGTAGGCTTCAAGCTGAATACCCCATGTATTGCTGGATGTGTTGTACGTAGTCTTATAGTCTATAAGGGTCTTCACTCCGTTAATCTCGGAAACATTGTCAACAGTTCCTGCATATCGGAAAATCTTGTGGCAAGTCTGGTGCTCAATGATTAAAGGCGTGGGCTTGCGGAGCTCGTACCAGTCCATGAAGGCATCCAAATAGCCCTTGTACTCCTCGGGCACGTCTATCATTCCGTAAAGTATAAATTCCTCTATCGACCCGTGGACTATCGTGCCTTTGTCAGCCGCTTGGTTAAGCGTAAATTCGCTTATCCCCTTGTAGTTCGCCTGTGAAAGCGGTTTCATGATTGTGGTAACACTCGGCAGTTCAAATCCGTCCAGCCTGTAAGTGTGTGTGCGTTCTTCAAACTCAAGTCCTTCTATTATTCTTTGTTCCATTTGTTTTCTCCATTATTGTAGTGTCCAGCAACTCTGCTCCATTAAGCTCATTGTCTATCTCTTCCGGCTTAACCCCCTGTTCCTGCAAGCCATCTAGGATATAGTCCTTATTCTGTTCCATCGTTTCTGTTCTTCGCCTTTACCAGCAGGACATGGGCTTCACTCGCAACCTTTGCGATTCCGTCTAGAAAGTCGGATACTTCCTTGAAGTCTTTAAGCTCCCAATTGTCCACTCTGCCGTCCTCGGCTATTCCTAAAAGTTTTGCCTTGATTCCCTCAACTCCGTTGGTAGCCGTCATGAGCTTAACAACAAGCCTGTCTATATCGCACAGCTCGTCCGAGATTGCATGCCTGCATCCTATAGGGCACTCATGCAGGCAGTAGTAGTTGATTAGCTCCGGCGCATTGTACAGGTCTGCCATGAGAATCGCCTTGTCCGCTGGCATCGCCTTCTGCATGTCAAGCTCTGTCTCTGCTATGGATGATACGGACATCCCCAACAGCTCTGCCGCTCCTTCACGGCTCCTTAGCCTGTCATTGTATTTTGCGGCTTCCATCCTCGCCTTGTACCAAGGATTGCTGGAGGCCTTCGTAGCGTATGTTCCCATTTAATTTCCTCACTTATTGCATTAAACTTATTACCGTTCGGATGCAACAGCCCCGTCTTCGGTAGTTTTTGAGCATAATAAAAACACTCACACCGCCTTCGACATATCCGGCAATACACCATCATACAGGTACTCGTTCATTTGACTGTAATCCCAGCCCAGCAACTTCGCAAGTTTCACCTTGTCCGCATCACTAAAACCTCCCCTGCCGTTCTCCTTGGACCTGTAAGTGGGTGCCTTCATATTCAGCTCCTTCGCCACTTCCTCTTGCGAAAGACCTTTCCTTACCCTTGCGCATTTAATCTCGATGGAATTCATTGCCTTACCCTCTGTTTGAATTATTTAATTTCTAATCTAATAATAACACTTTGTAAAATAAATGTCAATATAAAATCTACATTTAATTAGAATATTTTTTACAGGTCCTTTCTTTTTTTGCTATCTTTTACCAAAATAACCATTCGTATCAATTTGCAACCAATGGTTGCATTTGCAACGGATTAGATTTATACTGTAACAAACACTTATATATTGGTAAAAAGGAGATTCTTATGAACTTCGATGTTTTCCGTGACAACCTTCAGTCTTTAATAAAGAGTCGTGGGCTCTCCGTACGTCAGTTCGGGATTGAGACCGGAATCACTTCAGCAACGCTCTCTAGGTACATGACAGAAAAGCGTGTGCCGGACTTGCAGTATGTAATGCGCATTGCCGCATACTTCAATGTATCAATAGACTGGCTTGTAGGATTCAGCGACAACAAGTACAGCATCCTGCCCGAAGAAGTAAGGGAGTTCGCAACCATGTACCAAGTCGCTTCCGAGGATGACAGGACGGTAGTGAAAGCCGTTCTCCACAAATACAAGGGGAAAGCCAATGGAACATTACTTCAGTAACATTTACAGCCCTGCCGTGGTAAGCCTCTCCGGGGGCATGCCCGTAATTGCGCCCTGTGGAGCTCCTGTGAGCGCAGAAACCGTTATAGGTATGATTGAAAGGAATCCCGACTTAATCGTCTCTGAACAGGCTGGATTCTGCTATAATCCGCTGTTATGCATAGGGAAGGATGTGCAGTTGGGTACAGGGCCTGTGGCAGACCTTTTAATGATGTCTCCGTACGGATATATCGTTGCCATCTCCGCAAGCTCTTTCGAGACCGGGTGCACATTCGCAAAAACCTACAAGGACTGCGAAGACTATGCCTCCGCATTGAAATCCATGTCTTACAGGGAGCTGGATGACATTGCTTTGGATTACACCTACAACCGCACTTCCAAGGGGTGTACCATTGTGGGAGCGATGGGCGATGCCGGGTATCTCAACTATGAGGACGAAGCTCTGCTCATCAGACAGACGGAACTAAATCTCCGCCGCTCCCGTTTCCTGTATATCGCCATAGTGCAGGATGCAGATATTGAAAAGGACTTCTGCTTAGAGGACGAACAGTTCGGCGTGGGCTTTCTTTGCGTTAAGACGTACGGAACGGAATCACCCTTTGCGGTAGCCTCACTCAAAATCATTGAATCGGAATAATGGAAGACAAACATCTCAAGGTGGCGATTTATGTCCGTGTCTCCACCAAACACCAAGTAGACAAAGACTCCCTCAAGGTGCAGAAACGTGACCTCATCTCCTACTGCAAGCTTGTAATGAACTGCAACGATTACGAGATTTTCGAGGATGCCGGATTCTCTGCCAAGAACACGGAAAGACCGGATTACCAAGCCATGATGGAAAAACTGCGCACTCGCCAGTACACCCATCTTCTGGTCTGGAAGATAGACCGCATCTCACGCAATCTTTTGGACTTCGCAACAATGTACGCCGAGCTCAAGGATTTGGGCGTGGACTTCGTAAGCAAGAACGAACAGTTTGATACATCCACCGCAATGGGCGAAGCCATGCTCAAAATCATTCTCGTCTTTGCCGAACTGGAGCGCAAGATGACTTCGGAGCGAGTGACTGCCGTAATGTACTCTAGGGCATCCAACGGGCAATGGAACGGAGGGCGTGTGCCGTATGGCTACAAGTACACCAAGAAATCCAATACATTTACTGTGGTCGAAGAACAGGCTGGCATAGTCCGCAGAATTTTCCGGCTCTATGAGCTTTACGAGTCAACGGACGTGATAGTCTCTGTTTTGTCCAAAGCTGGAATCGCCCCTCCATATTCAGCAGAATGGTCTTATTCGGAAGTAAAGGGAATCCTCTCTAATTCATTCTACAAGGGAACGTACGAATACGGAACTGATGCCTATGGCATTGTGGTAATCGAGAATCACCACCCTGCAATAATCCCTGCCGAGACCTTCGACAAACTCCAGCCGATACTGGCAAACATGGGTCTGCCCCCGTCAACAATAGGCCGCCCTCCGAAGCATCTGTATATCTTTCAGTCAATGCTTGTATGCGGAAACTGTGGAAGGCGGTTTATGTCCGGGCACACAGCAACCAAGAAGCTCAAGACCGGGGAAACGGATTATGTCTCGTATCTGTGCAACAACGTCTTCCCGTCCTATCACTCCAAGAAGAACAAGAAGCCTCGCATGTGCTCATCTGCGTACGTCAATGAGGCTTACCTCGCACAATTCGTGCTTTCTATCGTCTTCAATCTTTTTCTCATTCAAAAGAACGGATTAAAGAACACCGTGAACCGCATAGCCCTTCAAGAAATGATACTCCGCAACATAGAGGGCAATATAAACATAGACGCTCACGCACTCTCCACCATCAAGAGCAATGTGCGTCATAAAGGTGAACCTGTGCCTTTGAAGATGGCTTTAAGGGGATGCGACGCTTATGCCGCCGAACTGGAGCAACTGCAAAACCGCAAGCAAAGATATGAGACTGCTCTCAACAGGCTTAATGACATGCGCCCTGCCCTTTCGGAAGAAGATTATGACCTAGAACTTGCCGAGGTCAATTCTCGGCTGGAGAGCGTTACATGCGATATAGCCGACCTCACTGCAAAAGCCAAAAGCCATGACACGGATTATTCGGAGCTTATGAACAAAGCCGCCCTTCTCTTGCTTGAAAAAAGCATTGAAAACGGAAAGGATTTGGACATGAAAAAGTTTGTCGCCGCCGCCAATCCGGAGTTCCTCAAGAACTTTTTCCATGCTTTGATTTCCACAATCACGATAACAAACAGCAAAGTCACGCAGATTGCTTTCCTTGGCGGGCTCATTATGAATTTCACTTATTCGGACTGATGTTTTTTACCTCAATATAAAAACTATCATATATACTGGCAAAATTTTTTACCGCTGTTGGTATATCAATCCGCTGTTCCATTTATTTTACTGTGTGAAATTGGGTATAGGGAACTTAGCATCGATGAAAAGATGGGCCTCGTCCACGATTATCATGATATGCTGCTCTTCGCCGCCTGAATTTCTCTCCCTGGCGTTGATGACTTCCTGCTCTATGTAGCGGAACACGAGAAGCATCTGCGCGTTGGCCACGACGTTGTTCTTGTTGGCGAACAGGGACTGGAAGTTGAAGACGGACATGTCCGCGCCGGACGCCATTGTGCTGGGGCCGTTCCAGATGTCCGCGTACCTGCCGGAGACGAACTTCTCCAGATACAGGGAAGCCGTGCGCAGCTCCTTCAGCGAGATCTCGTCCGCCGCCTCTTTGCGGCGGGCTTCAAGGGCGGCCGTGAGGTCCGTGAATGTGGGAAAGTCCTCCGGGAGAAAGCCGGTGCAGTCCGTGTCCTTGGTTATGCCCCTAAGTTCGTACGCCTCTATGACGAGGCTGTTTATGAGCTCTATTATGTCTGAATGAGCACCCTCAAGTACTATGCGAAAGAAGCCTTCCAGTGTTTTCAGGTGGGTGCTGAAGGTAATTTCGGGGCTGGCAGGGGTGCCGTCCTCCGAAAGGATGCTGTATATGTGGAAGGGGTTTATGCGCCCCTCCGTCGCGTTGCCGACGTCTATCACGGTGCCGCCCAGGTTGTGGGACAAAACGGTGTATTCGTTCTCCGGGTCCAGGACGATTATCCTGGCTCCGTCCGACCATTCGTTGGCGATGAGCGTCTTCATGAAATAGGACTTTCCGGAGCCGGACTTGCCTATTATCATTGCGTTGGAGTTCTGGTACAGCAAGCCGCGCTTCCAGATGTTGAGGATGAACGGGGCGCCGCTTCTGGTGCGTCCCAAAAGGATGCCGTCCTCATCCATCACGGATGTTCTCGTGAACGGGAACACGGCCGCCGCCGTGTTGCTGTCTATCCCTCTCTCATATCTTGTCATGGTGCTCACAGGGGACGGGCAGCAGCTCCTGTACGCTTCCGTCTGCATGCCGTACAGCATTGCGGGCCTGAAGTCCCGGCGGGAGAGCTCCCTCTTGATGCGCTTCTTGAAATCCTGCTCCTTGCCGTAATTGTATGCGGTTATGGTCACGGACACGTCCAGAAGCGTCTCGTTGTACTTCTGCAGGGAATCCAGGAGGGCCACCATTGTGTCCCTGTGGGTCTCCGCGGAGTTGGCTTCGCTGGCCTTATAGGAGGTCATGGACTTGGTCTCCATCTCGGAGATGCACTTGTCTATTCTCCGTATCGCCTTCTCCCTCTCCACGGGCCGCAGATGCATCACGGCTTTGGTGCCGGGTATGTGGAAGAGGCCGCTCCCCCATGCGTTGTTCACGCGAAGCGGGTAATCCCCGACCGCCACGCACACGCCTTCCAGTCCGTCCTGGATGAATGACGAGCCGGTGAAAGCAACTTCCTTTGGCTGCGTCCAGGCGGCGAGCCTGGCTTGCGGAACGTCATCCACAAGCCGCTCCTCCATGTTGCCTCTTGCTCCGGCGGAATACTTTAGAAAGACCGCCGCCTCCCTTCCGGACATCACGTCCGCGGGAAGGCCCGCCTTCTTTATCTCCTCCGCCATGCCGTTGACGGTGACATCCAGGTCATGCTCGCTGCGGCCGTACACCACAAGGCTGAAGTTGGAAAGGTATTGCCTGCGCACGTTGTTTATTCTGTCTATTCTGTCTATCCTTCCGGACAGGATTTTCACTCTTGCCTGCGGAAGGCCGGGCTTGCTGACGTCCTTGAAGAGCTTCTTTGAGAAGCGGTCCAGGTTTGCCGGGCGCTCCGTCTTGACTATCTCGCAGCACTGCGTCATGTCCATCATCTTTAAGGCCTTGGAAAGGCAGTCTATGTCCAGGTTCTGCCGGTATTCCTCTTCTATGCCGAAGTTCTTCTGGCCTATGCGGATGGCCTTTCCGTACCAGCCGCCCGTGTATTCCATAATGCCGTTTTCATGTATCTCCTTTAGCTGCGTGAGCGACTCCACGCTCTCCTTGTACAGGGCGCCGGTCACGTACCTCTTCTTTGAAGACAGGAATCTGACGTTGTCCAAAAGGATGGTGTACATGACCCCGTCCGGGGTTGGCATGAGAAGGCCTATTGTTATGAGGGCGAATATCACCGCCCAGACGTATGAGGAGCAGGTCATGCAGATGAAGATGACGGCGAACAGCACCAGGGCCACTATGATGTCCGGCATGCTGTAGCACTTCCACACTGTGTTCTTCACCTTGGTTTTCTTGGGAATTATGCGTTTCACTATGCGTCTCCTCCTTCGCCTCCGGCTGCGCCGCCTCCGCCGGCGTGTCCTCCTCCGGAAACTGCGCCGGAATCCGTTCCCGTTACTGAATAGTCATCCGTGAAGGGGTCTGAGCCGGCATCCGCGCCTGTATATGAGCCGGACTCATCCGCGCCCGAATATGAGCCTGAGTCCGAATCCGTTCCGTCCGGATCCCTGTACGCCCCGTCTTCTCCGTCCCCGGAGCCGCCTGATGAGCCGGACGCTTTGTGGATGCTGTTTTTGATTGCCTTGTACGCGAACATGGTTGCCCCTCCGGTGGCGATTACCGCATTGGTCGCGAATTTCTCCACACGGCCGGCCGCGCGGGTAAGATGGACGCCGCCGGCCCTGTCCTCCCCGCTTGCGAAGATGCGGACGAAGATGGCCTGGCCTACGGGAATGACCATTGCCCCGCCTATGATTAAGATGAGCATGAACAGGGCGTTCTCAAAGGAGCCGGCTCCCGGAATGGAGAGCGATGTGTATACTGGCAGAAGCAGCGAGAAGATGTTCACGGACAGGACGCAGCCGAAGGCCAGAAGTATTTTGCTAAGAAAAGTTGTGGTCCAGTTCTTGAACCGGGCGCCTTCATCCAAAGGCAGGGTGCTCATGGCAACCGGCATGCAGAAGTAGCAGTACACTATCTCAAACAGCCTGCGGGCCATGGTGACCAAAGCGTTCAGAAGGAACCAGGCGAGGCATATGACGGCTATTATTGCCGGGGCGAAATAGAACTCCCCGGGGTCTATCATGCCGTTCATCTTCCATGATGTGGGCCATATCCACATGGCCGTGTCATACGAGCCGAAAAGGTCCGAGACCGTAGTGGTGCTGACGTCGAAGTCGTTTATCGAGAAGCCGTTGATCCATTTGCCGGTGCAGGCGTCGAATATGACGGACGAAAGCCTAAGGTTTGTGTTGAGCCTGAATATGTCCGAAAGGATGCGCAGCAGCTCGTTGGCTATCATGATTCCTAAGACCACCACCAATAGCATCGCTATGGTTCCGAGAATGGCAAGGAAGAACTTGCCGACGATTTCGCTCAGGGCGCGGTCCGACTTTATCATGTTCTTTATGACCGCCACGATGGTGAAGATGCATGCAAGGCCCACGGCAAGGATTATGACGCACCAGAATACGGACTGTACCGTTGAATTTATCAGGGTGCTCTCTATAATGTTCACGCTGTCCCCGGCGTAAGTGACGTCATCTATGCCGCATATGGCGTTGAACAGGTCCGTTATGCCGTCCACCAGCATCAGCAGCCACAGGAACAGCTGCATGAACATCTCTTGAAGCAGGATTATCATTGTTATCCTCCTACTCGGCCATCATGGCCGGAATTTGCGTTAGCAGATGAGAATGAATCGTTTCCCGGCAGGGGCGCCGCCGCCAAAAGCGCGGCGGACAAAAGCGCGGCGCCTTCCGGCGGTTTTTGGGGCCCCTGCCGAAGCGAGGAAGGCTAACGGCCTTCCGCCAAAGCGGGACGGACTAGCCGACCCATGCGGACAGTCCCTGGATGAGAAGGGGCGCGCCCATTGCAACCACGAAGATTATTATTATGCCGATGATAAGGTTCTTTATCATATCCCTGGCATTTATCTTCTCCTCGTTCCTGTGGGCGATGGCAATGCGTATTCCTATGTACGCACCCCATACAACTACCACGGCCGCAAGGGCGATAACGATATAGACCCAGAAACTGTCTATGAGGGACTGGAGCTTGGCCACGATTGAGGCCAGGCTGGAGTCCAGAGTGCTGTCTTCCAAAAGGTTGATGAAATTCACTAAGTATCTATCCTCCGTTAATTTTTTTCATATTCTCTCATTCATCGTCTTCGTCCGCGTCAGACGCGCCGCTGCCTTCTGCGGGCGTTTCCTGTTCCGCGGCCTTCCGGGCCTTGTTTGCCTTTCTGCTCTTCATGACCTTGTGTATCACGAACGCCAGAAGGGCTATTATTACGATGGCTATGATTATGCACACCGCCGCCTTTCCGCTGCCGTCTGTCGAGGCGTCTCCCTCTGTTACGTCTCCTGAACCGGAGCCGTCCGTGCCGTTGCCTTCTGTGCCGTCTCCCGTGGAAACGGATCCGTCTGTGTCTGTGCCTGCGGTGCCTGTTCCGTCTGTTATGCCGGAGGCTCCCGTGCCGTCCGTGCCGGTGGCTGTGGAGCCGTTAGAGCTGGATGAGTTGCCGGTGTCTCCTACGGTGAACGCATACATTTCCTCGCCTGTGTTCATGCATACGGATATGCATGAGCCCTCCGGAATGTATGAGTAGTTCACTGTGCCGTAGCTGTCTGCGGAAAGATATGACGTTGTTCCGTCCGCAAAGGTAACCTTTATTACCATCTCATCCGCCAGGCTCTCGCCGCATGCGGCGCACACCGCGGTTATGTAGAGCATGCCGTTCTCCTCATCATTCTGGATGAACACGTCGTAATTGTGGCTGTGCTCTGCTGTGACTGTCTCCGTGACCGCCTTTGTTGTGCCGGAAACAACCCCGGACATTGTTCCGCTGGCCGACGTGACCTTATCCTCCGTCTCCGCGCCGTCCAGAAGAAGATTGCTCTCCTGCAGCGCCTCTATACAGATAGGGAAAATGCTCACGAGCGTCTCTGTCTCGCCGGAGACGTCATACAGCTCCACCGTGTATGTGTCCGAAGGCAGGAACGAGTATGATATGGCGCCGCTTATGAAGTATCTGGAGTAGCTGGACCCGCTGGAGCCTGTGAAGACGGCCACAAGGCTGTCCGTTGCGTCCGCGCCGCACACGGCGCATTTGTATGAAGCCGTAATCAGCCGGGCCGTGCGGGAGGCGCTGGTCACAAGCATGTACAGGTGCCCCGCAGGGTCTGTCTCATCCCCGATGTATGTGTCCCCGCAGACGGAGCAGACGTATGCCGTGTATCCTCCCTCCGTGCACGTCGGATCTGTTACATATTCAATGTACGTGTGGCCGGTTGCAGGGAATGTCTTCTCCACGGACAGCACTTCCCCGCAGACGGAGCAGATGACCTCAAAGCAGCCGTCCGTGACACAGGTGGGCTCCACATAACGGCTGGTCTCCGTATGGCCTGTTGCGGGAGCGTACAGGGCTTCCTCATAGAAGCCGCAGCCTTCGTCCGTGCAGTAATAACAGATGTAGCCGGGCTCTGTGCAGGTTGGCTCCGTCATGTAATACTCAATGCTGTGGACGTAGCTCCCTTCGCCGCTGTCGCAGAAGTCTGAGATTATGACGTCCCCGCACACGGAGCATGTGTAGACCGTGTATCCCACGGTGTCCTCAGAGGCCGCCACAGTCTTCGTGGCCGCATAGCTGTGGCCTGCGGGCGATACGTAATTCACGACGTATGAATCCCCGCACCGCAGGCACACGTTCCTGGTGTATCCGTATGACGTGCATGTGGCCTCTTTGACCGTGGCCTCGTATTCATGCCCCAAAGCTGCAGTCTCGTCCGCCGTGTAGGTGTCCCCGCATCTTGCGCAGGTGTAAACGGTGTATCCGCCGTACAGGCAGGTGGGCGCCGTGACGTCCGCACTATAGTCATGGCCCAGGGCGTCCTGGTATGAGTCCGTGTACATCTCCCCGCAGGTGAGGCAGCAGTGGTACGTGTACCCGGCCTCCTCGCATGTGGGCTCATACACGGTGTCCGCGTAATCATGCCCCAGCTTTTCCGTCTCATTGTCCGTGTAATAGCTTCCGCAGTTCCTGCATGTATGGAGCGTGTAGCCGCCGTTCGTGCATGTGGGCTCTATTACGTACTCCACGTAACTGTGCCCCAAAGCGTCCGTGTAGCTGTCCTCGTACGAGTATCCGCAGACGGAGCACGTGTGCTGCGTGTATCCCTGTTGGATGCATGTGGGAGCTATGACCGTCTCCTCATACTCATGCACGCAGAGCGTCTCGTCCGCCATGGCGGATACCGTTCCCGTCCCCCGGTCTCCTGCGGACAGATATATGTATCCGGCCGCCGCCACCGCCGCCGCTGCGGCTGCCGCGAGGGCGAGAACAAGCATTGTCTTGATCTTATTCATCTTCATTGAAATTCATATCCTCCCAAAATAATTTCGCGTCCGGATCCATGAAGCAGTCATCGTAAGCGTCCAGGTCTTCCTCATGCTCCCCGTACGCATCCGTGTCTTCCGCATCTTCCGCACCGTCTGCTTCGTCCGCATCATCTGTGCCGTCCGCATCATCTGTGCCGTCCGTATCCTCTGTGCCGTCCGCATCGGACAGGTCTGTGTCTTCTTCCGTGTCTTCCTCTGTGTCTTCATCCGCAGGCCCGTACGGACCTGCGTCCGTTCCTGCATTACCGTATCCAGCATTTCCGCAGGCTGCGCCTTCAAAGGCCGGAGGGGCGGCCAGGCCGTCTCCGTCCGCGCCATAGCCGGAGGCATGCGCGCAGCGGGCCTTGTCCTGGAGCTCCTTCATCTCAGGCAGCAGCTCCTGCGTTATCCTGCGCCATGCGTTCGTGATGGCGGCCAGCGCCCTCGGCTGCTTGCTGTAATCCACAATGAGAGCCGAAAGATACCGGTCTATGTGGTTGAGCTCTATTGAGTCTATAGTATCAATGTCCTCAGGCTTCAGCAGGTGCTTGAGGTCTCCGCAGGTGAGCTCAATCTCGCGCTTCAGCTTGTACCACTTGGCGTCCAGATCCTCTACAGACGCCTCTTCTTTGAGGGCTTCTTCCTCCCTTTTCTCTATATTTTCCATGGCTTCATCTGACATAGTACTCGGCAGTCCTCCGCAAATATCGTACAAATAGTCCTCTTTTCTGAAATCTTTGGCCTCGTCACTGGCCTTGCAGTCCCCTTCGGGGAAGTATTCGCGCTTAAGCTCGTACGAGGGCGTGAAGACGGTCTTGAGCGGCTCGTAGCCTCTGACGGACACTATTGCGTCCCCCTTCCTCTCCCCGTTTATGCGCTCCAGCATGCCCGGAGTGATGAGCGGCCTTGTGGAAGCCGAAGAGCTTGAGGATGACACGCTTTCCGCATTTGTGCTTATGGAAAGCGAGCGTATCTTCTTCTGCCCGCAGAGCTCCGAGAACTCGCGGCGCGTTGGCTCGTCGTCCGAGCCGATGAATATCTTGATGTTGCAGTTCGACTTTATGACCTCCGCCGTCTCGCGCCCGTAGCGGGCGGTGAGCTGCGAGAAGGACTGAAGCACGAACAGGAACCGGATGCCCCTTGAGCGGGCCACCGTCACCATGTTGTCCGCGGACGGAAACCGCGGAAGGTTTCCGAACTCGTCCAGGATGAAGTACACGTGGCGCTTCAGGCAGGCGTCCCTGGTGGCCTTGCGCCTCTGGTTGAGGTTGGCCTTCTCCACCAGCTCCTTGTACATCTGGGTGATGAACAGCGTCACGAAGCCGTGCCTTGTGGCGCGCTCGTCCGGAATGACAAGAAAGACCGCTGCGGGCTTTTCGTCCAGGTTTATGATGTCTATCCCGTTCTCTATGGTGAGGGACAGGATGCCGTCATCCGAGAGCTGCTGCATGTAATGGTTCACTTCGGAGAGATAGCATGCGAGCGTCCTGTCCGTCGTGAGCAGCACCGTGTTCGCAAGCCCCTTCACCTTGGAGAACCGGTCCCTCCCTTCCGTGAGGTATGTCCGCAGAATGTCCGGGTCCTGGGCGCAGTATGTCGTTATGTTGTGGTACAGGTTGAACAGCACCATCTGCTTCTCAGTGATCTTGCCGGATATGCAGTCCTCGCACATCGCGAGCAGGAAGCCCAGAATCAGGTTTCTTGCGCCCTCCTCCCACGAAGGCTGGTCCTTGTTCTTCACGGGGCACAGCGTGTACACAAGGTCCATTGCGTTCTCGTATATCTCGTCCATGAGCTGCTGCTTTCTCAGACGCGCGTCCCTGTACGTCGCGAAGGTCTCGCCCGCCGCGCTGTACTTTCCGTTCTCGTACTGCAGGTTGTACTCCAGGTCCCGTATCATGCGGATGCGCCGGGTTAAGATGTACATGGGGTTCCAGCGGGCGCTGGAATAGGGTTTTCTGAGATCTAGGGCCAGCACCCTGTACCCGCGCTTTTTAAGCGACTTCGCATGCTGCTCATAGAGCTCGCACTTGGGGTCCGAGACAAGCATCGAGGGCTTGCTTTTGGACATGGACAGGATGGCTATGTTCTGGTTCACGAAACCCGTCGTCTTGCCGGAGCCGGTGGTGCCCACAATGAGCGCATGCATCTGCGCGGACTCCGTGACCTCCACGTCCTTTCCCTTCTTCTCCGCTCCTATCACTATCCCGTCCGCCTGCTCTCCGGCGTCCTTCAGGGAGAACACCCTGAACTCCTCCATGCGCTTCAGCTTCCTGGCCGTGAGCCAGGACGTGTTCTCCAGGTCGTTCGCGGCAAAGGCTATCCCTCCCGCGTCCGTCCGGTGCATGAACAGGATGGCGACGACTATGCATCCGTCCGCAACCCCTTCGGTGAGCCAGAAGTATCCGCTCCCGAACACCGTTCCCGCTCCTCCGGAGCCGCAGGCGTAGTACAGGAAGAAGATTAAAAGGTCCGTCACCAGGAAAATCGCCGCCCAGAAGATGCACAGCCCCTTTGAATTCTTTCCTCCTGCGTCTGTATTCTCTTTGTTCTTCATATTTCATTTCCTCCAGAAAGCAGCTGCGCTCAAGCCTGAATCCGGGTGCCCGCAGACAGCCAAGGGGTCTTGGTCCATTAGTCCACAGCCAAGGGATCTTGGGTCCATTATTCCGTGGGTCCGTGGGTCCATGGGTCCATGGGTCCGTGGGGCCGCATGGGATGGCATCTGAACGGCTCGTTTAGAAACTGTTGTTCGTACTCCGCTCATTTTTTGTGCATTTTGCACAAACAAAAGGGCCGTAGCAGAAACATATGTTTCTACTTTTTGCCAATAACGGCAACCCCAGGGGAAAAATTTCCTGCGCAGGGCATGCGTTTTGCGGCGCATGGGTGCGCGCGTAGGGCTTGGCGCACTGCTGTGTGTTATTCTGTTATGATTTGCTGCAGGCGGTCAGCCTGCTTTTTCGTCGCCCGGCTGCGGCATCCTGTCCGTGGGCTTTTGCCTGTGCATTGAAGACTGCACTCCCTCTTTGCGCATCCGGCGAAGGTCCTCGACGGCGTCCTTGGCCATCTGCGAATAGTATGTGTCCGGCAGGGACTTGTCATAGAGGGCGGAAGACTTCATGATGCGGCAGAGCTGCTGCTCGTCCTGCGTGAACACCGCAAGGCGGGAGAACAGAAACTCGCGGCTCTTTTCCATGTTCCCCATGACGTTCCGTCCGTTGTACAGGGCCAGAAAGCGGCCTCCGGAGCGGGTGTGGGCGCAGTGCTCGTACACCGAAACGTCCGAAAGGGCTATAAGCGGATCCACGCTCTTCATTGCCACGCTCCTCTCATCTGAGACAATCTGGGACGGAGGCATGTACACCCTGGTGCCGCCCAAAGACCCGTCTGCCGCGACTCTTTTGGTGCCTTCCTTGGCGCCTTCCATGACGCCTTCCATGACGCCTTCTTTGGCCCTGCCGCCGAAGGCTGCGGCTGCGTCTTCATCCTCCATCTCCTTCTGCAGCGAGAACTGATGCTCCTTGGCGGTGACGAATCGGGAAATCCTGTCCGCGTCCGCTATCGCCTTGAAGAGCGCGTTCGGGTCCTGCTGTATCTCCTGGATCCAGTTGCGTATGTACGCGGATTCGTTCTTCATGTTCCGGTCCGTGAGGTTCACGCCGTACTCCTGGCACAGGAACAGGGATGAAATCTCGGCCCTGAGCTCCTCGCGGCTGTACTCTTCGGTGCCGTATCCGTAGAAGTCCCGGTCCAGCCTGGACGGATGGCCTGTGGAATGGGCCAGCTCGTGAAGGGCTGTGGAGTAGAACTCCGGATATGTCGCGAAGGTCTCGCGGGGCGGAAGCTGGATGGTGTCCTTGGACTTGATGTAGTAAGCGTCGTCTCCGCCGTACGCTATCTTTGCCTCATGCTTGCTCCAGTTCGCAAGGAGCTCCTCCACACGCTCGTTCTCGCCGGTCTTTTTGGAGTAGTCCTTGCGGGGCGGCATGCCTTCTATGAGGTCCGCGTTGAAGACCCTGTAGACCTTGCGCAACGGATAGACGTTTTTCCTTATGTACTCCTCCTTCTCCATCGGGGTCTTGCCGTTGAGTGCGGCAATGTCGAATTTCTCCTTCGTGGTCCTGTCCAGGAAGTCGAAGAACTCCACAAGCACGCCCTTGCCTCTTGCGTAGGACACCCCGTTGGGGTTCTTCTTGAACTTCCATCCGTGGTCAACAACCTGGTTGTACGTCACCCAGCGGTTGTCCACGTATCCGCGGTTCATGGCCACCATCTCGAGGTACAGGTTGTTCACCCCTCTGTAGCACTTGCCGTTCACGCCGGATATGGGCGCAGAGCTGGGAGTCCAGTTGCGGCGCCACAGGCCCAGTCCGGACTGCAGGTTGCTCATGACAAGCTGCACAAGCTCCTGCCTCTGGGGAGTGAGACGCTCCAGGCCGTTTATCTGCCCCCGCTCCTCTTTAGATAAATAACGTTTCTTTTTCATTCAAATATGACATGGACCTCCTTCGTGTAATACGGCCTGGCATCTGCCATGATTTCATCGTCCAGGTCCATCATTTCAGCTATGTCGTAGCCCTCCGGAATGACGATCAGGTTCTGGTACGGATTGAATATCTTCTTCTCGAAGGGCTTCTCCCTCTTCTTCCTTATCTCATCCGGCACCTTGTGGAACCTGCGTCTGAACCTCTTGCTCTTTTCGGACAGTTTTCTCATTATCCCGTTCCTCCTGATTCATGCTTTGTTCATGCTCTGTTCCTCCCGCGCGCATATGCGCGTCTGCCGCAAGCCAGATGTACGGCCGGATATAAGGCCGCATATAAGGCCGGATATAAGGCCGGCTGTAAGGCCGGAGCCTTCGGCAGAGCGCATGACACGCATGGAATGATCCTGTCTGGCAGCTGCGGCGTCACTCGCCCTGCTCCGGATTGTTCTCCGTGTAGCCCTTTATGTGGCCGTAGCGGCCGTATACGGGCTTGCTGCCCTTGTGCTCATCCAGGCTGGATGTATAGGGGCTTGAAGTGGTTGCGTAGGAAATTTCGGACTGGGATTTCCTCGCGGCAGCCTCCCTGGCGCGCTCCTCTTCAGCCTTGCGGCGGTATGAGTCCGGATCGTAGCGGTCCGGGGTCTCGGCTATTGCCTTTATGATTGTGCACTCGTAATAGTCCTGGCTCTTCTCCGGCCTGTACAGGCCGCTTGCCGCGAATATGCGCATCATCTGCTCCTTGTCCCCGTTGCACCAGAAGGCAAGGCGGTTCATCAGAGCCATGTCTGAATTGGAGTGGTTGTGACGGAGGTCATTGCCCTCGAAAAGCTGCATCGTAATCTCGCCGCCCTTGGCGGAAAAGGCCTTTTCCAGGACGTCGCGGTCAGACATCTGCGAGAGCCCATTGAGCCCGTTTCCCGTCTTCTTCAGCTGCGCGCGCTTTTCAAAGTTGTTGCGGATGAAATAGCGCATGTCCGGGGTGTCGAAGGACTCCAGCTTTGTCTCCCCTTCCCTGCAGGCTCCCGTCATTGAGATGAAGTGGGACTTGCGGTAGAACTCCGTCTTTCCGTCCTTGGAAAAAGAGCGGACGTCAGTGGGCTCCATGCGGCCGAAGAAGTGTATTCCTTTTCCGGAGACGGACGTCTCGGCGTAGGAGCCTGCGGGAACCGCCGCCCTTGCCCTTGCGGCCGCCGGCGTGAAGCTGCCGTTTTCGTCCAGGCAGTCGTCCACGTCTATGCAGCAGATGCCGTCCTTGCCGTCCAGCGCGTACGCGAGCGTGTCTCCCCCGTGGGTCCTGGCGTATTCCATGGCCGTCTCAAAATCCGTCCATGTGGAAGGGTTGTCTGATTCCGCGTACTTTCCTGTATTAGGGTCTATGAGGAACTTGTCCAGCCTCCCCGTCCTCTCGTTGGGCCTGGTGCGAAGGACCACCCAGTTGGGCTTGGCCTTCATCTCTTCCGGCACGTTCTCACGGAGCTGCCTCTCGTGGGTGAAGATCTTGCCGCGGATTATTCCGGACGGGCGCTCAATCTCGTTGGTGTACGTGGCGGAGCCGCCGAGCATCTCTGCGAAAGCGTCCGGCACAAGGGCCTGGGTTTCCCTCCCGTTGAAGATACGGATGGACATGCTCTTGGGCACAATGAGCTCGTATCCCTCGTCCAGTTCGGTTATTAGAGACGCCGGATAATAGTACGAAAACTTTTCATACGCGCCGTCCGGCATGCGGAACAGCTTGCTTGCGGGCGTGTCGCATATCCTGGCCGTCTTTGGGACCATCACATACTCCGGCCTGTTGTACTTCTCCAGAAGCTCCATGTTGACTTCGCCGGGCATGTAGTCTTCAGGCTTTGATGACTCCATCACGTCCTTTAAATTGGCCACTGTGATGCGTCCCGCTGTCTTGTTCCTGTGCCAGACCCTGACGTCCTTGTCGTCGGGGATGTGGCAGACGTAGTCCCCGTTGACCTGCTTCTCAGCCAGGAACTTGGGAACGAGAATCAAGTCTCCGCGGCTCCTGTCCGGAAGATTGAACCTGTAGGTGTCATACATGTTCTCATCCTCTGCCGCCACATACGCGGCTGCCGGAATGCGTATCACGATCCAGTTCCTTTCGCCCCTCTTTCTGGGGGAAACATAGTCATTCTTCCTGGTGCCGTTCACGGCCTCGAAGAACTGCTTCGCCGTAAGCGTCACGGGCTCCTTGCCTTCGTCCCTGCTCGTCAGCGTGAAGGTGAAGTGCTCCGGGAAGGACAGCACGAGCGCGTCCTCCGTTCCCTTTCCGCCAGCCTTCTCGACCTTTATCAGATTGGGGTCTATGAACCTGTTGGCGAAATTGTAGGTGTACCCCGCGTACCCGCCGTTTATGGGCATCCTCATGAATGAGCTCTTGTCGTACTTGCGTATCCTTGCGCTGTCAGACACGATGGCACTCAGCCACAGCGTCCTGGGCTGCCCGGGCGCGGGCGCAGGGGCAGGCGCGGGGTCATCCTTCCCCGGCTCAACAGGAGATGCGGCAGGCGCGGCCGGAGGGGCCATGCCGCCCTTCACGAAGGGATCTTCCTCTCCGGTCTCCTCCATGCCGGCGCCGGATACCGGTCCAGCAGCGGCAGATTCGCTGACGGAAACCACTTCAGCGTCCTTGCCGCTGGCTGCGGCTTCCTCCATGTCAGGAGGCACAAAACCGCCGGAAACATCGTTGTGAGTACTATGCAAATCGCCATTTTCTGCGTTTTGCATAGTAATTTTAGTGTCTTTGGACCCGTTTCCGGCTCCTCCGGCCATAGGTTGAGGTTCTTCGTCCCTCCCTGCACTCTCTGCTGCCATCCTGGCCTCCTCCTGCTCCCAGACCTTGCGGAGTTCCTCCGCTTCCAGCTCAATCTCCTTGTCTGTGCGCTTGTCCCTTGTGGTCCTCCTGCCGCCGTCATATAAGGTTTTGCTTTTTACAGCCATATTCTTGTTCTCCTTGTCCGGCGCATCCTCCGGCACCGGCTCCCGTATTATTCTTTTTTCCTCCGCCTGCTCTGCCGGCAGCTCTGCCGCTGCTGCAGGCTCTGCAGCTGTCTTTGTTACTGTCTCTGCGAACGCTCGGGCGGGCATTTCCGCAGGTTCCGGACTGGCCTCTGCAACGGCGGCCTCGGGCGCTTTCTCATATGTCCCAGCCGCGGGATTTTCCTCCTGCGGGCTCTGCTCCGTCTTCTGCTTGTCCCCTTCCTTCACCATATAAATGCTTCCGCCATCCATGTATACGATCTTGAATCCCTCCGGAGGCACAGCTGTCTTCTTCTGCTCTGAAACGGGCTCTGTAACGGCTTCTTCGTGCTCTGTCTCTGATGTTCCGGCCGCGGGATTTTCCTCCTTCGCGCGCTGCTCCGTCATCTCCCTGGCCCAATCCTCTATGATATGATTTATCTTGCCGTTCCGGGGAAAATCCTTGGCTCCCTTCGCTTGTTCCTCTGTCTTTTTCTCCTCCGGAACAGGATTTGCCGCCGTCTCATGTACAGGGTCTGCGTACGCTTTTGAGGGCGTCTCATCAGGCCCTTGTACAGGCTCTGTGAACTCTGGCACGGATGCCGCAACGGTCTCCGCGTCCTTCTGCACAGCTTCTGATGAAATCTCCGCGGGCTTCACCGAAGGCTCTGAAACAGGCTCTGCAACGGCTTCCGAAAGGATCTTGCCGGATGTCCCGGCAGCGGCTTTTTCCTTCTGCTCACGCAGCTCCTTCATCTTCCTGTACATCTCAATCGTGGAGGGTTTGCTTGTCTTCTTAGTGCCGGTCTTTTTCCTCCCCGGGGCTCCTGAGGCCTTCTCTGTCTGCTCCGAAACGGCTTTTGCAGTCGTTTCAAGTACTATGTTTACATGTGTTTTTGCAGATTTATCTGTATTCATTGCATTCTCTGCAGGCTGTGCGGATGTTTCCGCTGCAGTTCCTGCACTCTCATGCACTGGTTCTGTGAGATTCTCTGCGTTCATCTCTGCAGGTTCTGCAACGGCCTCTGCAACGGCTTCCGCTGGCTCGCCGGATGCTTCCGTTACGGTCTCCTGCACTTCCTCTTCGGGCGTCTCTGTGTTCATCTCCGCAGGTTCTGCAACGGGCTCTGGAACGGCTTCCGCTACGGTCTCTGTTGTTTCTGTCCCGGCAGATTTCTCTGTCTGTTCCGCAGATCCTGCATTATCCTGCACGGAGGGTCCTCCCTCTTGTGCGGCTTCTGATGGTGCAACGGCTGCCGCTTTCTCTGCAGCCTTTGCGGTTCTGGACTTCCTGGAGCTGCTCTTTTTCTTCGGCTTCTTAGGAGTCTCTGACGGCTTCTGCTCCTGAACTGTTTCCGCCGGGACTTCCTGCGGAGCCTCCTGTATGGATTCCTTTGCAGTCTCCTGCACTGTCTGGGCAGGGGTCTGTTCAACTGCCTGTTCCAGCGTCTGTTCCTTCTCATTGGCCTGTACGGCTTTCTGTGAGGATTCTGCCGGAGTTTCCTGCGCTGCATCCTGCGCCTGCTCATGTGAGGATTCTGCTGCCTCCTCTTTCCAGACTGTTTCCAGGACGGGCGTCTGTTCCTGCTCATTGGCCTGTACGGCTTCCTGCGCGGATTCTGACGGGTTTTCCGGCGAAGCCTCATGTTCCTCCAGGACAGGTGCGGGAGCCCGCTCCTGGGCCTGCACGGCCTCCTGCGGATTCTGCGCCTGCTCTTCCAGGTCTGGTGTTTTGGCGGCTGCCATGGTCTTGCGGCGGATGTTGTCCCGGACCTGGTCCATGAACCAGTTAAGGTTCACAGGGTCGGAAAGGATCATGTTGCCGCTGTCGTGGGCGAAATCATCCGTGAGGGGAATGCTCATTGCCCACAGGATATTCTCGTCCGAAAAGCTCTTGTCGTGCGGGTAGCCGAACCGCACCGTGCACGCAAGAAGGTATGAGATGCGGTCCGTGCCCCAGTCACGGATGAACGAGTCTGTTTCCTTCTGCGCCCTGGGGATGCCCCCGCGGGCGAACAGGTACCAGCGTATTGCCCCGCAGCAGTCCACGTCCGCGCCGTGGGAGTTTGAGTATTCCTTATGCTTGCCTTCGCGGATGGCGTCGTTCAGCGTGCCGTAGTATATCGGCGGGTAGATGCCTTTTTCGGCATCCTCGCCGCGCTTTATGATTGTGCGTATGACATCTGTCGCGTATGAGAATTCGCTTGATTCAATGTCAGGCATTTTTCCTCCTTTGCCCGGACTGTCCGGGCCTGTATTGTATTTTTTGTTTTGTGCGGCCTCCGGATATCCCGGACGGCCTTCCGTGCGCGGCGCTTCAGCGGCGCCGGCTTCTGATTTTGAATTCGTCTCTGGTCTCGTTGAGGCAGCGCATCTTCCTCACCTGCGCCCGGGTCCTTGGATAGTAATGAAGCTCCCTGCCGTCCGGGCAGATGCAGATGCGCATCCGCCATCTCATCTGCGTGAGCCTTGCGTACAGGTCATACGGCAGTACGGCGCATATCGCAGTCCGATTCCTGAACCCCCGCAGCGGGAACGCATCGTCCCGGACGCCTAGGCTGCAGGCCATATCGTGGGCATTGTTTCCCATGATTATGTATCCGGCTCCGAAACGAAGGCAGAAGGCGTATTTCGTTGTGCACTGCCTCCGGTACCACAGGTAATCCAGGTACCCCCAGATTCCCTGGGACCTCATCTCGTCTATTATGTCTTCCGTTGTTCCGTCCTCTCGGTACGGGACCAGGATGGGCTCGCCTTCCGGCCTCTCTTCAGCCCCCAGGCGGAAACGCACTTCCCTTTGCCTTTCCAGGCCTTTGAGCTTGGTGTACCGGAGGTCATCGTATTCCTTGTAATCCTCCTCGCGGAAATGCCCCTGCCTTGTGAGATCCTCCTGGCTTTGGACGTATCCTCTGCCGCACATGAGCCCCGCAAGCCTTGGATTGGAGCCCAAGGATATGAGGCTTGAGTCCGTGTTGTCATACACGCCGCTTTTTTTCAGCCTGCCCGTCTTGCCGAGGTACAGCCTCGTCCGGATCTCCTCCGCGGACGGCATGAACGTGTACAGCCGCCCTTCTTCTGTGTGCACATCCGGCGATGTCTTTCCCCGGCATGTCATATCCGTCTCAAGGTTTCCGGCTGCCTCTGCCTTTGGCGGCCTTTGCCCTGGCGCCTTTGCCTGTTCTCTCCTTAGGAAGAGGTTTCTGCCCGCTGAGTCCGTGTAACGGATCATGAGCGAGTATCCTGTGAAATTGCTTCGGATGCTCTCATGCATCTGCGGCATGTCCGGAGAGGGGCTCAGCTGGCGCCCAAGAAAAAAGTTGTGCTTGGCATGGCCGGGGAGAATACCGCAAGCCGTATGGCTTCCGCCGTCTCACGCTCCGCCTGCACAAGCCTCAAATACTCTTCATAGCAGTCCTTGACGTATCTCATCACCAGCTTCTCCGTGCTGTCTTTTTCCACATTCACCTCCTTCCGGCGGACATGTTCCGCCGCGCGCTTTCTTTCATATTCTTCTCCTGCGATCAAGTTTCTGTTCTGTTGTCTTGCCCCCGGAGGGCCCGCATGGAGCCGGTTCGCTTTATGCAGACCGGCAGCATCCGCGGCCCTCTGGCCTGCGCCGCTATGGAAGCGGCGTCCGGGCAAATAAAAACGCCCTGCAGCAATGCCTGTATTTCTGGCATTACCGCAAGGCGTGGATAGCTTCCAAAGGATAGCTTCTGTTTCTCACAGTCCTACATGAAACCCGCAGCGCCTGTCGCTGTACGGAAAGTCATGCGTCTGTATTCAGTTGTCCCGCCGGCCGTTTGCGCCGGCCGTTTGCGCTTGCGCCGGCTTGAGGCGCCGGACTTCTCCGCCTGCGCCGGCCCATGGCCGGCAGCCGCTAAACCGTCTTTAAGACATCTTTGGGAACAAACGGCTTGGATGTGTATTCGTAGGCTTTGTCATTGTAAGTGAGGGAGAACTTGCTGCCGCATGAGCGGCACAGAAGCTCAACGTCCCTGCACATCTTCACACTCCCGTATTCCCTGCCGCAGACCGGGCAGCGTAATACTGTTTTTGCGCTCATCTTCCATCCACCTTGCAATATAACTTCTCGCGTATCTTCTCTGCATGAACCCTGCCGGGGCCGGGATTTATACCGGCTGCTCCAGCCGCGCCTGATGTATGACGTGCGTCACGACGCCGAGAATGCTCCAGTCTCCGTCCAGATGTATGTCATTGTACTTCCTGGTGCCGTCTTCGTTGAGCTCGTCGTTGGCGGGGCGGAGATAGTATCCGTTCTCATCCTTCGCAAGGATCTTGGCCGTGGCGTCCTCGCCCTCATGCACTCTGGCGATGACAATCTGACCGGGATCCGCAGTCTCCTGCGCAAGCACCACCATGATGTCCCCGTTGTAAATCCCGCAGCCTATCATGGACCTGCCCTTCGCCGTGAGAAGGAACCTCGGGGACTCTCCGAATATCTCCACCGGAAGGGCGCAGGTGTAAACGATGTCCTCTACGGCCGTCATGGGCTCGCCGCAGGCGCATGTGCCAAGAAGAGACGCCTTTATGGTCTTGCCCTTCCTGAGGTTGTCCGGAATATAGATGCTCTTCCACGGGCCGGTTTCGTCCATCACGATGAGCCCTCTTTCCTTCAGGCTCGCGACATCCCTTGTGACGGAGTTTAGATACTGGTAGGAAAGGTCCTTCTGGATCTGGCGGTAGGTGGGCGCCTTGCCGTTCTCCAGCTGGTACTGCTGTATGTAGTTCATAAGCCTTGTAATTCTTGCTTCATCTTTAGGTCTCATGGCAGCCTCTTCCAAAGCGTATTCACGCGGATTGATAACTTAACGGACACGGCCCTGCATCCTGCCCGCGGGACCTCCGGCGGATTCATGGGAGAAACTCTCCTTCCCAACACGCTTCCCTTTCCGTCCCCGGAGCGGATTCCAGTACCGTTCCGCCCTTTATGTTCACATAATAGCACACGCAAAAAGGCTTGTCAAGCACTTTGTCAAAATTTCTTTAAGAAATTTTTGCGCACAAGATTTTATCAATATATATTGCAGATTTAGGCATTTTTGCCTCCAAATCCCCTGTTTTGCGCCCGGAAAAAGCTCCGTCCTACACAAAATCCGTACACATTTCTGTTCTGTGTACACCGGAGTTCCGCCCCTCCCGGAATCCCTTCCCGCACACGGATTCCATGCCCGCCGGACCCGGATTCCTGGCTGAAATTTTCCGCTCCCATCCAAAACTGTGTGTACATTCCGTTACACTGTGGTGTTTGATTCACTCTGTATTAGAAGCCTGCGGACCGGGGTCTGCTCCTTTATATATGAGTCCTGGAAAATCTCCGGAGTATGGAGAACAGCCGCGCGGCTTGTATTCGCTGCGCGGCTGTCCATATGGCGATGCTCCTGTAAGCTGTGTTGTGCAGCAGGTTCTCCATCTGTTACTGGATGCAGATTCCTGCCGTGGATTTTGCAGGGCCTTCATCCGTCCTGCGGATGAAAGCCTGCTGTGTCATGGGTTACTCTTCCTCTTCTGTCCTTAAGCTGCTCCACTTGGCGTATACCGTTGTATCCTCATATACGGACACCGCGGTGCCTGCAGGCTTGGTGCAGTCTTCATCCAGGTACCAGCCGTCAAAGACGTATCCGTCCGGAGCGGTTACATAGGATGCGTCCGGGAACTGAATGGTGTTGCCCTTGCAAACCACGAGCGTGCCGGTCTCTTCGTCGAAGGTTACTGCGGAGCCGCTTACGGCTAAATAGTCTCCGGAGACGGAGCCGCCTTCCATGGAGGCGAACGTCAGGGTGTTGGAGAAGTACATGCCGAGCTCGAAGCCAAGCTCGAAGTCCTTGTATGTATGGACGTCTTCGCTGAGGCGGTTGCCGTTCATATCATAGTCTCCTATCATAATGGCCGTAGGGAAGTTCTGGAAGCTGTGGGCGCTTGTGTAGAGCATATGAGGTATTACAGCCTGCACTGTCTGCCCTGCTGGAATGGTTGCAATAACGGACCCTAAGATGTTGTCCGTGTCCCCGTTAGTGGAGGCAAGGCCGGGGTATCCGCTTGTGCAGAAGAAGATGGTGACAGTAAGGTCATCGGAGCCGTGGTTGGTGAGCTCATAGAACACGTTGAAGTAATCATGAGGGATGTTTCCGGAGCTCAGTGTGTAATGGGTGAGAAGTCTGAACCAGACTCCGTCAGAGATTGCGCTGGCGCCTGTCCAGGATATTGTGAGGTCTTCGGAATAATCGGACGTGTTCAGCTCTGCGGCCGTCACGAAGCTGTTGTCATAGCTTGTCACCGGCCTGCTGCCCCATGAAGGGCCGGCATCCTGAACATGCGTGGAGTTGTTGTCCCTGTTGTTTATCTGCAGGTTGTAGAACTCATTGGAGAAGTACGGAACCACTGTGATTCCGGCCTGCACCCTGGTTGTGGAAGTCACTTTTGAATATGTCTGCCCTCCGTCCACGGTGCAGTACCATCCTTTGAGCGTGCGGTCCGTGAGAAGGTCATAATTGTCCGGCAGCTGCAGGACAGCCCCAAGGGTCTGCACATCGTTCCATTCGGATACGGCTATCAGGCCTCCGGCAGTGTCCACAGCCACCTTTACGGAGTTGGGATCCGTCTCCTCCCCGTCTGCAGGGCCTTCCGCGGGAGGCTCTGTCGTTCCGTCTTCACCGGGGCCAGCCGCTTCATCTCCTGTGTCTCCGGGGCCGGGTTCAGGGATTTCCCCTTCGTCCACACCGGGTTCCCCTGGTACTATGTCCGTTTCACCGCCTTCTCCGGGCTGCTCTGTGCCGCCTGTTTCACCCTCTCCGTTTCCGGGCTCCGCAGGCTCTCCGGAGCCTTCCTCTGGTCCTTGTTCTTCATTGTTTCCGCCTTCCTCCGGGCCGGGCATTACTGCGCCTTCCCCATCTCCTGGCTGGTTGTTGTCTTCTGTATTGTCTCCCGGCTGGCCAGGCTGCTCTTCTGTTCCGCTGCCGCCTTCCTCCTCAGATCCGGTGCCGCCGCCAGGCAGTTCTTCCGTGCCCTGCTCTCCGTCCCCGGGCTTTACATCCGGTGTGTCTTCCCCGGATCCTCCGGGCATTTCATCTGTGCCTTCACCCGTTCCGGGGGTCTCTTCTCCGGAACCTTCTCCGGGCATGCCGGGATTTTCTGCGCCTTCGCCGGGCTGTACCGGCTCTTCAGTGCTGCCGCTGTTTCCGGGTTCCGGTGCTGTTTCTTCAGATCCGCCTGGAATTACTTCCCCGGAACCGCCTTCCGGCTCACTGGGGTCCGTTGTTCCGTCTCCGGGAATGGCTGGATTTTCTGCGCCTTCTCCGGGCTGGACGGGCTCTTCCGTGCCTTCTCCGGGCTGGACAGGCTCTTCCGTTCCGCCTGCGTTTCCGGGCGTCTCATTCTCTCCGCTGTCCGGCGGAATGATGCCTTCATTTTCTCCGGGAATGGTTGTTCCGGAGTTAATATCCGTTATTACCGCAAGAGGCACGTACCATGAGTCTGTAGCTGCATTGTATCTTTGCAGGTATGCCTCCTGTCCGGAAACCAGCCTGCCCATGTTGCTTCCGGCATTCTGGCCAAGAATCTCATATCCGGGCTGGTTCAGGTGCACGAAATAACGGTCTTCCTTGAGGTACTTACCGGTGCCGGAGGACGTGAGGTCCTGCATGCCGAGGGTTATGCAGTCTGCATATGATTTGGCGGAGCAGAACCGGACCTGCGCGTCACGGATGGTTCCGTATCTTGCGGCCTTTTCCGTGTCCGGGCCTTCATATGTTCCTATTGGTATCATGTACAGGTGGGATACGGCTTCGCCTGTTTCAGCGGCAAGGTCTGCGGAAAGGCTGGTGTACATGGAATCCAGAGTGGAAATGTATGCCTCTGCGGGTGTTCCCTGGTCTGCGTCCGCCTCTCCCTGCAGCCATACGACGTACACGGCGCGCAATGAAAGGAATCCGCTTTCCTCCACGCACTGCACCGCGCCGGACAGGCGCTGGAGAGTGTCATCATAATAATTGCAGTATATGCTTAACTGGCCGCTTACCGTGCAGACCGCTCCGCCCTTTGTCCATGCCGAAACAGGGGCTCCGCCGTGCGATGCAGAGACTGCCACAACGGGCCTGCCGGTCTTTGCGTAATATGACTCTATGAAGGCAGAAACCATGCTGCCGGACTTGGACGTCTCCGCCATATATCCGGGCTGCAGGCTGTTCTGCGTATAGCCGAATGGCTCTTTGACTGCCGTGAGTGTCTGGGAAAGCATGTCATACGCATACCCGTGCCCTTCCTGCACTTCTGCGGTTATCCCTGTATACTGCGTGTAATCCCCTCTTCCGGCCATGTTGCTCTGCCCTGCGAAGAGGATGATGTCTGCCTCCTGTTTAGCCGGAGCGGGCGACGGATCTTCCGGCTGTTCCGGAGTATCCGGTGTTTCCGGAGTGTCCGGTGTATCCGGCTCCGCAGGCTCTGCGGGCTCTATAGGCGTCATAGGAATGTCCGGCTCCGCGGGCTCTAGGGGCGTCATGGGAATGTCCGGCTCTGCGGGCTCCGCGGGATTCTGCTCTGAATCATCCGGCCCATCCGGCTCATAGTCTTCCGGCGGATTGTCATCCCCGGTGGCATCTCCCGGATTCGGATCCGGCACAGGCTCTGGATCTGGATCCGGTTCAGGGCCATCCTGGTCCTTTGTCCAGTGCGCGTAAATTGTTGTGTCTTCCGTAATGACTGAAGAGAAGTCATATTGAATGGTGGCGGCCGGGGCCGTGTACCAGGCGTCAAAAGTCCATCCTTCCGACTTAGGCGCCTCCGAAGGCTTCGTGGCCGTGTCCAGCCTCTCCACCCTCTCATTCTCCGGCCATCCGGATATGAGTGCGTCTTCGTCTATGTTGCCTCTGTCATATGTCACGGTGCAGTACTGCACAGGCCTTCCGACCGTGCATCCCGCAAGGGGCACCGATACGGCAAGGGCGGCGCATGCGAGGAAGCAAATCCCCGCCGCGGCCTTCTTAGCTTTTTCTTTCATCTAAGCATCTCCGTATGATATATAGTCTTCCATGCAGCCCTTCCATGGCTGCTTTAGTGTGGATAATACCATATGTCCGAAGAATTGCATATTGCATATAAAATACGCCGCATGGCAGAAAAAGGGGCAATTCCGCCCCTTTTCCGCCGTGTCCGTCATGAAAAAAATTTATGTCTAAAATCCAATATATTATGCGATATTCTGTTGTTTTATGTTCAGTTTGCACAAATGCCCGAGCAGAAAAGATAATATACACTTTTTATGCAAGCGTTGTGCATTTTGCTCATGCCTTCCTATGTGCAGGCTGCACATGTGGAAGGATCATAAGATAACTGCCCTTTCTCTCCCTCTAGCCATGAAACACACAGCGGCGAAAAATGCCTCCAAGCAAGCCGTCCGGGCGTTTTTGGAACAGTTTTAAGTAGAAACATATGTTTCAGCTTTTGGCCGTTCACTCCGGATTTGATCTGGCTTTTATGATTTTGGTACATGTCGCGAAATTGTATAAATGTAATAAATATATGTTTATAAAGCTGTTTACCAGAAATGCGCTTCGCAAAATGGCCGGATATGTTGGATGTAAAATTACAAGGGGCCAGACTGGAGACCGGATTTTTATACAGTCTGCAAAATGCACGGATATGTGCCGCTTTTACGGCTTTTGTGCACTCCAGGGCACGGAAAAAGGCGCATTGGGTTGCGCCTTCTGTGTGCCTGTTTTCAGATGTGCCGCGCGCATGCGCATGCGTGCGTCCATATGCATTATGCTCCGCATCTTTACGCTCCGCATCTTTATGCATTGCGGATGCGCTGGATGGCTGTGCGTCAGTTCTTCTCTTTGGGAGCGGGGTCCGGAATCTGGGCGAGGACGGAATCGAGGAAACCGTCCAGGTAGCCGAAGGTGGTGCCTATCCCTCCCCTGTCCGCGCGCTTTGTGAGCTCCTGGGATATGGGGAGCTTTGCGACGGCGGGGATGCCGTATTCGGCGGCAATCTCCTCCACGGTGCTCTCGCCGAAGACGGGAATCTTCGCTCCGCAGTCCGGGCACTGGATGTAGCTCATGTTCTCCACGATGCCGAGGACGGGAATGTTCATCATTTCGGCCATATTCACGGCTTTCTGGACTATCATGCCAACCAGGTCCTGGGGAGTGGTGACGACAACTATGCCGTCTATGGGCAGGGACTGGAAGACGGTCAGAGGAACGTCGCCCGTTCCGGGAGGCATGTCAATGTACATCACATCGACGCCCGTCCATATGACGTCCGTCCAGAACTGGAGAACGGTGCCGGAAATGAGGGAGCCGCGCCAGATAACGGGCTCGTCCTCGTTTTCCAGAAGGACGTTCATGGACATGATCTGGATGCCCTCTTTGGATATTACGGGAAGGATGCCGTTCTCGTCGCCGGTGGCGCGGCTGTACACGCCGAACATGCGGGGGATTGAGGGGCCGGTTATGTCGGCGTCCATTATGGCCGTCACAAGGCCCTTCTCCTGCGTTGCGGCCGCCATGAGGCTGCAGACCATGCTCTTGCCCACTCCGCCTTTTCCGGAGACCACAGCTATTACCTTCTTTATGTCACTCATGGGATGAGGATTTTTCTTGAACCCCTCCTTCCTGGAAGAGCAGTTGGCTCCGCAGGAAGCGCAGTTGTTGTCACAGCCTTCAGGCATATCATTACCTCGCTCAGTGTTTTTAGCTATGCGCCGGATTTGCCGCCTGGCCATATGCGCCCTGCTGTCAAGCGGGCGTCCGCCACAGGCGCCGTGCGTTTTCTCCAGCGGAATGAGTATAGCACAATGCCGGGCCTGAGAGCAAGTTTTTAGCAAAGCTTCGCCCGGAATTCGTATGTGAAATCAATGGGCGTTCCTTTGCATATGCAAGGGCATTGCCGGACTGTATGACGCAGGAGTTGTGCCATGCGCGTATCTCCCCGGCGCGACCGCGGCCAGGCCGGGCATTGCACCGGCATTCCAGGCCGGGCGTTGCACCGGCATTCCAGGCCGGGCGTTGCACCGGCATTCCAGGCCGGGCGTTGCACCGGCATTCCGGGGCGGCCCGGACATGGGGCCCTCCGT
Source organism: Clostridia bacterium (assembly GCA_021204625.1). Taxonomy (GTDB): domain Bacteria; phylum Bacillota; class Clostridia; order Christensenellales; family Borkfalkiaceae; genus Coproplasma. The sequence goes on along the minus strand of JAJPZA010000126.1, from coordinate 1,930 downwards.
CTCCGCAGGACGTCGCTTCATGCAGCCCGTCCGGAAACGTGATGAAACAAGGCGCATGTGCTGCGGCCCGGTGTGCTGCCATAGGCAGGGAAAAAATAGGCAGATGCCCGGGGAGTGTCGGGAAGGCAGTATGCAGGATGCGCAGGTTTGGATGCGTGTTGGGGCAAAGGTATTTTCACGGGCATAAGATTTAATGCACAATGCTGTAGCGGCATGAAGTTTTTATCAAATCTTCACTTGGAATTCGCACACATTTTTTAAATTTGCTTGTAATTGAAGGCCGCATGGTATATACTTGTGGAAAGAGATAAAGTATCGCTTTGGAGGAATTATGGGTTTAGTATCAGCTAAAGAAATGATGGAAAAGGCCAGAGACGGAAAGTACGCCGTAGGCCAGTTCAACATCAACAACCTGGAATGGACGAAGGCTATTCTCCAGACAGCGCAGGAGCAGAGCTCTCCCGTTATCCTCGGAGTTTCCGAGGGCGCAGGAAAGTATATGACAGGATTCAGGACGGTCGCCGCAATGGTTGCCGCCATGATAGATGAGATGAAGATCACCGTTCCCGTGGCCCTTCATCTGGATCACGGAACGTATGACGGATGCTACAAGTGCATCAAGGCCGGGTTCTCCTCAATCATGTTCGACGGCTCCCATCTGCCCATAGATGAGAACATCGCCAAGACTACGGAGCTCGTGCACGTGTGCTCAAAGCTGGGCCTTAGCCTTGAGGCTGAGGTAGGAGCAATCGGCGGCGAGGAAGACGGCGTCATCGCGCGCGGAGAGTGCGCGGACCCCGAGGAGTGCAAGAAGATCGCGGACCTCGGAGTTACAATGCTCGCAGCCGGCATAGGCAACATTCACGGAGTATATCCCCCGGACTGGGAAGGCTTAAGCTTTGAAACCCTGGAGGCCGTTAAAGCTAAGGTCGGCGACATGCCCCTCGTCCTTCACGGAGGCACCGGAATCCCCACAGAGCAGGTGCAGAAGGCCATCTCAATGGGCGTGGCTAAAGTCAACGTCAACACTGAGTGCCAGATCACGTTCACAGCTGCAACAAGAAAATACATAGAAGAAGGCAAAGACCGCATCGGCAAGGGATTCGACCCCAGAAAGCTCCTCGCACCCGGCGCCCAGGCTATAAAGGACACCGTCAAGGAAAAGATGGAGATCTTCGGAAGCGTCGGCAAGGCATAAGGAACAATGTGCAAAACAGGGCTCTGCTTTTGTGCAGGGCCCTTTCTTTACACATTCCTCTCCCTCCGTCCGCGGATTTTCCCTCAAAATGCGGCGGACTGAAGGGTTCCCGGATAATTAAAAAGAGAGCCGTCAGGCTCCCCTGTGGAAATCGTTTCGGATGTCAGAAATCCTTGGGCACGTAGTAGCCGCGGATTTCATCTATGCCGTTGGTCTCTATCTTGGACATGACCTCGGCGTTGAGCGCGGAAGCGTGCATGACGTCATCTATGGTTATCTGGCCGCTGCCGCCTTCCATCGCAGCCGTCTCAGCAGAGATGTCCACAGCCATGAAATCATAGACCATGGTAGCGGGGTCGGCAAGATCCTTGTCAACCTCGCAGCTTACGAGATATTCTCTGTACCTCTGGCGGTACATGACAACGAAAGCTATTATTAATGCTATGACGTAAACGGACAGTATTACCAGCGCCGCAATGTATATTTCAATCATGCCATTATTGTAAATCCGCATGAGGGAAATGTCAAGCCGCGCAGGCGGTCAAAATAAGCGTCAGATCAGGCAGTTTCCGCCGCCCGCCCGGGCCGCAGGAAACAGCGGGCCCCGGAAAAGGACCCGGAAACAAAGCCCGCAAAGGCCGGATAAAGGCCTCGGCAGGGCGGAAAAAAGGCTTTGCAAGAGCCTGCAGAAATCGGAAAACACCAGCCTTCGGGCTGTCAGATATAAGTCAA
>JAJPZA010000116.1 GCA_021204625.1 Clostridia bacterium | reverse complement strand
CGGTAATCACACCATTGGTAGTGCCTTTCTCCGTCACCGACGCGCCCGGAAGCGGCCCGCTGTCGTCCGCCGAGATCACACGCCCGGTAATCCTGTTCTGCGCGGACAGTACCAACGGAATGTTGATCAGGGCAATAACCAGTAACGGCAAGATATGTGTCTTCATTATTCGTCTTTTAAACATTTACTTAGCGTTAGTTTAGCCGTCCCATAGACTAAGTTTCGGCAGATCAGTCAGACCACACAAACTCTTCATAGCTCAGTTTTGCGGCCGGTATATGTCGGAAAATCTCAAGACACAACCGCTTTTGCAAAATTTCGGTCTATCCATAATTCTGACAGACCATGTCTAAATATAAGGGCGGCCCGGCGAACGAACCGCCCCTGATGCAATATCAACGTTTACCGTGACTCGGCGGACTGTCAATTGCCGGAGTCACCGACTACGCAGGTCTGCCTACATGTCCGTTAGGATCAGAATCCTATAATTGGTTCCATCGTTGAACAGCACATAGAACGGTAATGAACCACTGCCAGGGAAATATACATTCACTGCAGGATAGGAGGAACTGCCGGAATAGTAGTTTGTCCCCTCAATCGTTCCTCCACCCCATGAGGAAGCAAGATCACCATCGCCGTCATACAACTGCCCGTCATAAGCCCATTCATTGGATGAGCTAAGAGGAAGCGGAGCGATTATGAAGGTGGCGCCCCCGGAATCCGGGAAACTGAACTTGAGACACTGTATGTCTGTCGTGTTGTATTGAGTAGAAAGCGTGGAATACAGTGAAACGTACTGAGTATAGCTTGTCGAAAACTCATCCGTAAGCTCGTATGTCGTGCTGTAATCACCGCCAACAACCACGAACAGATCAGAATTCTCGTCACCGTCATTGCCGTTGTCATCCCCACCATCGGAAGGAACCTTGTCGGTAGTGAAGAAGAAGAGGTAGTAGTTGGTGCCGTCGTTGAACACGAGGTAGAACAGCGTCTCGGGATCTTCCTCCACATAGACATTCGCGCATGGCATGCTCTTTCCGTTGATGTAGCCGTTGGTAGGCTCCACAAGTGTACTGAGGACACTCTCTCCGCTATAGGTATAGGCTTTGACATCGTAAATCCACTCATCGGAAGTGCTCACGTCGGTAAAAGAAACGTTGTAACTTGTGTTGAGAGCGTAGTCAATATATCCGGTTGCGGCGGGGTTGTACTTGGCGAGAATGTCGGTCAGATCGTAGGTCGTGCCGGTGTATTCAGTGTTGAATGAAATCTGGCCCATCGAGGCACCGTTGTACACGCAGAACTCCTTGGTAGTGGGTTCATCGCCGCCGGAGCTTGTGTCCTTGTAGAAGAAGAGGAGGCCGATGGCGTCGTCATCGTCATCGGAAGCCTTGTACGCAAGGAATACGAAGTCAATGCCGTCCGGCAGATTGTCTACGCAATAGAGAGTTGTGCCGAAGTACTCGCCGTTGGCGTAGGATCCGCCCTCATACTCGCAGATACCCTCATAGTCAGAGCCCCAGTTCTTGCCATAAGTGTAGATCGATTCGTCCCATGAATCGTAGCCCTCGGCATAGTTGGCGCTGCCGAGCGGAGTCGCGGTCGTATTGAACTGCGCGCCCTTCTGATAAGGAATGTAACCCACATTCGTTGTGCCGTACTCCTCGATGATGTCCTTAGGAGTGCAGGCCCCGCGCTGGCTCGGGGTGTTCAGGCTCTCCGGGCAGGTCGTCTCGATCTCGACATCAGTGTAGGACGCTCCAGTGTTGGTGGAAACCCTTGCGACAAGACCGTACTCGTCAGTCCCAGTGCCTTCGCCGTAGAAGAACAGCACCCAAGTCTCGCCGGCGTCAGAATTGTTGAACACGAGGTAGAACCAATTGACCTGAGGAGTGGAGTTGAGATAAACCAGAACGCCGCAATAGCTGGAATTGCCGGAATAGAATGATCCGCTTCCCTCAATGTCGTAGTAGGACTGTCCGTAGCAGCTGTCTCCGTTGGCATCGTATGCCGCAGGATCCATAGCCCATAAGTTGGCGTCTACGTCCGCTGACAGCAGAGGAAGGACGGCGACCATCATGCTGGTCCCGACCTGCCATGGAATGTAGCCCACATGAGCACCGGAATAATCGGCTAATACACTCGAAAAGTCGTATCCGTCAGGGCATTCGGTCTCGACCTCGATCTCAGCCATGGTAGTGCCGCTGTAGGCGCTGAAACTCTCTTCGCCGGAGGCGGTGGTCTGTTCGATGTCGGCGATCACGTACTGGTCGTACTCTCCCTCAAGGTCACCGTCATCGCCCGGCAGCCAATTGAGCCCATAGCCGTTGTGCGCATCATTGAGAGCGTCGTAGACGGCGCGGGGGAAAGCGAACACGAATGCCTTCCTTGCGGAGGTGGTGGCGTCTACCGAAAAGGAGATATTGCCCTTGCCGTCATCGGAAACCACATGGATCCAGGCAGCGGCCTCGTCATCATAGATGGAGTCAAGATCGTACGTCTCGTTGACATAGAATATCCAGTCGTCAGCATAAGTGTAGTCGGCGTTGGCGATCACGTAGTCATCGTTCAAAACGGTGATGGTGAAACTCAGCTCGGCCTCAATCCCTTCATGAGAAATGGCGGTGCCGTCCTTGTTGACCGTCCAGTTCCACCGGCCCGCACCGTCGATTTCAATCCCGTCCGCATCCATTCCGGCGAAAGTGATCGGGTATTCGAAACTGATTTTGCCGGACTCGTTGGCGAAGGTGATCTTGCCTTCCTGCGCGTATTTGTAGACAGTCGCGTCGTCAACGACCTTGAAGCCGGCCGTGCAAGGATCGTATGTGCTGTTAGTCACGGCGTCTTCGGTCTCGAGCCAGTCGGGCCGGCTCTCATCTGAGACAGCGAATACGAAGTTGGCCGAGATCGTGTAGTAGTCATAGTCCCGCCAGCCCGCGGTCAGGGCAGTGACCTCATTGCCGTCAGCATCGGTGATCGAGAACACGGTGCCAGCGGGAGCACGGTTGACCGTGTAGATCACCTGCTCCTCGGACCCAGCAGCCAAGGTCAGATAGGCCACAGAAGTCTCCTCGAGGGTTTGGCCGAGGTCGGAGATTTCAATCTCGACGGTAACATCTCCTGCCCCTCCCGCTGCGCTCAGTTCGCCGTTGAAGGTCGCCCACTTAGCGTCCGAGTAGAGGATCCAGTCGGCGTTGATCGTGAAGTTCAAAGTCTCGGTGGTGTTGGCCAACACGTTGAGTGTCTTGGCCTCAGGGAACACGACTGTTACAGGCTCTTCCTTCGGCTCCTTGTCGCAGGATCCCAAAGAGAAAGCGGCCATGACGCCGCCGGCAAGCATGCACACGACGCCCAGCTTTTCAGCAAATTTCATAAAATTTCTTTTCATAGTGATTTTGTTATTGAATTTCTAGTGAAGTTTATGATTTTACCTGGGATACAATATGGTTTAGTTGTTTCACTTCCACATAATTCACGATACTTATTACTTTAAGGCCAACACTCCTTCTTTCGTTTCACCGAAACAGGCCACAAAGAAAAATCAAATTTTTATTAATTCAAAATAATAAGAATTATACACAATTTGCCCGGCGAACTCATTTCCGGCCAAAAACCGACAAAAAACAACTCTCGTCCCGACAAAACTGAAAATATCTCACAATTTCTCTTTTTTCGCAAGCATATCGTAACCTTGTTTAATTTTAAAAATTTCTATATTAGTCACTCATTGTCTCTCCACCGCCCAGCCGCCTTGCGGCCTCCTCCGTTATCCTGTACCCTGTTGCCATAATATGGTTC